>NZ_JAVLSB010000046.1:0-61870 GCF_031583775.1 Pseudomonas rhizozeae
CTGCTCGCGAAAGCGGCCTCAGAGCTTACGAATATCTCAACGCCGTGGCCGGCTCGATTTTCGCCGCGCGCCACGCCGGATAGACCGTGGCCAGGAAGCTGAGGATAAAGCCCGCCGAGCAGATCAGCAGCACATCGCCGCCCTGCAATTCCGACGGCAAATTGCTGACGAAGTACACGTCAGAACTGAAGATGTGCTGACCGCTGACCCGCTCCAGCCAGCCCACCAGCGCGCTGACGTTAAGCGCGGCGATCACGCCCAGCACACCGCCAATCAGCGTACCGACAATGCCGATCACCGTGCCCTGAACCATGAAAATCGCCATGATTTGCCGTGGCGTGGCGCCAATGGTGCGCAAGATCGCGATGTCGGCGCCCTTGTCATTCACCACCATGATCAGGGTGGCGATGATGTTGAACGCGGCGACGGCGACGATCATCAGCAGCAACAGGCCGATCATGGTCTTCTCCATCTTCATCGCACTGAACAGGCTGCCTTGGGTGTGGGTCCAGTCGTCCGCCTTGTACTCGGCGCCAAGGCCAGTGGCGATTGCGCCGGAGACGTGCGGCGCGGCGTACAGGTCTTTGACCGCCAGACGAACGCTCTGCACCTGGTTCGGTTCCCAGTGCTGCATCTGCGCGGCGTCGGCGACGTGGATCAATGCCATGGAGCCGTCCAGTTCGGCGCCGACCTTGAACACGCCGACTACGTTCAGACGCTGCATGCGCGGGGTGATGCCGCCGGGTGCGGTGCTGACTTCTGGCACGATCAGGGTGATTTTGTCGCCGACGTTCAGACGGAAACGGCGGGCGGTGATTTCCCCCACTACCACACCGAACTCGCCAGGCTTCAAGGCATCGAGACGGCCCTGAACGATGTGCTGGGCGACAATCGACACCTTGCCTTCCTGCGCCGGGTCAACGCCGCTGATCTGGATCGGCTGCATCGAACCCTTGTAGGAGAGCATGCCTTCCATCTCGGTGAACGGCACGGCAGCGGTGACTTCCGGGTTCTTCAGCGCGGCGGCGGCCACCGGTTGCCAGTCGCTGATCGGGTTGACGCCCACGATGGTTGCGTGGGGCACCATGCCGAGAATTCGCGAACTCATCTCGCGCTGGAAGCCGTTCATCACCGACAACACCACAATCATTGCCAGCACGCCGAGGGCGAGGCCGATCATCGAGGTCATCGAGATAAACGAAACAAAGCGATTGCGGCGCTTGGCGCGGGTGTAGCGCATGCCGATAAAGATCGATAACGGTCTGAACATTGGCTGGGGCACCGTAAAAAAATAAAAGACCCGACGCTTTCAAATGCCGGGTTCAGCCCATCAAATGGGCGTTAAGCAACCTTCTTGAAGGTGCAACACGCGGTCCATCTGGCGGGCCAGGTTCATGTCGTGGGTCACCACCAGAAACGCCGTGCGCATCGAGGTGCTGAGTTCCAGCATCAAATCCTGAATGCCTTGCGCGGTGTGGGAGTCCAGGTTGCCGGTGGGCTCATCGAGCATTACCAGCCCCGGCTTGTTGACCAGTGCGCGGGCAATTGCCACTCGCTGGCGCTCGCCACCGGACAACTCCGACGGCTTGTGCTCCAGGCGATGGCCCAGCCCTACCCGCTCGAGCAACGCGGTGGCGCGCTGACGGGCTTCCGGGATCGAAGTCTTGCCGATCAGCAGCGGCATGCAGACGTTTTCCAGCGCGGTGAACTCCGGCAACAAATGGTGGAACTGATAAACAAAGCCCAACGAGCGATTGCGCAACAGACCGCGGTTTTTTTCGTTCAGCGCCGACAGTTCTTCACCGGCCAGCCAGACACTGCCCTGGGTCGGCGTATCGAGGCCGCCAAGCAGGTTGAGCAAGGTACTTTTGCCGGAACCCGAGGTCCCGACGATGGCCACGCGCTCACCCGGATGCAACTCCAGTTGCAGGCCCGACAACACCACCACCGACTCCGGACCTTCCTCATAGGATTTGCCCAGGTTGCGGCAGCTCAAGATTGCTTTATCACTCATGCCCGACTCACTCATAACGAAGCGCCTCCGCCGGCTGGGTGCGCGCGGCACGCCAGGCGGGATACAGGGTGGCGAGGAAACTCAAGACCAACGCCGCCGCGCACACCAGCACCACGTCCTGGCTTTGTACTTGCGAAGGCAGGTAATCGATGAAATACACATCGGCGTTGAGGAATTTATGCCCGATCAGGCCTTCAAGCGCTGAGATCGCGGCACTGACGTTGAGCGCGGCGAAGATCCCGACCACCGCGCCGATCAAGGTCCCGACCACGCCGATCACCGTGCCTTGCACCATGAAGATCGCCATGATCGTCCCGGGCGTGGCGCCGAGGGTACGCAGGATCGCGATATCGCCTTTCTTGTCGTTAACCACCATCACCAGCGTCGAGATGATGTTGAACGCGGCCACGGCGACAATCAGCAACAACAGCAAGCCGATCATGGCTTTTTCCATGCGGATCGCTTGGTAAAGGTTGCCGTGGGTGCGAGTCCAGTCGCGGGCGAAGTAATGGTTTTCGCCGAGTTGCTGGGCAATGCTCCACGCCGTGCGCGGTGCCTGGAACAAGTCGTCGAACTTCAGGCGCAGGCCCTGGACCTGATCCGGCTTCCAGCGGTGCAGCCGGGCCAGATCCTGCAGATTGGTGATCCCCAGGTAGCCGTCCAGCTCACCGGCGCCGACATGGAAGATGCCGACTACGGTAAAACGCTTCATGCGCGGGAACATGCCGGCCGGGGTCACGGTGACTTCCGGGGCGACGAAGGTCAGCTTGTCGCCGAGGGCCGCGCCGAGCTTGGTCGCAGCCTTGTCACCGATGACAATGCCGAACTCGCCGGGCGCGAGGTCGTCGAGTTTGCCCTGCTGCATGAAATTATCAATGATCGACACCTGGCGCTCCTGCGCCGGGTCGATGGCATTGAGCAGCACCTTGGAGACCTTGCCGTTGTTGGTCAGCAAACCCTGCATCTGGGTAAAGGGCGCGACGGCGACCACCTGCGGGTTCTGCTTGACCTTGGCGGCCAGCGCCGGCCAATCGCTGATGGCTTCACCGGACTCGATGGTCGCGTGGGGCACCATGCCCAGCACGCGGGTGCGCATCTCATGGTCGAAGCCGTTCATCACCGACAGCACCACAATCATCACGACCACGCCAAGGGCGAGCCCGATCATTGAAGTCAGGGAAATGAATGAAACGAAATGATTGCGACGCTTTGCACGGGTGTAACGCGTGCCGATAAATACGAAGAGAGGTCTGAACATGTCGGGGCTTGTTCGGAGGGAAAAGGAACGTCCTTGTGGCGGGGGTCGATAACCAGCTTTACACTCAGACCACCGCCGCTACCATGGGTTCGCCATGTCGACATTAGATGAAGAAGATCGCCGCGAATACTACCGTATCGAGGATTCGATCGCACTGGAAATTCGGCCCCTGTCCGCTCTCGAAGCCGCAGGCCAGGAAGTGTTGCAGGATACTTCCCCGCTGTTCAATCTGCTCAGCGAACTGCACCTGAGCGAATTCGAGTCGCAACACTTGCTGCGCCAGATCAGCGAGCGCGATCGCAATACCGCGGCATTCCTCAAAGCCCAGAACAAACGCATCGACCTGCTCAGCCAGGTGGTGGCCCTGACGGTGCTTGGGCAGATTGGCGAACCGCAGCCGGTGATCATCTCCGAGGGGGGCGTGGACTTCCAGCATCCTACCCCGATCAACCCCGGCGCACGCCTGTCGGTCAAACTGGTGTTGATGCCTCAGGCCCTCGGCCTGTTGTTGCGCGCCCGAGTCACCCATTGTGACCGCAAGGGCGGTGGTTACGACGTTGGCACCGAGTTCGAACACCCGACCGATGCCCAGCGCCAGTTGCTGGCCCGCTACATCCTGCAGAAGCAGGCGCAGGAGCGGCGGCTGGCCCGCGAGCAGAATGAATCAGGCATTTAATTAAGGAAGAACCGTGACCCTTATCTACGGCCACCGCGGCGCCAAAGGCGAAGCACCGGAAAATACCCTGACCAGTTTCCAGGAATGCCTCAAGCACGGCGTGCGCCGTTGCGAGCTGGACCTGCACCTGTCCAAGGACGGCGAGTTGATGGTCATCCATGACCCGACGCTCAAGCGCACCACTGACCGCCGCGGCAAAGTCAATGAGCACATGGCGGCGGATCTGGCGACCTACGACGCACGCAAGGGTGGTCCAGGCTGGATCAAGCCCTGCCCGATCCCGACCCTGGAAACGCTGTTCGAGCAGTGCGATTTCGAGCACTGGCAACTGGAAGTCAAAAGCGCTTCACGCACCCGCGCCGCCACCACCGTGTTGGCGATCCGTGAAATGGCTCAGCGCTTTGGCTTGCTGGACAAGGTGACCATCACCTCCAGCTCCCGCGAAGTGCTGAAAGCGGCGCTGGATCTGGTGCCAGACGTGTCACGCGGGCTGGTGGCCGAATACGCCTGGCTCGACCCGTTGAAAGTCGCGCAAAGCTACGGTTGTGAGATTCTGGCGCTGAACTGGACCCTGTGTACGCCGGAACGCCTGCAGAAGGCACAACGTCAGGGGTTGCATGTGTCGGTATGGACAGTCAACGAGCCCGCGCTGATGCGCAGACTCGCCGACTTCGGCGTTGACAGCCTGATTACAGACTTTCCCGGTTTGGCCACTGCCACCCTTGAGAATTGCTGAAATCGGTATCCCCGGCCGGCTCAGGCCACCGGCCGGAGCCACTCAAAAAAGCCGATTGAGGCCGTCGTACGCGGCAACACGATAGGCTTCGGCCATGGTCGGGTAGTTGAACGTGGTGTTGACGAAGTACTTCAACGTGTTCAACTCGCCCGGCTGGCTCATGATGGCCTGGCCGATGTGCACGATCTCCGACGCTTGATAACCGAAGCAGTGGACGCCCAGCACTTCCAGGGTTTCACGGTGGAACAGGATCTTCAGCATGCCTTGCGGTTCGCCGGCAATCTGCGCCCGCGCCATGCTTTTGAAGAACGCCTTGCCCACTTCGTACGGCACTTTTGCCTGGGTCAACTCCTGCTCGTTCTTGCCGATCGAGCTGATCTCCGGAATGGTGTAGATCCCGGTCGGCACGTCATTGACGAACCGCCAGCTGCCATTGTCGACGATGCTGCCGGCGGCGGAACGACCCTGGTCGTGAGCAGCACTGGCAAGGCTCGGCCAACCAATCACATCACCGGCACCGTAAATGTTTTGCACACCGGTGCGGTAGTTCTCGTCAACTTCGATCTGGCCACGGCTGTTGACCTTCACGCCGATGTTTTCCAGACCCAACTGGTCAGTGTTACCGGTCCGGCCATTGCACCAGAGCAAGGCGTCGGCCTTGATCTTCTTGCCGGACTTGAGGTGCAGGATCACGCCGTTGTCGCAGCCTTCGACGCGTTCGTACTCTTCGTTGTGGCGAACCGTGATGTTGTTGTTGCTGAAGTGGTAGCTCAACGCCTGGGAGATTTCCGAGTCGAGGAAGCTGAGCAACTGCCCGCGGTTATCCACCAGTTCAATCAGCACGCCGAGGCCGCTGAAGATCGACGCGTATTCGCAACCGATCACACCGGCGCCGTAGACAATCAGTTTACGCGGGGTGTGGCCGAGGCTGAGGATGGTGTCGCTATCGTAAATACGCGCATGGCCAAAATCGATGTCCGCCGGGCGATACGGGCGCGAGCCGGTGGCGATGATAATGTGCTTGGCCACCAGTTTTTCGACCACGCCGTTGGCGCAGACCACTTCGATGGTTTGCTCGTCGGCGAAGCTGCCGGTACCGAAGAACACGTCGACGCGGTTACGCGCGTAGTAGCCGGTACGCGAGGCGACTTGCTTGGAAATGACCTTTTCGGCGCTTTTCAACACGTCCGGGAAGGAGAACCAGCGCGGCTCACCGATGGCCCGGAACATTGGGTTGGTGTTGAACTGCATGATCTGCCGGACTGAGTGACGCAAGGCCTTGGACGGGATGGTGCCCAAATGGGTGCAGTTACCGCCGACCTGGCGACGGCTGTCGACCATGGCCACTTTGCGCCCCGCTTTGGCGGCGTTCATTGCCGCGCCTTCTCCCGCTGGGCCGGAACCCAGCACCACCACGTCGTAGTTGTAGACAGCCATGCGTACTCCTCAGAACAGGCCGCGATGCCATCGGCACCTGCGGCTAAATCGCGCCGACCCGTGCGGCGCGAAGGAACAATTTGGGGTCAATGCAGAACCCGGACACAGTCTATAGAAGCGTCAACGCCGGGCACATTAACCCTTGGTCGCGTCGTAGGCTAGTTTTGCCTGCACTACAGCGCCAGCGGAACATGCCCGATCCGGCCATTTTCATTTGCCTTCCCCGGCGCTCAGCCGCTCAAATGCCGGACTGCCGCGGGTGACAAAACCTGTATCGGCACGCAGCACAAAGAATGCAGCAATGTCATGGGTTTGGGCATAGTCCCACGCCCGTTCAGGGCCGAGAATCAGCAACAGCGTCGATAGTCCATCGGCCATCAGGGTTGAAGGATTAATGACCGTTACCGACGCCAGCGTGTGCAGGACCGGTTCCCCAGTACGGGCATCAAAGGTGTGGGAAAAGCGTCGGCCGTCCTGCAGGAAATAATTCCGATAGTCGCCGGACGTCGACACGCCTTGACCGTCCAGAGCCAGGATGCGCTGTGCCGTTTGCTGATCATCCCGAGGCACTTCAAGGGCGATTTTCCACGGTGAACCGTCGAGCTTGTGTCCGGACGCCTTGAGTTCGCCGGTGGCTTGCGCCAAGTAGTCGTGGATACCCAGAGCTTCCAGCCGCGCGGCGATACGGTCGACGGTGTAGCCAGCGGCGATGCTGTTGAAGTCGACTTCTACCGCCGCGTCTTTGCACAACTGCTCGCCGTCGATGCGCAGGTGTTGATGACCGACGCGCTGGCGAGCGGTGGCCAAGGCTTCCGCGCTCGGGACTTTCTCCTCGCGGCTTTGTGGGCCAAAGCCCCAGAGATTCATCAGCGGTTCGACGGTCAGGTCGTAGGAGCCGCCGCTTTGTTGTGAGAGTTGTTCGCCGACGCGGATCAATTCGAGCACCGGCGCTGGCATGACCTGACAACGGTTGGCCGGTAGCGCGTTGAAGCGTTCGATGTCCGAGTCGCTTCGGTAGGTGGACATTTGCCGGTCCACTTCGGCGAGGATCTGCTCGACCTCGACCTGAACCTCTCGCGCTGCCGGCAGACCGGAATGGCGCAGGTATTTGATCGTATAGGTGCTGCCCATGGTGGGTCCGCTGAAGCTTTCCATAGACTCGCCGGTACCGCAGCCGGACAGCGCGGCCAGCAGCATGACCATCACGACCCAGCATCGACTCATGTGCAACACCCAGCGGTTTTCGAAAGCCGCCATTATGCGTCAGCCTTCAGCGTTAATTCCTGCACAGCCTCAAATCCACTGTCTTTATGGCTTTACCGTTTAAGCAGCTTGCTAACTAGTTGTTGCCTATCGATCTTGTTACACATAAGGTTACAAAACTGTTCGCAGAGGCTGCCTTCTCTTCAAGCGACAGCGAGGACGCGTCTAGATCAGGGATTTCCAATAAAGCAGACACAGTGAGTAGGTTCAAATGTCCTCGAGTACGGGCAAAGGCCAAGCGATTTTCCGGGTTGTCAGCGGCAATTTTCTTGAGATGTTCGATTTTATGGTCTACGGCTTCTACGCCACGGCCATTGCCAAGACCTTCTTTCCAACCGATAGCGCGTTTGCCTCGCTGATGTTGTCGCTGGCGACCTTCGGTGCCGGTTTCCTGATGCGTCCGCTGGGGGCCATTTTCCTGGGCGCCTATATCGACCGCCACGGCCGTCGCCAGGGCTTGATCATTACCTTAGTGATGATGGCCGCCGGCACGGTGTTGATTGCCTGTGTACCAGGCTACGCCACCCTCGGCGTTGCGGCGCCACTGCTGGTATTACTTGGACGATTGCTGCAAGGCTTCTCTGCCGGCGTGGAACTGGGCGGCGTCTCGGTGTACCTGGCGGAAATTTCCACACCGGGCCGCAAGGGCTTTTTCGTCAGTTGGCAATCCGCCAGCCAACAAGCGGCCGTGGTGTTCGCCGGTTTACTCGGTGTCGGCCTCAACCATTGGCTGAGCCCAGAGCAAATGGGCGACTGGGGCTGGCGCGTGCCGTTCCTGGTGGGGTGCATGATCGTCCCGGCAATCTTCATGATTCGCCGCTCGCTGGAAGAAACCCCGGAATTTCAGGCCAGAAAACATCGCCCTACCCTGCAGGAAGTGGTCCGCTCGATCGGTCAGAACTTTGGCATCGTCCTCGCCGGCATGGCGCTGGTGGTGATGACCACGGTGTCTTTCTACCTGATCACCGCCTACACACCGACCTTCGGTAAAGCCGAACTGCACCTGTCGGACCTTGATGCCTTGCTGGTGACCGTGTGCATCGGCCTGTCGAACTTTTTCTGGCTGCCGGTGATGGGCGCGGTGTCCGACAAGATCGGTCGCAAACCCCTCCTGCTGGCGGCGACGATTCTGGCGATCCTGACGGCGTATCCGGCGTTGTCGTGGCTGGTGGTCAACCCAAGCTTCAGCCATTTGCTGATCGTCGAGTTGTGGCTGTCGTTCCTTTATGGCTCGTACAACGGCGCCATGGTCGTGGCCCTGACCGAGATCATGCCGATTGAAGTGCGCACCACCGGTTTCTCCCTGGCCTATAGCCTGGCCACTGCAACCTTTGGTGGATTCACCCCGGCAGCCTGCACCTACTTGATCCATGTGCTGGACAACAAAGCGGCGCCAGGGATCTGGCTCAGCGGTGCAGCGGTGCTGGGTTTGATTGCGACGTTGGTGTTGTTCCGTGGCAACAAGCATGAGTTGCGCACGGCAGAAGCGGCGGTGGCTGGCGGCGCCTGATCCCTCGCGAGCACACGCCGGGATTGAACCAAAAAGAAGCAGTTTTATCCGGTTGGCGATTCATACAAACAAAAACGCCCCGACCTAAGTCGGGGCGTTTTCTTGTGCGGCTAATACTTAGCGCGGGAACGCAGGCGGGTTGACCCCGGCCATGTCTTCCATAACGCGAACGACCTGGCAGCTGTAACCGAATTCGTTGTCGTACCAGACGTACAGTACAACGCGGTTATCCTGGCAGATGGTCGCTTCAGCATCGACTACACCGGCGTGGCGCGAGCCGACGAAGTCGGTGGACACCACTTCCTGCGAGTTGACGAAGTCGATTTGCTTATGCAAATCGGAGTGCAGCGCCATGTAGCGCAGGTACTCGTTCATCTCTTCACGGGTGGCAGCTTTCTCAAGGTTGAGGTTGAGAATAGCCATCGACACGTTCGGCGTCGGAACGCGGATCGCGTTACCGGTGAGCTTGCCAGCCAGCTCAGGCAGGGCCTTGGCAGCAGCGGTGGCAGCACCGGTCTCGGTGATGACCATGTTCAGCGCGGCGCTACGACCACGGCGATCGCCCTTGTGGAAGTTGTCGATCAGGTTCTGGTCGTTGGTGTACGAGTGAACGGTTTCGACGTGACCGTTGACGATGCCGAACTTGTCATTGACCGCTTTGAGCACCGGCACAATGGCGTTGGTGGTGCAGGAAGCAGCCGAGACAATCTTGTCGTCTGCGGTGATTTCAGTGTGGTTGATGCCGTGAACGATGTTCTTCAGCTTGCCCTTGCCAGGCGCGGTCAGCACGACGCGGTCGACACCCGGGCATGCCAGGTGCTGGCCGAGGCCGTCGGCGTCACGCCACACACCGGTGTTATCCACCAGCAGCGCGTCTTTGATGCCGTACTGGGTGTAATCCACTTCAGTCGGGTTCTTCGCGTAGATCACCTGGATGAGGTTGCCGTTGGCGGTGATGGTGTTGTTTTCTTCGTCGATGGTGATGGTGCCGTTGAACGAACCATGAACCGAATCACGACGCAGCAGGCTGGCGCGTTTGGTCAGGTCGTTTTCGGCGCCTTTGCGCACCACGATGGCACGCAAACGCAGGCCGTCGCCGCCACCGGTTTTCTCGATCAGGATGCGCGCCAGCAGACGGCCGATGCGACCGAAGCCGTACAGGACGACGTCAGTGCCTTTGCGGGCCGAAGCGTTTTGCTGGCCAACCACGTCAGCCATTTCTTCACGCACGAACTGCTCGGCGCTGCGGCCGTTGGCTTCGGTACGGAATTTGAACGCCAACTTGCCCAGGTCTACCGAGGCCGCGCCGAGCTTGAGCTCGCTCATGGCTTTGAGCAGGGGGAATGTTTCGTGGACGGAGAGTTCGCTATCGTCCGAAGAACGATGGCGAGCAAAGCGGTGAGCTTTGAGAATCGCGATGACAGACTGGTTGATCAGGCTGCGGCCATAGATCGAGCTCACCACGTTGTTATTGCGGTAGAGCTGACCGATAAGCGGAATCATCGCTTCTGCGAGTGCTTCACGGTCGATCCATTCACCAAGACACTGGTCGGGCTTCTGAGTCACGGGAACCTTCCACATGTAGGGGCTGAAAAAAGGGGCTACATTATGCCGCCGAGTGCCTCGCGTAGCAATGCGCGCCTGTCGTGCGAGCGGTAACAATTTTCTGTTCAAAAAAATCACACCTCGCCCGAGCCCAGTAAATACGCGGCTTTCAGCGCCGTCAAATTTTTGAAGATAACGCTGCCTTGTCTGTAACCCTCCGTAACACCCAGCGGTTTCGGCACTACATAATTGGCAAAAAAGCGGCATTTTTTGGTAAAGCCACTACATTTTGCGTAACCCGCGTAATAGACACATCAGCCACTGACAGGCAGCACCCGGGGCCGTTACAATTGTCGACTTTCGTCGCAACGCTTGGAGCTCAACCTTCCGTGCCCGTTCTGCGTCTACCGCTTCTCCCTGCCGCGGCAGGTAAACAGCACTGGGGCAACCTGCCCGGTGCCGCCCTGAGCCTGGCCATTGCCGAGGCTGCCAGCGCTGCCAAGCGCTTTACCCTGCTGCTGACCGCCGACAGCCAAAGTGCCGAACGCCTGGAGCAGGAGCTAAGTTTCTTCGCCCCGGATTTGCCCGTGCTGCATTTCCCGGACTGGGAAACCCTGCCCTACGACCTGTTTTCGCCGCACCAGGACATCATCTCCCAGCGCATCGCCAGCCTCTATAGGCTGCCGGAACTGGAACATGGCGTGCTGGTGGTGCCGATCACCACGGCCCTGCATCGTCTGGCGCCAACCAAGTTCCTGCTCGGCAGCAGCCTGGTGCTGGACATCGGCCAGAAGCTCGACGTCGAGCAAATGCGCACGCGCCTGGAAGCCAGCGGTTATCGTTACGTCGACACGGTGTACGAGCACGGTGAATTCACTGTGCGCGGCTCGCTGATCGATCTGTTCCCGATGGGCAGCAAACTGCCGTTTCGCATCGACCTGTTCGACGATGAAATCGAAACCCTGCGCACCTTCGATCCGGAAAACCAGCGCTCGATCGACAAGGTCGAGACCGTGCGCCTGCTGCCGGCGCGGGAATTCCCGTTGCAGAAAGATGCGGTCACGCGCTTCAAGGCGCGTTTCCGCGAACGCTTCGACGTCGATTTCCGGCGCTGCCCGATCTTCCAAGACTTGAGCAGCGGCATCACTCCCGCCGGCATTGAGTACTACCTGCCGTTGTTCTTCGATGAGACCTCGACGCTGTTCGATTACTTGCCCCAGGACACCCAAGTGTTCTCGCTGCCGGGCATCGAGCAGGCTGCGGAAAACTTCTGGAACGACGTGCGCAATCGTTACGAAGAACGCCGCGTCGATCCCTCCCGTCCTTTATTACCGCCAGCCGAGCTGTTCCTGCCGGTGGAAGATTGCTTCGCCCGCCTCAAGGCTTGGCCGCGGGTAGTCGCCAGCCAGCAAGACGTGGAAACCGGCGTCGGCCGCGAACGCTTCCCGGCGCGGGCACTGCCCGACCTGGCGATCGAAGCCAAGGCCACCCAACCTTTGTCGGCGCTCGCCGGCTTCCTCGAGCAATTCCCCGGCCGCGTGCTGTTCACAGCTGAATCCGCGGGCCGTCGCGAGGTGCTGCTGGAACTGCTGGAGCGCCTGAAGCTGCGGCCGAAAACCGTCGACAGCTGGCCGGACTTTGTCGCCAGCAAGGATCGCCTGGCGATCACCATCGCGCCGCTCGATGAAGGCCTGGTGCTGGACGATCCGGCCCTGGCGCTGGTGGCCGAGAGCCCGCTGTTCGGTCAGCGCGTGATGCAGCGCCGGCGCCGCGAAAAGCGCGCCGATGGCAACAACGACGCGGTGATCAAGAACCTCACCGAACTGCGCGAAGGCGCGCCGGTGGTGCACATCGACCACGGCGTCGGCCGGTATCTGGGCCTGACGATCCTCGAGATCGACAACCAGGCCGCCGAATTCCTCACCTTGCAGTACGCCGAAGGTGCCAAGTTGTATGTGCCGGTGGCCAACCTGCATTTGATCGCCCGGTACACCGGCAGCGACGACGCCCTCGCGCCCCTGCATCGCCTGGGTTCCGAGACCTGGCAGAAAGCCAAGCGCAAGGCCGCCGAGCAGGTTCGCGATGTTGCCGCTGAATTGCTCGACATTTATGCCCGCCGCGCCGCCCGCGAGGGCTACGCCTTCGCCGATCCGAAAGCCGATTACGCAACCTTCAGCGCCGGTTTCCCGTTCGAGGAAACCTTGGACCAGCAGACCACCATTGATGCCGTGCGCGCCGACATGCTCGCGCCCAAGCCAATGGATCGACTGGTGTGCGGCGATGTGGGTTTCGGCAAGACCGAAGTGGCGATGCGCGCGGCTTTCATCGCGGTGCACGGCGGTCGCCAGGTGGCGATCCTGGTGCCCACCACCCTGCTCGCCCAACAGCATTACAACAGCTTCCGCGACCGCTTTGCCGATTGGCCGGTGACTGTAGAGGTGATGAGTCGCTTCAAGTCGGCCAAGGAAGTCAACGCGGCGGTCGCCGAGCTGGCCGAGGGCAAGATCGACATCGTGATCGGCACGCACAAGTTGCTGCAGGATGACGTGAAAATCAAAAACCTCGGGCTGGTGATCATCGACGAGGAACACCGTTTCGGTGTGCGCCAGAAAGAGCAGCTCAAAGCTCTGCGTAGCGAAGTCGACATCCTCACCCTGACCGCGACGCCGATCCCGCGCACGCTGAACATGGCGGTGTCAGGCATGCGCGATCTGTCGATCATCGCCACGCCGCCGGCGCGACGTTTGTCGGTGCGCACCTTCGTCATGGAGCAAAACAAGAGCACGGTCAAAGAGGCCCTGCTGCGCGAATTGCTGCGTGGCGGCCAGGTGTATTACCTGCACAACGACGTCAAGACCATCGAGAAATGCGCCGCCGACCTTGCCGAACTGGTGCCGGAAGCGCGGATCGGCATCGGCCACGGTCAGATGCGCGAGCGCGAACTCGAACAGGTGATGAGCGATTTCTACCACAAGCGCTTTAACGTGCTGATCGCCTCGACCATCATCGAGACCGGCATCGACGTGCCAAGCGCCAACACCATCATCATCGAGCGCGCCGACAAGTTCGGCCTGGCGCAACTGCACCAGTTGCGTGGCCGGGTCGGGCGCAGTCACCACCAGGCCTACGCTTACCTGCTGACGCCGCCGCGCCAGCAGATCACCAGCGACGCCGAAAAGCGCCTGGAGGCGATCGCCAATACGCAGGACCTGGGTGCCGGTTTCGTCCTCGCCACCAACGACCTGGAAATCCGTGGTGCCGGTGAATTGCTCGGCGACGGCCAGAGCGGGCAGATCCAGGCCGTGGGTTTCACCCTGTACATGGAAATGCTCGAACGCGCGGTGAAGTCGATCCGCAAGGGCGAGCAACCGAACCTCGATCAACCGCTGGGCGGTGGTCCGGAAATCAACCTGCGCCTGCCGGCGCTGATTCCCGAAGACTATTTGCCGGACGTGCATGCGCGGCTGATCCTCTACAAACGCATCGCCTCGGCCACCGATGAGGAAGGCTTGAAAGACCTGCAAGTGGAGATGATCGACCGCTTCGGCCTGTTGCCGGAACCGACCAAGAACCTGGTGCGCATGACCTTGCTCAAACTGCAGGCCGAGCAACTGGGGATCAAAAAGGTCGACGGCGGGCCGCAGGGTGGCCGGATCGAGTTCGAGGCGCAGACCCCGGTTGACCCTCTGGTGCTGATCAAGCTGATCCAGAGCCAGCCTAAACGCTACAAATTCGAAGGCGCCACGATGTTCAAATTCATGGTGCCGATGGAGCGCCCGGAAGAGCGCTTTAATATTGTCGAGGCGCTGTTTGAGCACCTCCTCCCGAAAACTGCTTGAAGGACGCCGCATGCGCCTGTTTCGCTCGCTGACCTTGCTGATCACGCTGATCGCACCCACGGCGTTTGCCGATGACCTGTACCAGGTTGAAATGATTCTGGTGCGCCAGAATGCCGTGCCGGCCATCGTCAGCCGCGCGGCGCCGGAAGACTGGGCAGCGGGCGCCCAGCGCGTCGGCCCGGATGCGCAGCGCACGCCGAGCCTCAAGAGCGAAGTGGACAAGCTCACCGCCAGCAGTCAATACACAGTGTTGTTGCACAAGGCCTGGCAGCAGACTCTCGGCGAAACGCCAACCAAAGTGGCGATCAGCGATGGCGTCGAACAGTTCGGCCAGTTCCCGATCGAGGGCACGCTGGAAATGAAGCTCGGGCGCTTCACCGATGTCGGCGCCGATTTCTGGGTCAATCAAATCGACGCCAACGGCCTGGTCACCGCCAGCGAACGCCTGAAACAGGACAGCCATACCAAGAACGGCCAGTTGAATTTTCTCGACAACGGCCACCTCGGCCTGTTGATCAAGATCACCTCCCTGACCGCTCCTGCGCCTCGGCCAGTACCCGATGAAATTCCGGACTGATTGACGCCTCTATGTCCTCGCCCCTGAGCAAACCCCTCGGACCTTCCTGGGTCAGCCGATTCAAGGAACAGAGCCTGGAGCGAGGCCGGCGCTATGCCCAGGAGAACCGGGTGCGGATTGTCGAGGCTGGCGACAGCACGCTGACCGCCAGTTGCGAAGGCTCCGGCGGCAACGTTTACCGTCAGACGATTCACCTGCGCGAGTCAGCCAAAGGCACCCTGTTGCTGGTGGACGCCAACTGCACCTGTCCGGTCCGCCTCAACTGCAAACACTGCGCGGCGGTACTGCTGCAAGTGCAGGACACCCTAGATTACCCGGCCGCCGCCAAAGACGCGCAACTGCTGGAAAAACTCCAGGCTGTATTGGAGAACCGCAACCCCAAGGCACCGCCGCAAGTGCTGGTGGAGAACGTGCAACCGGTGCCGCGCCTGTGGCTGGCGAGCATCGAGTTCAGCGCCTTCGAACCGCGCAACGGCAAGATGCAGCGCTATATCCAGCATCGCGCGGCACTGTCCTTCAGCTACCTGGACGAATACGTCGCTGGGCAGAAAAATGCCGACGTGCTGATCCGCCAGGAAACCCAAACCTTACGGATAAAACGCCACCCAGAGGTCGAACAGACCTACCGGGAGCAACTGCGCATCCTTGGTTTCAAGATCGCCACGCGGCAAAGCAAGGCGCTGCCGGAAAGTGCCGGCGAACTCTACGAGATGGTCAATGACAGCGCCTGGCTGACCTTCACCCTTAACGAGTTACCCAAGCTGCGCACTCAAGGCTGGGAGCTGCAGATCGACGACGACTTTGGCTTCGATCTGACCGCCGTCGATGACTGGTACGCCACCGTCGAACAGGCCCCGGAGCGCGACTGGTTCGATCTGGAATTGGGGATCATCGTCAACGGCGAACGCCTGAGCCTGCTGCCGATCCTGCTCAACCTGATGCGTTCCCACGCGGAAATCCTCAACCCGGAACGCCTGGCCCGGCGCCGCGACGATGAATTGATTCTGGTCAACATCCCGCACCGCCCGAACTCCGAGCACGGGCCGCTGCAGGTCGCCCTGCCTCTCGGGCGCTTGAAACCGGTACTGGCCACCCTCGGCGAGTTCTACTTGCAGGAGTCCGGCGAGACCAGCCTGCGCCTGAGCAAGGCCGATGCGATTCGCCTGAATCCGCTCGAAGGCATGCCGCTGTTGTGGGAAGGTGGCGAGCAAATCCGCACCTTTGCCCAGCGGCTGCGCGACATCAAGGATTACAGCGCCGCCGCCCCGGAAGGTTTGAACGCGACGTTGCGACCTTATCAACTGGAAGGCCTCAGCTGGATGCAGTCGCTGCGACAACTGGAAGTCGGCGGCATACTCGCGGACGACATGGGCCTGGGCAAAACCCTACAAACCCTGGCGCATATTCTTAGCGAAAAAATCGCTGGGCGCCTTGATCGCCCGGCCATGGTGGTGATGCCCACCAGCCTGATCCCCAACTGGCTCGACGAGGCGGCGCACTTCGCCCCGCAGTTGAAGGTCCTGGCGTTGTACGGCGCCACGCGCAAGAAACACTTCGAGCACCTGGCCGATTACGACCTGATCCTGACCACGTACGCACTGCTTCCCAAAGACGTCGAACGCCTGGCCGCGCAGCCCTTGCACGTATTGGTGCTGGATGAAGCGCAGTACATCAAGAACCCCACCAGCAAAGCCGCCCAAGCCGCCCGCGAACTGAATGCGCGCCAGCGCTTGTGCCTGAGTGGCACGCCGCTGGAAAACCACTTGGGTGAGTTGTGGTCGCTGTTCCACTTCCTGCTGCCGGGCTGGCTCGGCGATGTGAAGAGCTTCAACCGCGATTACCGCGTGCCGATTGAAAAGCACGCCAGCGACGTCAGACTTCAGCACCTCAACGGTCGGATCAAACCTTTCCTGTTGCGTCGTACCAAGGAACAAGTGGCCACCGAGTTGCCGCCGAAAACCGAGATCATCCATTGGGTCGAGCTCAACGAAGCCCAGCGTGACGTCTATGAAACCATGCGCCTGGCCATGGATAAGAAGGTTCGCGACGAAATCACCCGCAAAGGCGTGGCACGCAGCCAGATCATCATTCTTGAGGCACTGCTTAAGTTGCGTCAGGTCTGCTGCGACTTGCGCCTGGTCAACGAAGCCGCGCTGCCGGCCCGGGGCAGCACCTCGGGTAAGCTCGACAGCCTGATGGAAATGCTCGAAGAACTGTTTGAGGAAGATCGGCGGATCTTGTTGTTTTCGCAGTTCACCTCGATGCTGGCGCTGATTGAAGACGAACTGAAAAAGCGCGGCGTCGAGTACGCCATCCTCACCGGCCAGACCCGCGATCGCCGCGCACCGGTGAAGGACTTCCAGAGCGGCAAGCGTCAGATTTTTCTGATCAGCCTGAAGGCTGGTGGTGTGGGCTTGAACCTCACCGAAGCCGATACGGTGATTCACTACGACCCCTGGTGGAACCCAGCGACGGAGAACCAGGCCACCGACCGCGCTTACCGCATCGGCCAGGAAAAACCGGTGTTCGTCTACAAGCTCATTGCTCGCGGCACCGTCGAAGAGAAGATTCAGCACCTGCAAAAAGAAAAGTCCGACCTGGCGGCGGGCGTACTGGACGGCCGCACCACCGGTGACTGGAAACTGCAGAGTGACGACATCGAAGCGCTGTTCGCGCCGCTGCCGGATAAGCTGGAAAAACGCTGAGGTGATCAGCATTTAACGGGCAACGTTCGCGAGCGAGGCTGGCCCCCACTTCGGTCAAGTTCCCCCCTGTGGGAGCGAGCCCGCTCGCGAAAAGTCGACGCTGTGTTATTGGGAAACAGGCAACGGCGCGAACAACGCCTCGATATCGCCCTGTTCAAGCTTCCAGCCACCGGTGGTTCCGCCTTCCAGAACGGCACCTGCCAGTGCGGCTTTTTCCTGCTGCAGCGTCTGAATTTTTTCCTCTACCGTGCCTTTGGCGATCATCTTGTAGACGAACACCGGTTTGTCCTGGCCAATCCGATAGGCGCGGTCGGTCGCCTGGTTTTCCACCGCCGGGTTCCACCATGGATCGAAATGGATCACCGTGTCCGCGGCGGTGAGATTGAGCCCGGTCCCGCCCGCCTTCAGGCTGATCAGAAACAGCGGTACTTTACCGTCCTGGAACTGCCTGACCGGTGTGCGTCGGTCGGTGGTGTCGCCGGTCAACAATGAATATCCGATTTCGCGCTGCTGTAACTCTTGCTCGATCAACGCCAGCATCGAGGTGAATTGCGAGAACAGCAGAATCTTGCGCCCCTCGCTGAGCAACTCTTCCAGCATGTCCATCAGGCTCGCGAGTTTGCCGCTGCCAGCACGCAGAGCCTTGGCCGTCAGGGTCATGTTCACCAGACGCAAGTCGCAACAGACCTGACGCAATTTCAGCAGTGCGTCGAGGATGATGATCTGGCTGCGACCCACGCCATTGCGGGTGATTTCGTCGCGGACCTTCTTGTCCATCGCCACGCGCACGGTTTCATACACGTCGCGCTGGGCATCATTGAGTTCGACCCAATGGATGATCTCGGTTTTCGCCGGTAGCTCGGTCGCCACCTGCTCTTTTTTGCGCCTTAGCAAGAAGGGTTTTATGCGAGCCGTCAGGTGCCGCATCCGCTCGCTGTTGCCATGTTTTTCGATCGGCGTGCGGTAGTCGCGGTTGAAGCTCTTGGCGTCGCCGAGCCAGCCCGGCAGCAAAAAGTGAAACAGCGACCACAGCTCGCCCAAGTGATTTTCCAGCGGCGTGCCACTCAGGCATAGACGCTGACGGGCGTCGAGTTCGCGCGCGGCCTGCGCCGCTTTACTCACCGGGTTCTTGATGTTTTGCGCTTCGTCGAGAATCAGCACGCTCCAGGGTTGCGCCTGCAGCACGGGCAGATCCCGCGACAGCAGTGCGTAAGTGGTCAGCACCAGATCGTAATTGGCCAGTTCGGCGAAGTCTTTCTGCCGCGCCGCGCCGTGCAACGCCAGAACTTTGAGCTGCGGGGCGAAGCGCGCGGCTTCGTCGAGCCAGTTGGGAATCAGGCTGGTGGGCATCACCGCCAGCGCCGGACGATCGAGGCGCCCGGCTTGCTTTTCCGTGAGCAGGTGCGCCAGGGCTTGCAGGGTCTTGCCCAGTCCCATGTCGTCACCAAGAATGCCGCCGACCTCCAGCTCGCGCAGGGTCTGCATCCAGTTCAGGCCTTCGAGCTGATAAGGCCGCAACATCGCATTGAGCCCTGCGGGGGCCTGGATTTCGGTGTGCGTGGACTCGCGCAAGCGCTTGGCGAAGCTGCGCAAGCGGTCCCCGCCTTGCCACACCAGGGGCAAGTCTTCCAGGTCACTGAGCCGTGCGGCGTCCGGGGCACTTAACCGCAAGGCATCGCCTTGGTGCGCGCCGAGGTACAACTCACCCAGGGTCGCCATCAAGGGTTTGATCCGGCCGAAAGCCAGCATTGCCTTACGGCCGCTTTTCTTCTTGGAAGAATGCCCGGCGTCAAGATCGATCAACAGTTGTTCGTCGTCATCGCGTAGCGCCAGGGCAGCAGGGTTCATTAACTGCGGTTGCGTGCGCAGCAGATGCAGCAGAATCGGCAGCAGGCTGTAGCGCTCGCCATCGACGACGATGCCCAAGGCCAAATCGAACCATTCATGGCCCGGCGCCTCGTCGACGTCGACGTACCACTGCTCCACGGGCATCAGGTTGAAATGGAAGCCAGGCCTGATGTCGACTCGCCAATTGGCTGCGCGTAATGCCGGTAGTCCCGCGTGCATGAACGCCAGCCAGGCAGCATCGTCCGGCAGCTCCAGCAATTCGCCGACAATGTTCGGCAATGCGTCGCTCTTGCGGCTTTCCTTTTTGAAACCGTGCTTCTGCAACGCTTGGCGCAGGGCTTTTTCCGCTGCGGGTTTACGCTGGATGCGCTGGGTTTCGGTGCCCTCCAGCACCAGCACTTCACTGGAACTGCCTGAAGCGGCCTGGCCGTTGTATGTAAATGTCAGCGCCGCGCGGTGCACGAGCTGGTATTTCCACCGCGAGTACTGGTTATGGCTGGCCAGCGTCAGCAACGCCTGCGGTTCAACATCCTCGATGACCCGCTCGACCACGGCCTGCGGTGCCGGCGCAGCGCGGGTCACGGCGTTCATCCGGTGGCTGAACTGCAGCGCCTGGTTCGCCGGGATATCGGGGGCCAGCGACAGATGACAGGCGAGTCTCTCATCCAGGCCGCTCAGCAACCGCCCGACTTCCCGGCGCGTTGGATCAACGTAAAAAAGAGGTTCAAGGGCGAGAAAATCGTCAACCGGCTCACCGTCGACGCGCCATTGCGGGCGGTAAGTGCCGTCGTCCAATTCGTTCCAGACGAACTCCGCCGCGCGCCCTGACCCGTTGGTCAACGGCAGCGGATGCTCCAGATCGAGCACCAATCGCTTGGTTTTCAGCGCCAGCTCAAGGACCTCCGCGCCGCTGCTGCCTTGCAGCGGATAGCCGCCATAGACCGAGTAATGGGAATGAATCGATACCAACAAACGGGCGATGCGCAGGTCCGGTTCCGTCAAGTAACCGGGCTGGCGGATCAGCGTGTCCGAGAGCGAATTAAGTGCCTTGATGTCTTGCAGCCGGCCGTCCTTGAGCTGGCGCGCTCTGAAAATCTCCAACATCCATTTGCCGGGGACCGACGTGGACTGGAGTTTGTAGAACATCCGGGTGCTGTTCCCTTGGGCGGGCACTTCACCCTCATCAGCCGGCCTGGCCAAGTCGCTGATCCAGCGCTCCAGCTCCCGGTTCAGCGGCTCGGGGCCGGATGCCAGGTCCACAAAGGAATCAAGAGGCAAATTTTGCAGGGTATAAAGTACGGCTGCGCAATGCTTGCAATCAACGGTCATCGGGCAGGAGCAGGTGTTGAAGAACTCCACATGACCCGGGACGACCTCCACCATCTCGATGAACTGCTCGTAGATGAAGCCCTGGGAACCTCTACAGGTCGAGTTGATGGTCGTGGGCTCCAGATCACCGAACGCTACGCGGTTCTCTTCGGCATAACGACGAGCCTTCTCCAGGGCCGGCCGACTGAAGTTATCTTCCCAGTCGTACTTATGCAGCTGTTCGATGATATGCGCCATGACCTGGTTTTCAGCCCTTCAACACTCGCGCCAAGGTCGACTTCACTTGGCCCATGCCGTCGTGCAGCGCCTGCTCGATCTCGGCCATGGTAATGACCGCTGTGGACTTGCCGGCCGCCGGGTTGACCACCAGCGCGAGGCAGGCGTATTCCAGCTCAAGCTCACGAGCCAGCGCCGCTTCTGGCATGCCAGTCATGCCGACGATGTCGCAGCCGTCACGTTCCAGACGGATGATTTCAGCGACCGTTTCCAGACGTGGCCCCTGGGTGCAGGCATAGACGCCGAAATCGCTGTAGGCCACGCCCTCGCCCGCCAATGCGGCAATCAATTGCTGACGCAGGGTTTCGCTGTAGGGGTAGCTGAAGTCGATGTGGGTGACTTGCTCCAGGTCATCGGCGAAAAACGTGTGCTGACGGCCGCTGGTGTAATCGATCAACTGATGGGGTACGCAGAAATGACCGGTGCCCATGTCGGGGTGAATCCCGCCGACGGCATTCACCGCCAGGATCGCTTCGGCTCCCGCCTGTTTCAGCGCCCACAGGTTGGCGCGGTAGTTGACCTGGTGCGGTGGAAAACGGTGCGGGTGGCCGTGACGAGCCAGGAATAGGACTTCCTTGCCTGCGTATTCGCCGATCTGCACTTCACCCGAGGGCGCGCCGTAGGGTGTGTCCACCGCCAGGGATTGGCGAATGCTCAAGCCGTCGAGCTGCGTCAGGCCAGTGCCACCGATAATTGCGTAAACCGTCATAGCCAGCCGTCCTTAATCAATCAATTGAGCATCTTTGAGCGCGTTGATTGCCGTGAGCCAGCGTGGCTCCTGACGGTAATCGGTGCGGACATAGGATTGGCCGCGCATGCGCGCAATGCGCATTGACGGCGTGACCCTCATGCGCTGAGCGGCCGTCAGTGCCAGTTCAGCGGCTGCCCGGTCGTTGCATACCAGGCCCATGTCGCAACCCGCGCTGAGCGCCGCTTCGATGCGGCTGGCAGCATCGCCGACCACGTGCGCACCCGCCATAGACAAATCGTCACTGAAAATGACGCCGTCGAACTGCAACTCACCGCGCAGGATGTCCTGCAGCCAACGCCGGGAGAAACCGGCAGGCTGCGGATCGACCTGTGGATAAATAACGTGGGCCGGCATCACAGCGGCTAACTGTTTGCTTAAGCGCGCGAACGGGATCAGGTCGTTGGCGCGGATGTCGTCGAGGCTGCGTTCGTCATTCGGAATGGCAACGTGGGAGTCTGCCTCCGCCCAGCCATGGCCCGGGAAATGTTTACCGGTGGCGGCCATGCCGGCGCTGTTCATGCCCCGGATAAAGGCTCCGGCCAACAGCGCGGCACGCTGCGGATCACCCTCGAACGAACGGGTACCCACCACGGCGCTGCGCTGGTAATCGAGGTCGAGCACCGGGGCGAAACTCAGGTCCAGACCTACCGCCAATACCTCGGTGGCCATGATCCAGCCACACTGCTCGGCCAAGTACTCGGCATTCGGGTTATCGGCGATAGCGCGCATGGCCGGCAAACGCACGAATCCTTGACGCAGCCGCTGTACCCGCCCGCCTTCCTGGTCGACGGCCAGGAGCAAATCAGGACGAACCGCGCGGATCGCTGCGCTGAGCTCACGTACCTGACGCGGGTGTTCGATGTTGCGCGCAAAAATGATCAGGCCACCCACCTCGGGCTGGCGCAACAATTGGCGATCTTCGGCCGTCAGCCAGGTACCGGCGACGTCCACCATCAACGAGCCTTGCAGGCCAGCAGTCATAGCAATTCCTTGAATACGAAAAAACCCGCACAGACCGGCTCACCACCCAAGGCGGGAACGGTCTGCGGATGCGGGTTTACAACGAGAGTCGGCATGGGCGGCTAGCTTAGCGGATGTCAGCTGCCGCGCCCACCCGTGCGTGGTCAGGCCTTGGCCACCGCTGGCGAGGATTTGCTGCGTGGGCGCAATTGCGCGCTGGCCATGGCGTCGTCGGTGACACCGGTTTCGGCGCGCATGCCGGCGGCGAGGAATGGCACCATCAGGCGCATCACCTGCTCGATCGAGGTGTTGACGCCGAAGTCAGTCTCGGCGATCGCGCGCAAGGCTTTGATACCGGACATGCTGAAGGCGGCGGCACCGAGCATGAAGTGCACACGCCAGAACAATTCGATAGGCGGGATACGTGGGGCGGCTTCGTTCACCAGCAGCATGTAGCGGCGGAAAACCTTACCGTACATGTCTTCCAGGTAACGGCGCAGGTGGCCCTGACTCTGGCTGAACGCCAGGCCCAGCAGCCGCATGAAGATCGACAGATCATTGCCGCTGCGAGGCTGCACGACCAAGGCTTGTTCGACGAGGATTTCCAGCAGGTCTTCGAGCGATGGCTTGTTTTCAGGCTTGGCCTGACGCCGCTCGAGCTCTTTATCGAGGCTAATGCAGAAAGGCCCGAGGAAACGTGAAAACACGGCCTGGATGAGGGCTTTTTTCGAACCGAAGTGATAATTCACCGCTGCCAGATTTACACCGGCCTTACTGGTGATCAAGCGCAACGAGGTTTCCGCGAAACCTTTTTCCGCAAATAACTGCTCGGCAGCATCGAGGATGCGCTCAACGGTTTCCGACTGGGCCATGGTTATTCCGCCTGACAAACACTTGTTTGAAACATACGTTTCAGCCTGGGCATTGTCAAGCCTGCCAGACCATTTTGGGAATGGTCGGTCAGGTATTTAACCATAGAAGTCCGAGGCTGTAGGAACGCCCATAAACGGTGCCCTCACTGACCGTCCGGCGGCCGATAAAAAATGGAGGATTGCCAAGACGCTTTCACTGTATATAATCCCAGTCACTGTATAAAAAGACAGAGCGATCAATATGCTTAAGCTGACGCCACGCCAAGCCGAGATTCTGGCCTTCATCAAACGTTGCCTTGAAGACAACGGCTATCCGCCGACCCGCGCAGAAATCGCGCAGGAACTGGGTTTCAAATCGCCCAATGCGGCGGAAGAGCACCTCAAGGCCCTGGCCCGCAAGGGGGCGATCGAGATGACGCCCGGCGCCTCTCGCGGTATCCGCATCCCTGGCTTTGAAGCCAAGGCCGACGATTCCACCCTGCCGATCATTGGCCGCGTGGCTGCCGGGGCACCGATCCTCGCCCAGCAACACGTTGAAGAGTCCTGCAACATCAATCCGAGCTTCTTCCATCCGCGCGCCGATTACCTGCTGCGGGTTCACGGCATGAGCATGAAGGACGTCGGCATCTTTGACGGCGACCTGCTGGCCGTCCACACGACTCGCGAAGCCCGCAACGGCCAGATTGTGGTGGCACGAATCGGCGACGAAGTGACCGTCAAACGCTTCAAGCGTGACGGTAGCAAAGTCTGGCTGATTGCCGAAAACCCTGACTTCGCCCCCATCGAAGTGAATCTGAAAGATCAGGAACTGGTGATCGAAGGTTTGAGTGTCGGCGTTATTCGCCGCTAAAGGAGGCTCTATGCAGTTCCCGCACATGCCACAGCAAGCACAACTGTCTTTGTTTGAAGCATTCATGGCGCAGCCATTGGCGCCCATCCTGCACGAAGTGGTCGAGTCATCACCTTGGGTTGCCGAACCTGAAGTGTTCAGCGAACTATCGCTGCGTGGTGCAGCCGGGAACTGCCTGAACCTACTGGCACCCGTCCTGCGGGAACTGAGCCAGGATCAGGACGCACGCTGGCTGACGCTCATCGCGCCGCCCGCCAGCCTAACTCAAGCCTGGCTGCGTGACGCCGGTTTGAACCGTGAACGCATTCTTTTGTTGCAACCGCGCGGCAATCAAAGTGCCCAGGAGTTGACCTGCGAAGCGTTGCGACTGGGTCGCAGCCACACCGTGGTCAGCTGGCTCAATCTGCCGAACGCCAGCGCACGGCAACAATTGGTCAGCGCTGCCCGGATCGGCGACGCGCAAAGCCTGAATATTCGCTTGGGATAAGCCTCACGCAAGGTGAGCTTGAATTGCTTGGGCTTCTCCAGAACAGAGAAGCCGGTCGGTATCAGTATTCTTAAGCCATAAAAAAGAAAAACGATGGGCGGGATCAGTGAAGAACCCGCGGGCCTTCGTCTTTGTTGAATTCACCTTCAACCAAGCGCCCTGCCATCTGCACACCAACGCTCAACATCGCTTTTGCGACTTCTACGTGCTGGCCTTGCAGGAACGCCTTGGCGTCTGCTGAAAAATCCAAAGTCACCAGAGAACCCTCGTCCTCAGCCCTGCGCAGCTCAATACGGCCGTCTGGCAATTCGACAATTTCAAGAAAGGACGTAGGCATAACGATTTCTTCTCCACGAAAGGCGGGGATTATATAGGCATCGGCCAAGCTTCGCTCGGTATCTTGACCAGAAGCACCGGCGGGACATTGTTACCACTGATGCCCATCAGCATTCGTTCAACCCTTCGCGGAAACGGATCGCCAGGCCTTTCAAGTTCTGCCTCCAAGCCTCCAGCTCTTCCCGGCTCAACTCCGCTGGGCTCTGCTCTTCATCCAGGTTAACGGCCAGAATCAACGGCTGTGTCACGTCGCCCTTGGGCTTGTGCGGTGCCCGCGGCGGCTGGAACAGCGCGGCATGCGCGGCGAGCAGTTTCGCCAGCCAGGTTTCCGGGTTGTTTGCCAGCTCGACCATTTCTGCCATTTCTGGAATCGCCACCGCATCCAGCACTTCGCGGGTCAGCAATGCCTCGGCGCGCGGCGAATTGGCTTGCGGCAGTCGATAAAAGCCGGCGATTTCATGGCACAGCCCCAACAATGCGCCATACAGGTGAAACAACGCGGATTCGCGCCCGGCCTGAATCAATGCCAGGGAGTTCATCGCCCGTGCCTCTTCAGCCTTGGCCAGCGCTTCAAGCGACAAACCGGCGAAGTAAATTTTCTGGTTGGTACGAGTATAGAGTTCGTGGGCCATGAAGGCAGTCTCCACAACGAAAGTTCACGCAGGTCGGACAGTGTCGTGGATCGACCAAGCCGACTGCAAGCCTGAAACAAAAAAGCCGCGTGTCACCCGAAGGTTGCACGCGGCTTTTTCAATCGCACTTACTCAGGATTTGGCGGCGGGCCGCTTGTCTTCGACGGTCCATTTGCCGCCGTCGTAGAACGCCTTCCAGCCAGTCGGCTTGCCGTCGACTTCAGTCTGTACGTACTGCTCCTTGGTTTTACGGCTGTAGCGGATGACTGACGGCAAGCCGTCCGGATCCTTCTTCGGCGCTTCGCATAGGAAGTGGTACTTAGGATCGATCTCATCCTTGTGCGGCACGATCTCGATCACCAGTGGAGCACGGGTCTCACGGTTTTTCGGGAACTGACTGGCCGCCAGGAACAGGCCTGAAGCACCGTCACGCAAGATGTAAGTGTCGTTGACCTTCTCGCATTTCAGCTCTGGCATCTTCACCGGGTCCATCTTCGGCGGCGCCGCGTCACCGCTTTTCAGCAGTTTGCGGGTGTTCTTGCAGGTTGGATTGGTGCAGCCGAAAAACTTGCCGAAACGACCGGTCTTGAGCTGCATCTCGCTGCCGCACTTGTCGCACTCCAGGCTCGGACCTTCGTAACCCTTGATGCGATAGCTACCCTCTTCGATCTCGTAACCCGCGCAATCCGGATTGTTACCGCAGATGTGCAGCTTGCGCTTCTCATCCAGCAAGTAGGCGTCCATCGCGGTGCTGCAGATCGGGCAGCGGTGCTTGCCGCGCAGTACCAGGGATTCCGACTCACCTTCGTCATCCGCAGCGATTTCGTCGCCCGGCACCAGGTTGACCGTGGCTTTGCAGCGTTCTTTCGGCGGCAGGCTGTAACCCGAGCAACCGAGGAACACACCGGTCGATGCGGTGCGGATCTGCATTGGACGGCCGCACACCACGCACGGGATGTCCGTCATCACCGGCTGGTTGGCGCGCATTCCACCTTCGGCACTCTCGGCTACTTCGAGTTTCTTCTTGAAGTCGCCGTAGAACTCGTCGAGAACGTTCTTCCAGTCGCGCTCGCCCTGAGCCACGTCATCGAGGTTCTCTTCCATGCCGGCGGTGAAGCCATAGTCCATAAGGTTGGAGAAACTCTCGGCCAGGCGTTCGGTGACGATGTCGCCCATCTTTTCCGAGTAGAAACGACGGTTATGCAGCGCCACGTAGCCGCGATCCTGGATAGTGGAAATGATCGCCGCGTAGGTCGAAGGACGACCGATACCGCGTTTTTCCATTTCCTTGACCAGGCTGGCTTCCGAATAACGGGCCGGCGGCTTGGTGAAGTGCTGGGTCGGATCAAGCTTGATCAGCTTCATCACGTCGCCCTGCGCCATGTCCGGCAACACATCATCGTCGCCTGGCTTGGTGATTTGCGGCATTACACGGGTGTAGCCGTCGAACTTCAGAATGCGGCCCTTGGCGCGCAGTTCGAAAGAGCCCGCACCAACGCTGACGGTGGTCGACAGGTATTGCGCCGGCAACATCTGGCAAGCGAGGAACTGGCGCCAGATCAGCTCATAGAGCCGCTCTGCATCACGCTCCATGCCCGACAGCTTGCTCGGCTCGGTATTGGCGTCGGAAGGACGAATCGCTTCGTGAGCCTCCTGTGCGCCTTCTTTGCTGCTGTAGACGTTCGGGGTTTCCGGCAGGTACTTCTTGCCGAACTCGCCTTCAATATAAGTACGCGCCATCGCGACCGCGTCCACCGACAGGTTGGTGGAGTCGGTACGCATGTAAGTGATGTAGCCCGCTTCGTAGAGCCGCTGGGCCATCATCATGGTTTTCTTCACGCCGAAGCCCAGGCGGTTACTTGCTGCCTGCTGCAGGGTGGACGTGATGAACGGTGCCGACGGCTTGCTGCTGGTCGGTTTGTCTTCGCGTTTGACGATGCTGTAGCTGGAAGCCTTGAGCTTCTCCAGCGCAGCCATGGCCTGGGCTTCGTTAAGTGGCTTGAAGGCTTCGCCGTTTTCACGGGCCACGTCGAAGCGCACAGTCGCGCCCTTGGCGGTGCCGAGGTCGGCGTGCACTTCCCAATACTCTTCAGGATTGAACGCACGGATTTCCCGCTCGCGCTCCACCACCAGCTTCACGGCAACCGACTGCACACGGCCGGCCGACAGGCCTCGGGCAATTTTCGCCCAGAGCAGTGGCGAGACCATGTAACCGACGACGCGGTCGAGAAAACGCCGGGCCTGCTGGGCGTTGACTCGGTCAATGTCCAGCTCGCCGGGCTTGGAGAAGGCTTCCTGAATCGCCTTCTTGGTAATTTCGTTGAACACCACGCGCTTGTAGCGGCTGTCGTCACCACCGATGGCTTCGCGCAGGTGCCAGGCAATGGCTTCCCCCTCGCGATCCAAGTCGGTTGCGAGATAGATGGTGTCAGCATCCTTGGCGAGCCGGCGCAGCTCTTCGATGACTTTTTCCTTGCCGGGAAGGATCTCGTACTGGGCTTTCCAGCCGTGATCCGGATCGACACCCATGCGCGAGACCAACTGCTTGCGCGCCTTCTCTTTCGGCGACAATGCCGGCGCTTCGCCCGCGGCAGCCTTGCCACGCTTGGCGGCTGGCTCTTTGCTGGCGCTAGCCGAACCGCTGGTGGGCAGGTCTCGGATATGGCCGATACTCGACTTCACCACGTATTGGTTGCCCAGATACTTGTTGATGGTCTTGGCCTTAGCCGGGGATTCCACAATGACCAGCGATTTGCCCATGGATCAGAAAATTCCTGAATTCGAGAAGTGAAAGGCGGTTGGCGCCTGACGCGGCACCGCTATATATAGTGGCAACAAGGTGAGGTCAAGCGCAGGGTACTGCGCGAACTCAGCTTATTACGCCGAAAAAAGGCTCGGTTCGGCTTGAACCAAAGCAAAGCGTGGCACCTGTTCGCCGTCAACCTCGACCGACTCCAGGAACATGCTCAACGGGCGTACCCAAAAACCGTAATCGCCATACAGGGCTTGGTAGAAGACCACTTCTTCTTCGGTTTCCGAATGCCGCGCGACACTGAATACGCGGTACTGCGGACCCTTGTAATGTTGGTAGAGCCCAGGTTGTATCGGCATGCTTTGGCCCTCACTCAAATCTTTTCAAAATAAAAACAAAATAAATTCAGAAAAACAAAAACCGGGGCACTGGGCCCCGGCTTCCGTCATCCGTTCGCTTAAACGCGTTCGAAGACGGTGGAGATGCCTTGGCCGAGACCAATGCACATGGTAGCAACGCCGAGGTTACCGCCATTTTGCTTCATTACATTCAGCAAAGTGCCGGAGATACGGGCGCCGGAGCAACCAAACGGGTGACCCAGGGCAATCGCGCCGCCGTGCAGGTTAACCTTCTCGTTCATCTTGTCGAGCACTTTCAGATCTTTCAGCACCGGCAAGGCCTGTGCGGCGAAAGCTTCGTTGAGCTCGAAGAAGTCGATATCGTTGATCGAGAGGCCCGCACGCTTGAGGGCTTTTTGTGTAGCCGGTACTGGACCATAGCCCATGATCGCTGGATCCACACCGGCGACCGCCATGGAACGGATAACCGCCATTGGCTGGATGCCCAGGTCCTGGGCACGCTGCGCCGACATCACGATCATGCACGAGGCACCGTCGGTGATTTGCGACGAAGTACCCGCCGTCACGGTGCCGCCCTTTGGATTGAACGCCGGCTTCAACGCCGCCAGACTTTCCAGGGTCGTTTCCGGACGAATGGTTTCGTCGAAGTCGTACAGCTTCAGGAAGCCATTCTCGTCATAACCCTGCATCGGGATGATTTCGTCCTTGAACTTGCCTTCCACGGTCGCCTTGTGGGCGAGTTGGTGGGAGCGCACGCCAAAGGCGTCTTGCTGTTCGCGGGTAATGCCGTGCATTTTGCCGAGCATTTCCGCAGTCAGGCCCATCATGCCCGACGCTTTTGCCGCGTACAGCGACATATGCGGGTTCGGGTCGACACCGTGCATCATGCTCACGTGGCCCATGTGCTCGACGCCGCCGACGACGAACACGTCGCCATTGCCGGTCATGATCGCTTGCGCGGCGGTGTGCAGCGCGCTCATGGACGAGCCACACAGGCGGCTGACGGTCTGGCCGGCAGCGGTGTGCGGGATCTGGGTCATCAGCGACGCCATGCGCGCGATGTTCCAGCCCTGCTCCAGGGTCTGGTTGACGCAGCCCCAGATCACGTCTTCGACTTCGTTCGGGTCAACCTTGACGTTGCGTTCCAGCAACTTGCTGATCAAGTGTGCCGACATGTCTTCGGCACGAGTGTTGCGGTGCATGCCGCCCTTGGAGCGGCCCATCGGAGTACGACCGAAGTCGACAATCACGACGTCTCTTGGATTCAAGCTCATAAAATTTCACTCTCACTCAAGTGTTTGGACGCTTAACCGAAGAACCGTTGGCCAGTCTTGGCCATTTCACGCAGCTTCGCGGTCGGGTGGTACAGCGCGCCCAAATCAGCGTACTGGTCAGCCAGGGCAACGAACTCAGCCACACCGATCGAATCGATGTAACGCAGCGCACCGCCACGGAATGGAGGGAAACCAATACCGTAGACCAGACCCATGTCGGCTTCGGCGGCGGTTTCGACGATGCCGTCTTCCAGGCAACGCACGGTTTCCAGGCACAGCGGGATCATCATCCAGTTGATGATGTCTTCGTCTGTGACCTCGCGCTGCTCGTAGACGATTGGCTTGAGCACTTCCAGCACCGACGGATCGGCGACTTTCTTCTGCTTGCCCTTCTTGTCGGTCTCGTAGGCGTAGAAACCCTTGCCGTTCTTCTGGCCCAGGCGCTTGGCTTCGTAGAGCACGTCGACAGCCGAACGACGGTCGTCTTTCATGCGGTCCGGGAAACCTTCAGCCATAACGTCGCGACCGTGGTGGCCAGTGTCGATGCCGACCACGTCCATCAGGTACGCCGGGCCCATTGGCCAGCCGAATTTTTCCATGACTTTGTCGATACGCACGAAATCCACACCGGCACTGACCAGCTTGGCGAAACCGCCGAAGTACGGGAACAGCACGCGGTTGACCAGGAAGCCCGGGCAATCGTTGACGACGATCGGGTTCTTGCCCATTTTCTTGGCATAGGCAACGGTGGTAGCGACAGCCAGTTCGCTGGACTTCTCGCCACGGATCACTTCCACCAGCGGCATCATGTGCACCGGGTTGAAGAAGTGCATGCCAACGAAGTTTTCCGGACGCTTGAGGGCCTTAGCCAGCAAGGTGATGGAAATGGTCGAGGTATTCGAGGCGAGGATGGTGTCCTCTTTGACCTGGCCTTCGACTTCAGCCAGAACGGCTTGCTTGACCTTAGGGTTCTCGACCACCGCTTCGACCACCAGGTCGACATGACCGAAATCGCCGTAGGACAGCGTAGGACGAATGCCGTTGAGCACTTCAGCCATTTTCGCTGGGGTCATGCGGCCTTTATCGACGCGGCCGACCAGCAACTTGGCGGCTTCTGCCAAGCCCTGTTCGATACCGTGTTCGTTGATGTCTTTCATCAGGATCGGCGTGCCTTTGGACGCCGACTGATAAGCGATACCGCCACCCATGATGCCTGCGCCCAGTACAGCGGCCTGCTTCACGTCCTTGGCGATTTCGTCGTATGCCTTGGCTTTTTTCTTCAGTTCCTGATCGTTCAGGAACAGGCCGATCAGGCTTTGCGCGGCAGAGGTCTTGGCCAGTTTGACGAAACCCGCGGCTTCCACTTCCAGTGCTTTGTCGCGACCGAAGTTCGCGGCTTTCTGGATGGTTTTGATCGCTTCGACCGGTGCCGGGTAGTTCGGGCCGGCCTGGCCAGCCACGAAACCTTTGGCGGTCTCGAAAGCCATCATTTGTTCGATAGCGTTGAGCTTGAGTTTTTCCAGCTTTGGCTGACGCTTGGCCTTGTAATCGAACTCGCCGGAGATGGCGCGCTTGATCAGCTCCAGCGCTGCTTCCTGCAGTTTCTCAGGAGCGACCACGGCGTCGACGGCGCTCACTTTCAACGCGTCTTCGGCACTGTTTTCCTTACCGGCGGCGATCCACTCGATAGCGTTGTCGGCACCGATCAGGCGCGGCAACCGCACGGTACCGCCGAAGCCCGGGTAGATGCCCAGCTTGACTTCCGGCAGGCCGATCTTGGCCTTGGTCGACATGACGCGGTAATCCGCGGCCAGGCACATTTCCAGACCGCCACCCAGGGCGATGCCGTTGATGGCCGCCACGGTAGGCACGTTGAGGTCTTCGAAATCACTGAAGATTTTGTTCGCTTCGAGGTTGCCAGCGACAAGCTCTGCATCCGGCAGCTTGAAGTTCTCGACGAATTCGGTGATGTCGGCGCCGACGATGAAGACGTCCTTGCCGCTGCTGACGATCACACCCTTGATCGAAGCATCTGCCTTGATGGTGTCCACGGCCTGACGCAGTTCGTTCAGGGTTAGACGGTTGAACTTGTTGACGGACTCACCCTTGAGGTCGAATTTCAATTCGACGATGCCACTTTCAAGAGCCTTAACCGTGATGGCTTTACCTTCGTAAATCATCAACTGATCTCCACGATATGGAAGCTGAACAGTACACGTCGGACGCTGTCTTCCTGGCTCGGCACGGACGTTTCCGTCGATGCTACGCCAATCCAGCAGGCACACCCGCCAACGCGATAGTCGGGATTCTGTAGGAGCGGTCTGCCATGCAAACGCTCAATTCATACGCCCGTTTGATTTGGGTACGTCACCTTCACGGAATTTCCGACAATTGTCAATCGCCCAAAAGACGAGTTAAAACGCGACTTTCCAGTCATTCGCGCAGCGTGAAGAACCACAACACGCATACGCATGTTCAGCCATTCATAAGATCAATTATTAGAAATGTCGCCCTAACCCATCGCATGGGCGGCTAGCCGAGGCTCCGCTGGCGGTACTCTTCAGGAAATAGATGGCGCATTTGCGCAACCGCTCGCGTAGTATTCGCGCCACGTTTGAGCAAAAAGAATTACCGGCCTGCCTGGCCAACCCCAGCCCGATGATGATGTCGGGCTTTTTAATGCGCGTCTGCCAGACATTTCGCACCGTTGCAGCGCGAAATTTCGCCGAATCAGGCCAGTGCTTTCAACAAAGCGTCGATGCGCTGCAACACTTCGACTTCGCCCTTCTCGCCCCAGTACGCCGCAATCATCTGTTTATCGGCCTCGACCTTGTACAGGTTGGCCGGCAACTTTTCGAAATGAATCAGCAACCCCGGATCCTCACACGGTTCCTGCCACTGATTGACCCACACCCCCGGCGACTTTTGCCAGTAGCTCCAGCACACCCGCTGCGTGCCTCGACGCGGACGATGGTACTGCGCGCAGGGGCTTGGCGGCTCGTGGCTGAGCCAATGCGGCCACTCTTGCGGCGCCAGTTGCATGGACAGACCGATGCGCCGCGCTTCCATGCGCAGGCTCATCCGTCCGCTCTGACCACGGGACGGCCGCAACCACGCTAAGGGGCTGAGAACCACCAGCAGGATTGACACCACTATCCAGACCGTCATATCTGTACTCCCGATTCTTCATGAGCCCATTGCGCCACTCTGGAACCAATGCGCTTGAAACCAGCCATACTTACCAATATTGCAATCCTCAGGAGGAGCACCTCATGCCCTACACCCATATTCTGGTCGCTGTAGACCTTACCGAAGAGTGCGACCCTGTGATCAAGCGCGCTCGCGAGCTGGCGGTCGGCAGCGGCGCGAAACTGTCCCTGGTGCATATCGTCGAGCCGATGGCCATGGCCTTTGGCGGCGACGTGCCGATGGACCTGTCGCAGCTGCAACAGCAGCAGTTCGACCAGGCGAAGGAGCGTCTGGACCGATTGATCGTCAAGTATCCAGAACTGTCGCGGGAGTTCAGCCACCTGACCTACGGACAACCGCGCCAGGAAATCCATCACTTGGCCAAGGAACAAGGCTGCGACATGATCGTGGTCGGCAGTCATGGCCGTCACGGCTTGGCCCTGCTGCTCGGCTCCACCGCCAACGACGTGCTGCACGGTGCGCCGTGCGATGTACTGGCCGTGAAGCTGGTCAAAAGCTGATACTCACCGGCGAGCCCCCCCCTGTAGGAGCGAGCCTGCTCGCGAATGCGCTGGCATGCCCAACATCGATGTGTGGGTCATTCCGTCTTCGCGAGCAGGCTCGCTCCCACACTAGATGGGCATCAGCCATACAAGAAGCCCGACGCTCATCGCTGAACGTCGGGCTTTTTGTTACTGGATCAATCAGGCATCCAGTTCGGCCCAGCGCTCGACCAATACGTCGAGTTCGGCCTGCAAGGTCTCCAGCGAAGCGATCACTTTGGCCGTCTCGGCGGCTGGGCGCTGATAAAAAGCAGCGTCAGCCATTTCCGCATTGACCGCGGCGATCTGTTGCTCCTTGGCGTCGATCTCGCCCGGCAAGGCTTCCAGCTCGCGCTGTAGCTTGTAGCTGAGTTTCTTCTTCGCTGCCGGTGCGGCGACCGATACAGCAGGGGCCGCAGGCTCGGCGGTGACCACGGCGGAGTTCAAGTCAGCCTTGCCGGATTTGCTCTCGGTCACACCCAACAAGCGCGGCGAGCCGCCCTGACGCAGCCAGTCCTGATAACCACCGACGTATTCACGCACCTTGCCTTCGCCTTCGAAGACCAATGTGCTGGTGACCACGTTGTCGAGGAATGCCCGGTCGTGGCTGACCATCAACACGGTGCCGTTGAAGGTCAGCAGCACTTCCTCGAGTAACTCGAGGGTTTCCACGTCGAGGTCGTTGGTCGGTTCGTCGAGTACCAGCAGGTTGGCCGGTTTGCTGAACAATTTCGCCAGCAACAGACGCGCACGCTCGCCACCGGACAAAGCCTTCACCGGGGTACGAGCACGTTGCGGGCTGAACAGGAAGTCACCCAGATAGCTCAGCACGTGGCGGCTCTGGCCATCGATATCGATAAAGTCGCGACCCTCGGCAACGTTGTCGATCACGGTTTTTTCCAGGTCCAACTGATGACGCAACTGGTCGAAGTAAGCCACGTCGATGCGCGTGCCCTCTTCCACGGTGCCGCTGGTTGGCTGCAGACCGCTGAGCATCAGCTTGAGCAACGTGGTCTTGCCGGTGCCGTTGGCACCCAGCAGGCCGATGCGGTCGCCGCGCTGCAGGACCATCGAGAAGTCTTTGATCAGGAACGGGCCGTCCGGGTGATGGAAGCTGACGTTCTCCAGCACCATCACCTGCTTGCCGGACTTGTCGGCGGTGTCCAGCTGGATGTTGGCCTTGCCGGTGCGTTCGCGACGTTCGCTGCGCTCAACGCGCAAGGCTTTCAAGGCGCGGACGCGGCCTTCGTTACGGGTGCGCCGAGCCTTGATGCCCTGACGGATCCAGACTTCTTCCTGGGCCAGTTTCTTGTCGAACAGCGCGTTGGCGGTTTCTTCGGCCGCCAGGGTCGCTTCCTTGTGCACCAGGAAACTGGCGTAGTCGCCGTTCCAGTCGATCAGGCCGCCGCGATCCAGTTCAAGGATGCGCGTGGCCAGGTTTTGCAGGAACGACCGGTCGTGCGTGATGAACAACACGGCGCCTTGGAAATCCTTGAGGGCTTCTTCAAGCCAGGCGATGGCGCCGATGTCCAGGTGGTTGGTCGGTTCGTCGAGCAGCAGCAGGTCCGGCTCGGACACCAGGGCCTGGGCCAGCAGCACGCGACGACGCCAGCCGCCGGACAACTCGGCGAGGGTTTTGTCAGCCGGCAGTTGCAGGCGGCTCAAGGTGCTGTCGACCAGTTGCTGCAAGCGCCAGCCATCACGGGCTTCGAGGTCGTGTTGGACGTGCATCAGCTTGTCCAGGTCGGCGTCGGTGACAATGTTCTGGCTCAGGTGGTGATACTGCGCCAGCAACTCGCCGACGCCATCCAGACCTTCGGCAACCACGTCGAACACGGTCCGCTCGTCGGCCACCGGCAGTTCTTGCGGCAATTCGCCGATCTTGAGCCCTGGGGCACGCCAGACAGAGCCGTCATCGGGCTTCTGATCGCCCTTGACCAGCTTCATCATGCTGGATTTGCCAGTGCCATTGCGGCCGATGATGCACACCCGCTCACCACGGGCGATCTGCCAGGACACCTTGTCCAACAACGGCATAGCGCCGAAAGCAAGGGACACATCGCTGAATTTGAGCAGGGTCATGAGCTTCTCCAAAAACCGGGCGCGCATTCTACCTGACTTAGGGCCTCAGAAGGCCGGCAATTTCACCTTGGCGACGCCGTGCATGACAATTGTTGCGAACTTGTGCAGACGGACCGGCAAAGCTTTCGCCCGTTGCTGGCAAAAGGCTAAGCTACAGGCAATCCGCCTTGGCGCAGCCCTGGCTTGTCACGATTTCTCTGCCCGGATGTCTCATGCGCAGTCGCCTTGTCAGTCTTTTATCTTGTCTGCTTCTTTCCGCCACTGCCGTTCAATCCGCCCAGGCTGTGGACCTTTCCACCCAACGCCAGTATTACGACGAGGCCAAACGGGCCTTGGCCAAGGGCGACAGCGGCCCCTACTTCCGCTACAGCCAGGCCCTCAGCGATTATCCCCTGGAACCGTACCTGGCCTACGACGAACTGACCGCGCGCCTGAAGACCGCGAGCAACGTCGAGATCGAGAAATTCCTCGCCGAACACGGTGACCTGCCCCAGGCCAACTGGATGAAACTGCGCTGGTTGCGCTGGCTGGCGGACCGTGGCGACTGGCCGACCTTCGTCAAATACTACGACCCCAAACTCAATTTCACCGAACTGGACTGCCTGAACGCGCAATACCAGATCAGCCACAATCAAAAAGCCGAGGGCTATGCCAACGCCGACAAATTGTGGCTTACCGGCAAAACCCAACCGGCGGCCTGCGATGGCTTGTTCGGCGTTTGGGCCGCTGATGGCCAGTTGACCGAACAGAAACGCTGGGAGCGCACCAAGCTCGCGGCCCAGGCGCGCAACTATCCGCTGGCCAACAGCCTGGTCAACGGCCTCAGCACCCTTGCCCCGCGCGGTCGCTTGCTGGTGGACGTGGCGCAGAAACCGGAGCTGCTCAATCAGCCGTCGCGCTTCGTTCCGGCAGATGAGCCGATGTCGGACGTGGTCAGTCTCGGTTTGCGGCGCCTCGCTCGCCAAGACCCCGACAAAGCCATGGAAATGCTTGATGGCTACGCCGCCAGCATGCACTTCTCCCGTGACGAAAAAGTGGCGATCGCCCGCGAAATTGGCCTGACCCTGGCCCGCCGCTTCGACAGCCGCGCCCTCGACGTGATGACCAAGTACGACCCGGAACTGCGCGACAACACCGTGTCCGAATGGCGCCTGCGCCTACTGTTGCGCCTGGCCCGCTGGGACGACGCCTACCAACTGACCCGTCGCCTGCCGCAAGACCTGGCCACCACCAACCGCTGGCGCTACTGGCAGGCCCGCAGCCTGGAGCTGGCGCAGCCGCAGAACCCGGAAGCGCAAAATCTCTACAAGAACCTCGCCCGTGAGCGCGACTTCTACGGTTTCCTCGCCGCCGACCGCTCGCAACAACCCTACTCGCTGCTGAACAAGCCACTGGTGATGAGCCAGGCGCTGATCAATAAAGTGCGCAACACCCCAGGTGTGCGCCGTGCCCTGGAATTCCATGCCCGGGGGCAGATCGTCGACGGTCGGCGCGAGTGGTACCACGTCAGCCGCCACTTCAATCGTGACGAAATGGTTGCCCAGGCCAAACTCGCCTATGACTTGAAATGGTATTTCCCGGCGATCCGCACCATCAGCCAGGCGCAATATTGGGACGACCTGGACATCCGTTTCCCGATGGCCCATCGCGAAACATTGGTGCGTGAAGCCAAGGTCCGTGGCCTGCATTCGAGCTGGGTGTTCGCCATCACCCGCCAGGAAAGCGCTTTCATGGACGATGCCCGCTCCGGCGTCGGCGCTACCGGCCTGATGCAGCTGATGCCCGGCACCGCTAAGGAAACCTCGCGCAAATTCAGCATCCCGCTGGCCTCGCCGCAGCAAGTGCTCGACCCGGACAAAAACATCCAGCTCGGCGCTGCTTACCTGAGCCAGGTGCACAGCCAGTTCAATGGCAACCGCGTCCTTGCCTCCGCCGCCTACAACGCCGGCCCCGGCCGCGTGCGCCAATGGCTGCGCGGCGCCGACCACCTGAGCTTTGACGTCTGGGTGGAAAGCATTCCCTTCGACGAAACCCGCCAATACGTGCAAAACGTCCTGTCGTACTCGGTGATCTACGGCCAGAAACTCAACTCACCGCAACCGCTGGTGGACTGGCACGAGCGCTACTTCGACGATCAATAAGCACTCTCCACAACCACCGGCTGATTGAAACAAAAATGCCCGCATTGCCGAATGCGGGCATTTTTTATGGGCGGTCTACGAAACTGTGCAACTCAGGATTTGCGCATCCTCTGCCTACCCATTGCCGTCATCAGATACTTCTGGGATGGACTTCTTGGCGAGTCCGGATAGGTCATCTCAATCAAACCCGCCTCTAAGGCAGGCGTAAGGTAATTCGCCCGGAACGTCGCCTTGTGTGCCAGCCCTACTGCCGACATCAGCTCATTCACCTTCAAAGGTGCCTTGCCATCAAGCGCATGAAGCAACTTGTCTGCTTGGTCGGTTACTTGGTCGGTTACTTGGTCGGTGCAGGTCTCGGCACTGGCTGCCTCCTCCAGCGCCAAACTCAACGCCCGCAACATAAACTCCACGAACGGTGTCGCCTCAGCCATGCGGTCAGCTTCTGACAACGCAGCGTAGTAGGCATCCTGCTGCTCCCGAGTCATGGCTGCAAGGAAGGTCGACATAATGCCCGAACCCAGGTGCGATCAGCAGCCCTTATTCGGCAGACTTGTGTCCATCACTAAACTGCAACGCCGCGAGCCGCGCATACAGCGCATTGCTGGCAATGAGCTCTTGGTGTGTGCCCACGGCCACCAGTTTGCCCTGGTCCATGACAGCGATGCGGTCGGCGTTTTTCACGGTGGCCAGGCGATGGGCGATGACCAGGGTGGTGCGGTTTTTCATCAGGGTCGGCAATGCTTGCTGAATCAGATATTCGCTTTGCGCGTCGAGGGCGCTGGTGGCTTCGTCGAGCAGCAGGATCGGTGCGTCCACCAGGATGGCTCGGGCAATTGCCAGGCGTTGGCGTTGGCCGCCGGACAGACCGAGGCCGCCGTCGCCGAGGTGGGTCTGGTAGCCGTGGGGCATTTTTTCGATGAAGTCGTCGGCATAGGCGATTTTTGCCGCTTCGCGCACTTGTTCGGCGCTGGCGGCCGGGTTGCCGTAACGGATGTTCTCTTCGATGCTGCCGAAAAACAGTGCGGGGTTCTGCGACACCAGGGCGAAGCAGCGGCGCAAGTCGAGGGGATCGAGTTGGGTCAGCGGCACACCGTCGAGCAGGATGCGACCGCTGGCGGGGTCGTAGAAGCGCAGCAGCAAGTCGTACACCGTCGACTTGCCAGCACCGGAAGGCCCGACCAGCGCCAGGGTTTCGCCGGCATTGATCGTCAGATTGAGCCCATCCACGGCGTAGCTTTCAGGACGCGACGGGTAGGAAAAACGCACGTCCTGCAGCTGTAATTCGCCAAGCACCCGTTCCGGCAGGGTCACCAAACCTTCGCTCGGCGGTTGAATGATGTTCTGCGCCCGCAGCAGTTCGGCAATCCGTTCCGCCGCGCCAGCGGCCCGTTGCAGTTCGCCGATCACCTCGCTGAGCGTGCCGAAGGCGCTGCCGACGATCAGGCTGTAGAACACGAACGCCGCCAGCTCACCGGCGGAAATACGCCCGGCGATCACGTCCATGCCGCCGACCCACAGCATCACCGCCACCGCGCCGAGCACCAGCACGATCACCAGGGTAATCAACCAGGCGCGCTGCAGGATGCGTATGCGCGCGGTATCGAAGGCGTCTTCGACGGTCACGGCAAATCGGCACTGGTCCTCGATCTGGTGGTTATACGCCTGCACGGTTTTGATCTGGCCGAGGGTTTCCGAGACGTAGCTGCCGACATCGGCAATCCGGTCCTGACTCAGCCGCGACAGGCTGCGCACACGTCGGCCGAAAATCAGGATCGGCGCCAGCACCAGCGGCAAGGCCACCACCACGATGCTGGTGAGTTTGGGGTTGGTGATGAAAAGCAACACGATGCCACCGATCACCATCAGCGCATTGCGCAAAAACAGCGACAGCGACGAACCGATCACCGATTGCAGCAGCGTGGTGTCGGTGGTTAGACGCGACTGGATCTCCGAGCTGCGGTTGTCTTCGTAGAAACCCGGATTCAGGTAGACCAAATGGTTGAACACCTGCCGCCGAATGTCGGCGACGCAGCGCTCACCGATCCACGACACCAGGTAAAACCGGGCAAAGGTGCCAATGGCCAACGCCACCACCAGCACCATGAACACGCCGATGGATTGGTTGAGCAACTGCGGGGATTGGGTCATGAAACCCTCGTCCACCAGCATCTTGATGCCCTGCCCCATCGACAGCGTAATGCCTGCCGTGACGATCAACGCCAGCAAGGCCCCAAGCGCCTGCCAGCGATACGGCGCGATGAAATGACTGGCGAGACTGAGGGCGCGGCGCTGGCGGGAAGAGAACATGCAGATCATCCGAAGTTACGATTGGGTCCAAGCCTACACTCGTCGCCGAACAGGAACTCTGTAAATCACAATGAGTCAGGTTAATTATGACTGTCGTGACTAGGGCATAGACACTATCGGTCTAAAGTCCGGGTGGAAACGCCGAGCCATTTCTGGTGGACTGGCATTGCCGCCCCGCTAGACCGCATGGAGCTGTCACAGCCTGGTCACCCGGCGGTTTTAAAATAGGTACACAACCTGATGAGGAGACAGGCCATGTCCTTGCAAAACAGCAGCGATGACAAGATTCAAGTGATCCGCACGCAACCCGACCAGTCTCTGGGTTGCTCCATTATCGACGCCGATGGGCGCGAAGTACCGATCACTGAAGACATGATCCAGACCGCCTGCCGCGAACTGGAACAGCGATTGGTCAAGCCTGCCGAACAAGAGTGATATCGCCACCGTCTTCTTTGACCCGGCCCTGATGGCCGGGTTTTTTATGGGCGGCAGACTGGATCAGGAGCTGAAGCTTTTTTGTCGCGAGGGAGCTTGCTCCCGCTGGGCTGCGCAGCAGACCCAAAAAGACAATGAGATTTTCGGGCAGCTGCCCTCTGGAACGACAGCCCGGTCCAACAGGAGCGAGCACCCTCGCCACGCTTAGATCGCCGTCGCGCCCAACGCAGCAATGATCTTCTGCAACGCCGGCGATTCACCGTCAACCCGCACACTCAACCCGTCGATCTCCCGGCGCGGCGGGTACTGCTTGCGCAACTGGTCGAAGGCGAAGCGCTGTTGATCCACGGTGCCGACCAGGCTACGGCGGAAATCCGCGTCGTCGCGGCGCGGGTCGTACACGCCACGGCACAAGGTCGCCAAGGCCCAGGCCGGATCGGTGGCGGCGCTCAGCTGCACCTGCGACAACCACGGCGCCGCCAGCAAATCATCGAGGCTGACCTGCGGCGCCTGGCTAATGAACTGGCAGTACGCCTGATAAATCTGCGCGGTGCCGCGTTGTTTGCCATCGAGGCTGTAGCCGGCAATGTGCGGGGTCGCCAGCACGCACAGATCGGCAAGCGCCACGTCGACCTGCGGCTCGCCTTCCCACACGTCCAGCACCGCTTGCAGGTCTTCACGCTGCAGCAACACGCGACGCAATGCGGCGTTATCCACCACCGGCCCGCGTGCGGCGTTGATCAGCCAGGCGCCAGGCTTGAGTTGGTTGAGCCGCGCCTCGTCGAGCAAATGCCAGGTGCGCTGCCCGCCTTGTTTAGTCAGAGGCGTGTGCAGGCTGATCACATCGCACTGCTCGATAATCTGCTCCAGGCTGACGAAATCGCCGCCTTCGGCAGCCTGCCGTGGCGGATCGCACACCAGCACCTTCCAGCCCAGCCCTTTGAGCACCGCTACCAGTCGCCCACCGACTTCACCAGCCCCGACCACGCCATAAGTGCGTCGGGTCAGGTCGGCGCCTTCGATTTCTGCGAGGGTCAGCAGGCTGCCGAGCACATAGTCGACTACTCCGCGAGCATTGCAGCCCGGCGCGCTGGACCAACTGATTCCTGCCTGTTGAAAGTAATCCAAATCAAGGTGATCGGTGCCGATGGTGCAGGTGCCGACAAAGCGCACCGGGCTGCCTTCGAGCAAGCCACGGTTGACGTTGGTCACCGAGCGCACCAGCAGCACGTCAGCCTCGGCGACGGCGGCGCGGTCGATGGCGCGACCCGGCAGGCGGCGGATTTCGCCGAAACCGTGGAAGAACTCATCGAGCAGCGGGATATTTTCGTCGGCAACAATCAACATGGCAGGCTCCTTCTGGGGACCGGCAGTGTAGTTGCAGATCGCAGTGATGGGCCAGCCGCGCCGTTTACAAATCCGCAACGCGGGGATCTTCCTGAAAGATCCGCAGCCTCGACACGAAGCTTTAATCGGTCTTTTTGCGAATCCAGTAGAGGTAGGTCCCGGCGTCTTCGTGCTGGCCGACCAGTTCATGGTCGAGGAACACGCAAAACTTGGGGATATCGCGCCGGGTCGAGGGGTCGGTGGCGATGACTTTCAACAAGCCGCCCGGCGTCAGATCGCGGATGTGCTGGTGCAACATCATGACCGGCTCGGGGCAATTGAGGCCGGTGGCGTCGAGGGTGCCGTCCACCGGGGTGTTGATCAATTCACTCATGGTCTACTCCTGAAACTGGCCGGCATTGTCGCGCAATGGCGGGTGTTCGGTCACCTGTGGCATCACGCCCAGGCCCTTGTGGGAGCGAGCCTGCTCGCCAAGGCCTTGTGTCCGCCGAATCGACATCGACTGACACGCCCTCTTCGCGAGCAGGCTCGCTCCTACAAAGGGGCAGCGTGATCAGCGGGTCTTGGGCTTTTTCACGTCGATCCGGCGCAGATGGCAGGTCACTTCTTCGCGGTCGTGATACAGCTGTTTACAGCCGATTTCTACACGAATGCCTCGGGCCTTGAAGCCGTCGGCGATGCGTTCGAGCAAGCGCTTCACTTCGGCGTAACGCTGTTTCATCGGCAGTTTGAGGTTGACCACCGCTTCGCGGCAATGACCCTCGCCGATCCACTCTTCAAGCATCGCGGCATTGCGCGCCGGTTTCTCGACGATGTCGCAGACCATCCAGTCCACCGGTTGCTTGGGCTTGAAGGTGAAGCCGTCCGCCATCAAATGCTGAACCAGCCCGGTCTCCATCAGGCTTTCAGCCATCGGGCCGTTGTCGATGGCGGTCACCAGCATGCCCCGGTTGACCAGTTGCCAGGTCCAGCCACCGGGCGCGGCGCCGAGGTCGACGCCGGTCATGTCGCTGTGCAGGCGCTCGTCCCATTGGTCGCGCGGGATGAAGTGGTGCCACGCCTCTTCCAGTTTCAGCGTCGAACGGCTTGGCGCTTCGCGGGGAAACTTCAGGCGCGGAATGCCCATCGGCCACATCGCCGAGTTAGTCGACTCGGCCAGCCCCATGAACACTTCGCGGCCACTTTTGAAGGTCAGCAGCAAGCGCGGCTTGAGCGGATCGTCCACCAGTTTGCCGGCGGCCAGCAGCGCCTTGCGCAGGTGCACTTCGAATTTTTTGCAGAAGTTCGACAGCTCTTTGCCGTCGTTGGTGTCGACCATTTCCAGCCACAGGCTGCCGCACAGCGGGAAGTCGGCCATGTGCGCAAGGATCACGCTGATCCGATCGGTCTCCGGCAGATCGATAAAGATCCCCCGCGCCCATTGCCGAGGGAAAATCAGCTCGGCGAAGCGCTGGCCGCGCATCAGGCGTTCGGCGCCGTCTTCTTCGGTGCAGATGAATTCGGCGCAGGCACTAGCAGCCTTGGCCTTGGCGTAGCCGGCCACGTTCAGGCGTGCCGCGTGCTCGGCGATCTCGGAACAGACTTCGCTCTCGAAGCCCGGCCGGCAATGCATAAAAAGGGTGTTCATGGTTACTCCTGGGCAGAGGGCGAAGAATTCAGCCACTGCGCGACGCCCAGGCTTGCGCTGAAGCAAAGCCTGTCACGAAAACCGGCGCATGATAGCCGAGTTCGGAACCTCGGACTTACCCATAGAGTCCAGTTATTAGCCTTACGGTTCAAACAGGACTAGTTTAAACCTCAGTCCGTTCCCTCAGCCCGTAGCCGTGCGGGCCCAAAGGAGTCATTGCAAATGCCGTCCCTCGATAGCCTGAGTACCCTCAAGACCTTACAAATCGACGACAAGACCTATCACTATTTCAGTTTGCCGGACGCTGCCAAAAGCCTTGGCGATCTCGACAAGCTGCCAATGTCGTTGAAAGTGCTGCTGGAAAACCTGTTGCGCTGGGAAGACGAAAAAACCGTCACCGGCGCCGACCTCAAGGCAATTGCCGCCTGGCTCAAGGAGCGCCGCTCCGACCGTGAAATCCAATATCGCCCGGCGCGGGTGCTGATGCAGGACTTCACCGGCGTGCCGGCGGTGGTCGACCTGGCCGCCATGCGCGCCGCCGTGGCCAAGGCCGGTGGCGATCCGCAGCGGATCAACCCATTATCGCCAGTGGACTTGGTGATCGACCACTCGGTGATGGTCGACAAGTTCGGCAGCTCCAGTGCGTTCGAGCAGAACGTCGACATCGAAATGCAGCGCAACGGCGAGCGTTACGCTTTCTTGCGCTGGGGCCAGAGCGCCTTTGACAACTTCAGCGTGGTGCCACCGGGCACGGGCATCTGCCACCAGGTCAACCTCGAATACCTCGGCCGCACCGTGTGGACCAAAGATGAAGACGGCCGCACTTACGCATTCCCCGACACCCTGGTCGGCACCGATTCGCACACCACCATGATCAACGGCCTCGGCGTACTGGGCTGGGGCGTCGGCGGCATCGAAGCGGAAGCGGCGATGCTCGGACAACCGGTGTCGATGCTGATTCCGGAAGTGATCGGTTTCAAACTCACCGGCAAACTCAAGGAAGGCATCACCGCCACTGACCTGGTGCTGACCGTCACGCAAATGCTGCGCAAGAAAGGCGTGGTCGGCAAATTCGTCGAGTTCTATGGCGATGGCCTGGCCGACCTGCCGCTGGCCGACCGTGCGACCATCGCCAACATGGCCCCGGAGTACGGCGCCACCTGCGGTTTCTTCCCCGTGGACGACGTCACCCTCGATTACCTGCGCCTGTCTGGTCGGCCGACCGAAACCGTGAAGCTGGTCGAGGCTTACACCAAGGCCCAGGGCCTGTGGCGCCTGCCCGGCCAGGAGCCGGTGTTCACCGATAGCCTGACGCTGGACATGTCCAGCGTCGAAGCCAGCCTCGCCGGACCGAAACGCCCGCAGGACCGCGTATCGCTGCCCAACGTGGCGCAAGCCTTCAGCGACTTCCTAGGCCTGCAGATGAAACCCACCACCAAGGAAGAAGGTCGTCTGGAAAGTGAAGGCGGCGGTGGCGTCGCGGTCGGTAATGCTGACTTGGTGGGCGAGGCGGAATACGAGTACGACGGCCATACCTATCGCCTGAAAAACGGCGCGGTGGTGATCGCCGCGATCACGTCGTGCACCAACACCTCCAACCCTAGTGTGATGATGGCGGCCGGGCTGTTGGCGAAAAAAGCCGTGGAGAAAGGCCTCAAGCGCAAGCCTTGGGTCAAAAGCTCCCTGGCGCCTGGCTCGAAGGTGGTCACCGATTACTACGACGCCGCGGGTCTGACGCAGTACCTCGATCAGTTGGGCTTCGATCTGGTGGGTTATGGCTGCACCACCTGCATCGGCAACTCCGGGCCTTTGCCGGAACCGATCGAGAAAGCCATTCAGAAAGCCGACCTGACCGTGGCCTCGGTGCTCTCGGGCAACCGTAACTTCGAAGGGCGGGTGCACCCGCTGGTGAAAACCAACTGGCTGGCCTCACCGCCGCTGGTGGTGGCTTACGCCTTGGCCGGCACCGTGCGCATTGACATCAGCAGCGAGCCGCTGGGGGACGACAAGGACGGCAATCCGGTGTACCTGCGCGACATCTGGCCGAGCACCCAGGAAATCGCCAACGCCGTGGCCCAGGTCAACACGCGGATGTTCCACAAGGAATACGCCGAGGTGTTTGCCGGCGATGCACAGTGGCAAGCCATTGAAGTGCCGCAAGCGGCGACTTATGTCTGGCAGGAAGACTCGACCTACATCCAGCATCCGCCGTTTTTCGATGACATCGCCGGGCCGTTGCCGGTGATCAAGGACGTGGTCGGCGCGCGCGTCCTGGCGTTGCTTGGCGATTCGGTGACCACCGACCACATCTCCCCCGCCGGCAACATCAAGGCCGACAGCCCCGCCGGGCACTACCTGCGTGAACAAGGTGTGGAACCGCGCGACTTCAACTCCTACGGCTCACGGCGCGGCAACCATGAAGTGATGATGCGCGGCACGTTCGCCAACATCCGCATTCGCAACGAAATGCTCGGGGGCGAGGAAGGCGGGAATACGATCTACATCCCCACCGGCGAGCGACTGGCGATCTATGACGCCGCGATGCGGTATCAAGCGTCAGGCATACCATTGGTGGTAATCGCAGGGCAGGAATATGGCACCGGCTCCAGCCGCGACTGGGCGGCCAAGGGTACGAATCTGCTGGGGGTCAAAGCGGTGATCGCCGAAAGCTTCGAGCGCATCCACCGTTCCAACCTGGTGGGCATGGGCGTGTTGCCGTTGCAGTTCAAACTCGACCAGAACCGCAAGAGCCTCAACCTCACCGGCAAGGAAACCCTGGAAATCCACGGTTTGACCGGCGTGGAACTGACCCCGAGGATGAACTTGCCGCTGGTCATCACCCGCGAGGACGGCCGCCAGGAACGCATCGAAGTGCTGTGCCGGATCGATACCCTGAATGAAGTGGAATACTTCAAGGCCGGGGGGATTCTGCACTATGTGTTGCGGCAGTTGATCGCTTCCTGAAGCTTGCTTGATGGACAGGACACCGCCTTCGGGCGGTGTTTTTTTGCGCTGGACATAATGCTGACCGATGCTCGCCCTACACTGCCGGAATAAATCGGCTGGCTTGGGTGTTTATTTCGATAGCCAGACGGTGAATGGGCTGGCGTCTTCGCGAGCAGGCTCGCTCTCACAGAGATGTGTGGTCGGTCACAAATCATCAAACCACCCCGATTAACTGTGGGAGCGAGCCTGCTCGCGAAGGCAATCTGTCAGCCACTGAAGATCTCGAATCAGCACTTTCGCCAAAATAAGGACGCTCAATGCTCGCCGCTCTGCCATGGCCTTACCTGGCCCTGCTCTCCCTCGGTTTTGTCGCTGCTCTGGGTTATGGACACCTCGGCTTGTTGTCCCTCATCACCTTTGCCTTGTTGGTGCTGACCGTTTTCGCGGTTCGTCAGCCACGGCCATGGGCTCGGTACTCGGGCCATGCCGTGTTTCTGCTGGTGGCCCTGGGACTGGTGATGCACTGGCTGCCGGGTTTTTACAACGGACGGGTGATCGAACCGCAGCGGTTCACCGCCGATGCCGTGCCGTTCTCGATGTACCTCAACCAGGACAAACCGCTGGTGGGTTTCTGGCTGTTGCTGGTCTGCCCGTGGATCGTCGCTCGGCGCTCCTGGCGGGTGCTAACGCCCGCCGTTGCACTTGGCCTGGGGGTCAGCGTGGTCTTGGCCCTGGGCGGTGCGCTGCTGTTAGGGATCATCAGCTGGGCGCCGAAGTGGCCGGCACCTACCTGGCTCTGGCTGTTCAACAACCTGCTGCTGGTGACCCTGGTCGAGGAAGCGCTGTTTCGCGGCTACATCCAGGGCGGCCTCAGTCAGCGTCTCAAGCATTTGCCGTACGGCGAGACCCTGGCGCTGGTGGTCGCGGCGATCCTGTTCGGCCTGATTCACATCGGCGCTGGCTGGCAGTGGGTGTTGCTGGCGAGCCTGGCGGGCATTGGTTACGGCTTGGCCTATCGATTCGGCGGCCTGCTCGCGGCGATTGCCACGCACTTGACCCTGAACCTGCTGCACTTTTTCCTGTTCACCTATCCGATGCTGGCCGGTTGAAGCAAGGGCTGTTCTGTGACGCTGTGCTGAATCCTGGAAATTGCATTCAATAAATTCCTGACACCGCCGACAACCTGTCAAAGCCTTGCGGAAAAAAGGGATTGAACCCATGCGTAACAACCAGCCCATCACCCAGCGGGAAAGGACCTTCCCTGCCCAGCAGCGGTTGATTTCCACCACCGATGCCAAAGGCGTGATCACCTACTGCAACGAAGCGTTCGTGGACGTCAGTGGGTTCACCCGCGAGGAACTGATCCGTGCACCGCACAACCTGGTTCGTCACCCCGACGTACCGGCCGCGGTGTTCTCGCACATGTGGGGCACGCTCAAACAAGGCTTGCCGTGGATGGGCATCGTCAAGAACCGCTGCAAGAACGGTGATCACTATTGGGTCAACGCCTACGTGACGCCCATTTTCGAAGGCAGCCAAGTGACCGGCTTCGAGTCGGTGCGCATCAAGCCCACCGCCGAACAGATCCGCCGCGCCGAAGCGCTTTATCAGCGCATCAACCAAGGCAAGTCCGCCGTGCCCAGCCGTGATAAATGGTTGCCGGTGCTGCAAGACTGGCTGCCGTTCATCCTGGTCAGCCAGCTGAGTTTCATGATCGGCGCATCGCTCAATTCGCAGTGGGGCTTTGCCCTGGCGGCGGCATTGTCGGTGCCGCTCGGCCTGCTGGGCCTGAGCTGGCAACAACGGGGTCTCAAGCGATTGCTGCTGCTGGCGGAACAGACCACTTCCGACCCGCTGATCGCGCAGATGTACACCGACAGCCGTGGCGCCCAGGCACGTCTGGAGATGTCGATTCTCAGCCAGGAAGCCCGCCTGAAAACCTGCCTGACACGCCTGCAAGACACCGCCGAACATCTGACCGAACAAGCGAAACAGTCCGACACCCTGGCGCACAACAGCTCCAGCGGCCTCGAACGCCAGCGCGTGGAAACCGAGCAAGTGGCCACCGCCGTCAACCAAATGGCCGCCACCACCCAGGAAGTCGCCAGCCACGTCCAGCGCACCGCTGACGCCACCCAGGAAGCCAACCGCCTGACGGGCCGCGGCCGCGATATCGCCGGGGAAACCCGCGAGGCCATCCAGCGCCTGTCCGTGGTGGTCGGCGAAACCGGCGTCACCGTCACGCAACTGGCCAAGGACAGCGACGAAATCGGCGGCGTGGTCGACGTGATCAAAGGCATCGCCGACCAGACCAATCTGCTGGCCTTGAACGCCGCCATCGAAGCCGCCCGCGCCGGTGAAATGGGCCGCGGTTTCGCAGTCGTCGCCGACGAAGTGCGACAACTGGCACAACGCACGAGCGAATCCACCGGGCAAATCCACGCCCTGATCGCCAAGCTGCAACACACCGCCAGCAATGCCGTGCAAACCATGGAAGCCGGGCATCGCCAGGCCGAAGAAGGCGTGGCACGGGTGCTGGAAGCAGATCAGGCACTGGTGGGCATCAGCGAAGCGGTGGCCAACATCACCGACATGACCACCCAAATCGCCGCCGCCACTGAAGAACAAAGCGCAGTGGCCGAGGAAATCAGCCGCAACATCAGCAACATTTCCTCGCTCGCCGACCAGACCTCGGAACAGGCGCAGAACTCAGCGTTATTGAGCGAAGAACTGACCAAAACTGCGAACACCCAATATTCGCTGGTGGAGCGGTTTAACCGCTGATCGTATTCAGCCGCTCTCACGTTTAGAAAGGTGGGGGCGGGCTTGCTTCGTACAGCGTTTCGACGAGGGCTATTTCCCTGCTGGCGAGTTAATTGCGGATGTCCCCAAACCCTGTGGGAGCCTGGCTTGCCAGCGATGGCTGATTGTCAGGCGCTGTTTGGTTTGAGGGTGTACATATCCATTCTTTATGTGATGGCTGCTTATGGTTCCGCTCTTACAGCGGGTCACTTTGAAAAGCCCAAAGTAACCAAAGGCTCTAATCCCCTCCATTCGGTGCCTCGCCTAGGCTCGGCATGCCCTCACTCCGGCCTTGCTCCGTGGGCCCGCCGCCATCGGCCATCCATGGCCGGGGGCGGCTACCTCGGCATCCATGCCGAGGTGCCCACTGCGCAAGACCTACGTTCAGCCTCTGGTTAACGGGGCAGAGCAGATCAAAAGCAGCCGAGGCGGCCTTATAGCCGACCTGGCTTCGGGTTGTACGCGTTCCTACTGTGGGAGCGAGCCAGCTCGCGAAAGCTGTATTTCTGCTAGCGCGTTAATTCCGGATGTCCCAAATCCCTGTGGGAGCTTGGCTTGCCAGCGATGACTTCTGTTCAGGCACTAGAAATCTATCGCCAAATAGTCCCTTTTCGCGAGCAGGCTCGCTCCCACAATAGGGTGGGTGTGAATCTGGCAATGATTGGTTGGCGGTCAGGCCGCCATCGCTGGCAAGCCAGCTCCCACAGTGTCCGCGTGTACCCACAGAATTGCGTACACCCACTAGGTCGAGTGTCAGCTCGCCGCGCTTTTGATTTTGATCCACCCGCCCCGTCGGGAGGCTGAGCGGAGGCGTTTATCCGGGGATTGGCGCGCAGCGCCGTTCGACGCAGTCGAACTCATCGCATGTAGGTGCAGCGAAGCCAACCGGAGGGCGATGCCCCCGGATGAATGCCGGAGCGAAGGAACCCCGAGCCTTAGCGAGGGGCCGTACGTCAGGGGCGAGACCTTTGCTTACTTTGGGCTGGGCCGGCACTCCGGCGTTTGCCAAAGTAAGGCGCCGTCAGGGCGCAACCATTAGCAGCCGTTACCGCACAATGGATATGTACCCGCTCGCTGTAAGAGCGAAACCGCCAGCAGCCGTTACCGCAGCAACGGATATACACAATCAAAACCATCAAGACACCAAAGCCCACCGCCGATAATGCCCCTCCAACTGATCCCGAACCACCCTCAACACCTTCCCCTCATGCTCATGAATAAAAAAATGCCCCCCACCCAGCATGTCCACCGAAAAACTGCCATGCGTCTCCTTGCGCCACGCCATTAATTGCTCCGTGCTCGCGCGATCAGCAGTGCCGCCCAGCACATGAACCGGACAATTGAGCAACGGTCGCTGCAGCGGCTCAAAGCGCCCACACAGCAGGAAATCGGCGCGTAAGACGGGCAAGGTCAGGCTCATCAACTCGGCGTTGGCCAGCACCTCTTCGCTGGTGCCGTTGAGCGTGCGCAACTGGTTGATCAGCTCGGCATCGGTCTTGGGTTCGGCGAAGCCACGGTCGTAATCGGCGCGCATGCTCGGTGCGGCGGTGCCAGAGGCGAACAATGCCACCGGTTCGGCGCAGCCCAGCGCGCGCAAGGCATGCGCCAGCTCACAGGCCAGCAACGCGCCCAGGCTATGGCCGAACAACGCGTAGGGCGCGCTCAAGGCCGATCGCAGTTCGGTGGCCAGTTGCCGTGCCAGCGCGCGCATGTCGGTGTGCAGCGGCTCGCCGAACCGCGCACCGCGCCCCGGCAGTTCCACCGGTTGCAGCGCCAGCCACTCCGGCAGTTTGCGCCGCCAGCGGCTGTACACCATGGCGCTCGCGCCCGAGTACGGAAGGCACAGTAACGTCAGCGGGGTCATCGGGCTTACCTCGAAAAAGGGTCTGCCTGTAGAACGGATGAGCGGCCAGCGGAATTAGCCATGTCGGCTTTACCGGAGGCAACCGGCTTACTTGAGATGCCGAAAGCTCTGCACCGCAGCCCCCGCTCCCGCCGCGATGGCCACCCAGAATCCGCTGCGTGCGCCAAAGCCGTCCCATGAACATGACGATGTTTTCACCGTCAACCTTGAACTCTCGCCCCACCCCGCCAGTCAGCTAATTACGCCCCCACCTCAAGGTTTTATTGCTGATGCAGCTTTCCCTCGAGCAACAAGTGGCACTGGTCACAGGCGCCAGCTCCGGACTCGGCGCGGGTGCCGCCAAGGCACTCGCCGCGGCCGGCGCCGCCGTGGTGATCAACTACAACTCGCAAGCCGAACCCGCCGAAGCACTGGCGCGGCAGATTAATGCCGAGGGCGGCCGCGCGCTGGCCATCGGCGCCGACGTGTCGAAAGAGGCCGATGTCGAGCGGCTGTTCGCGCAGACCCTGGAAGCCTTTGGGCACTTGGACATTCTGGTGGCCAACTCAGGTATGCAGAAAGACGCCCCGGCCATCGACATGTCCCTGGACGACTGGAACCAGGTGATCAGCGTCAACCTCACCGGGCAATTCCTCTGTGCGCGCACTGCTTTGCGGATTTTCCGCGAGCAAGGGGTGCGCCCCGGTGTATCGCAGGCGGCGGGCAAGATCATTCACATGAGTTCGGTGCACCAGCGCATTCCGTGGGCCGGACACGTCAATTACGCGGCGTCCAAGGGCGGCGTCGACCAATTGATGCAGACCCTGGCCCAGGAAGTCAGCCACGAGCGCATCCGCATCAACGGCATCGCACCGGGGGCGATTCGCACGGCGATCAACCGCGACGCCACCGAAGGCGATGCCGAGCAAAAACTGCTGAAGCTGATTCCCTATGGCCGCGTCGGCGAAGTCGAGGACGTCGCCAACGCCGTGGTGTTCCTCGCCTCGGACGCCTCCGACTACATCGTTGGCACTACGCTGTTTATCGACGGCGGCATGAGCCTCTACCCGGAGTTCCGTGACAATGGCTGAGCATCCTCCCGAACGACAAAGCCCGATCGATGCCCACGGCATCATCGGCGACATGCGCAGTGCGGCGCTGATCAACGACAAGGGCAGCGTCGACTTTTTCTGCTGGCCGGAATTCGACAGCCCGACGATTTTCTGCTCCCTGCTGGACACCCCCGACGCCGGGATTTTTCAGTTGATCCCCGACCTGCCGGATGCCCGCCGCGAGCAGATCTACCTGCCCGATACCAACGTGCTGCAAACCCGGTGGCTGAGTGACAACGCGGTGGTCGAGGTGACCGACCTGCTGCCGATCAGCGACAGCGAGGACGACCTGCCGCTGCTGATCCGCAAGGTCCGGGTGGTCAGCGGTGAGGCCCGTTTCCATATGCGCTGCGCGGTGCGCCACGATTACGCCCGCGCCCAGACCACGGCACGCGCGGATGAGGCCGACGTCTGCTTCGAAGCCGACGGGCAGCCCGCCATGCGCCTGCGCTCGGATCAGCCAATGAGCGTGGATAACGACACGGCGCTGGCGAGTTTCACCCTGAAACAAGATGAGCATGCGCAGTTTATGCTCGGCGCCATCGACGACCCGCGCTTCGCGGCGGGCGCTGCCGAATTCTGCATGGAGCGCACCCTGAAGTTCTGGCGCGGCTGGATCGGCCAGTCCACCTATCGCGGGCGCTGGCGCGAAATGGTCAACCGCTCGGCCCTGGCGCTGAAGCTGCTGACCTCGCGCAAACACGGTGCGATCCTCGCGGCCGCGACCTTCGGCCTGCCGGAAACCCCCGGCGGCGAGCGCAATTGGGATTACCGCTACACCTGGATCCGCGACGCCTCGTTCACGGTGTACGCCTTTATGCGTTTGGGCTTTGTCGACGAGGCCAACGCCTACATGGGCTGGCTGCGCGGACGGGTCAGCGACTGCTGCGGCAAGCCGACCAAACTCAACATCCTGTACGCCATCGACGGCCGCCAGGAATTGCCCGAAACCGAACTCTCGCACCTGGCCGGCCACGGCGGCGCGCAACCGGTGCGCATCGGCAATCAGGCTTACGATCAGGTGCAACTGGATATTTTCGGCGAGCTGATGGACGCGGTGTACCTGGTCAACAAGTACGGCGAAGCGGTCTCGCATGAAGGCTGGAAACATGTGATGGAAGTGGTCGATCAGGTGTGCGAGACCTGGCAGCACAAGGACGTGGGCATCTGGGAAATGCGCGGTGAAGAGCATCACTTCCTGCACTCGCGGCTGATGTGCTGGGTGGCGCTGGACCGCGCGCTGCGCCTGGCCTACAAACGCTCGCTGCCGGCGCCGTTCGCCCGTTGGGACCAGACACGGCAGGCGATTTATGCCGATATCTGGGACAACTTCTGGGACGAGGAACGCGGGCATTTTGTGCAGTACAAGGGCGGTAGCGCGCTCGACGGCTCGATGCTGTTGATGCCGCTGGTGCGCTTTGTCAGCGCCAAGGACCCGCGCTGGTTATCGACCCTCAAGGCCATCGAGAAAAGCCTGGTGCGCGATGGCATGGTCTATCGCTACCGCAACGATGACAGCCCGATCGACGGCTTGAGCGGCACAGAAGGCGCCTTCGCTGCGTGCTCGTTTTGGTACGTCGAATGCCTGGCCCGCGCCGGTCAAGTGGAAAAAGCCCACCTGGAATTCGAGCAATTGCTGCGCTACGCCAACCCGCTGGGCCTGTACGCGGAAGAATTCGACAACCACGCCCGGCACCTGGGCAACACCCCGCAGGCATTGACGCATTTGGCCTTGATCAGCGCGGCGACTTTTCTTGATCGCAAGTTGAGTGGCGAGAAGAGTTCGTGGCAGCCGTGAGTGTCGTGGCGGTCTGAAGCGTTTGGGGCTGCTGCGCAGCCCAACGGGGGCAAGCCCCCTCACCACAGGTTTTGCGGTGAGGCTCAGTTCTGTGCAACCGCATCACTTTTGCAGTGCTGTTGACCTGCTTTTGCAGTGCTTTTGACTGGCTTTTTTACAGTGCTGCTGACTTGCTTCTGCTGTGCTGCTGACTTGCCTCTGCTGTGTTGTTGATCTGCTTTTTGTGGCGAGGGGGCTTGCCCCCGTGGGGGCGCGGAGCGGCCCTCGCTTTTTAGCTATGAGCGAAGGCTTGCCCAACGCTGCAACTACGCCGGCATCTCCAGCCGTTCCAGCGCTCGGTCCACCAGCAAACGCCCCAGCACTGACAGCTGCTGAATCGCCAGCGCCACATGGCGGCGAGAATCTTCCAGGTCGAACGCCAAATCGCTGGCCATGACGTTCAGCGAGGCCAGGGTTTCGCTGGCGTGGACCAGCAGGATTTCGTTATCGAGATCAGGCACCACGGCGAACATCGCGCCCGGCCGGGCTTTTGATCCATTGCTGCGAGTCGGCTCTGGCTGCTCGTTGCCACGTTCTGCGTCACTCGCGGGTTGCGAACGAGGCGGCAGGTGGTGGTCCAGCGCCCGCTCGGCGGCTTCATGGAGACGTTGCGGGTCGAAGGTGTCGTAGGGCGAAACGCAGTCGGATTGTGGGGGATTGGGGGTGATTTTGTGCATGACGTGAAACTCCATTCGTAAAGTGGAGTTCGCCATCTCAGCGACCAAGCTAAAGGGTGGCGAACCGTGCGCAGGTTGGTCGACCAGGGAATGGAAACCCGGCAGGGCCTAAGCCCTCCCGCGCACAGTTCGCCATAAGCAAACACCGCTGATGCGGTCAATGCGCGCCATTCTAAACCTGGGCGACCAAACCCGGTCGCTGAATTTGCAGCGACCTCAAAAGCCTACCGATCCAGCGTCCTAACCACCAACCGTCAAAACGCGTCAGACGAATCGCCATTTTTCATCGGCCAGTAGGACTGGACCTACACCCGAAGGCCTGGATCCCGTAGGTCGCCGTCACACAAATTGACTTGCAGCGCCTGTAATGTCCTTGCGGTCTAATGTGAATGCGGCAGACAGTCCACGCGCAGTTTCGCCGATCATTCAGCCTCCCAGACGCTGTAATCCGGAGCCCCCATGAGCCCTACCGCCCCCCTCGAACAGGTCCAGACCCGCCAACTTTTGATCACCTACGAAGCCCACGGCCCGCTATCCGGCGAGCCGGTGATTCTGTTGCACGGCTTCCCCTATTCGCCGCGCGGCTACGACGCCATTGCCCCGGAACTCGGCGCTCTGGGCTATCGCGTGATCGTGCCGTACTTGCGCGGCTACGGGCCGACGCGGTTCATTCATGCCGAGACCTTGCGTTCCGGTCAGCAAGCGGCGTTGGCGGCGGACCTGATGGAATTGATGGATGCGTTATCGATCCAACAAGCCACCCTGTGCGGCTATGACTGGGGCGGCCGTGCGGCGTGCATTGTCGCGGCGCTATGGCCCGAGCGCGTGCGCGGACTGGTGACCGGCGACGGTTACAACGTGCAAAACATCCCCCGTTCGGTGCTGCCGCGCGCGCCGGAAACCGAATATCGGCTGTGGTATCAGTTCTACTTCCATGGCCCGCGCGGGGTCGATGGCTTGACCGCCAACCGCCGCGAACTCTGCGCCCTGCTCTGGCGCCTGTGGTCACCGACCTGGGCCGAAGGCGCCGAACGCTATCCGTTGAGCGCGCCGGCGTTTGATAACCCGGACTTTGTCGACGTGGTGATCCACTCCTATCGCCATCGCTTCATGTACGCCGACGGCGATCCCGCGCTGGAGTGGATGGAGGACGCACTGGTAAAACAGCCGACGATCAGCGTGCCGACCATCTCCCTGTGTGGCGCCGACGATGGTGTAGGCGCACCGCCGGAGATCGATGACGATCTGGAACATTTCACCGGCCCTTATGAGCGGCGGTTGCTGAAGGGCGTCGGCCATAACATTCCCGAAGAAGCGCCCGAGGAAACGCTCAGGGCATTGCTGGATCTGTTGCGACGCTGACACTGAAGCGCTCGCGATAAGCCTGCGGCGTCACGCCCATGGCCCGCAGAAAGCTGCGGCGCAGGGTTTCTTCGCTGCCGAAACCGCACTGCACGGCCACGCGTTTGATGGGGATACCGGTGTCGCTGAGCAAACGGCGGGCGGTTTCGACGCGGATCAGTTCGATGGCGCGCGCGGGTGTCTGGCCGGTGTCGGCGCGGTAATGGCGGACGAAGCTGCGTTCGCTCATGCCGGCCTGCTCGGCCAGCGCCGGAACTCCGAGGTCGAGGGTCAGGTGTTCAGCGATCCAGGCGTGAAGGTCGTCGAAACGGTTGCCTTCATGCTGCAACGACAGGGTCACGCTGAATTGCGACTGCCCGCCGGGACGCTTGAGAAACACCACCAGTTGCCGCGCCACTTCCAGGGCCATGCTGCGCCCCAGGTCTTCCTCAACCATGGCCAGCGCGAGATCAATGCCGGCGGTGACTCCGGCCGAGGTCCAGACCGGGCCGTCGTGGATGAAAATCGGGTTGGGCTCGACCCGCAACTGCGGGTGCTGCCGGGCCAGTTGTTCGCAACGGGTCCAATGAGTGACAACCCGGCGCCCGTCGAGCCAGCCACTGGCGGCCAACAGAAACGCCCCGGTGCACACCGATGAAACCCGCCGACAGCTCGCAGCATGCTCGCGCACCCAAGCCACCAACGTCTGATCCTGCGCCGCCGCGTACACGCCCCAGCCGCCGGCGATAATCAAGGTATCGCTTGGCTGCTTGGGCAGCATTTCGGCCAGCAGCGCCAAACCCGCCGACGACGTGACCGCCCCGCCACCGCTGGCGATCACCGTCGGCACATAAGGCGCGGGCAAGCCCTGCTGACGGGCAATGTCGTTCGCCGAGGCGAAGACCTGCAACGGTCCGGTGACGTCGAGCAATTGCACGTTGGCGAAGGCCAGCACATGAATGGATTTAGGGACGTGATTCATATTGGCGTGATTCGAGGGCTGATTGGCGTATGCGCCAGATCCTACGGGGCTAACGTATAGGCGTCCACACTTGATCAGGAGAAACACCGCCATGACGCTGCAGATTGGTTTTCTGTTGTTTCCGCAGGTTCAGCAACTCGATCTGACCGGGCCTTATGACGTGCTGGCCTCTCTGCCGGACGTGAAGGTGCATCTGATCTGGAAAGACTTGGCGCCTGTCACCGCGAGCACGGGCCTGGTGCTGCATCCGACCGTGACCTTCGACGATTGCCCCGCGCTCGACGTGATCTGCATTCCCGGTGGCAGCGGCGTCGGGCCACTGATGGAAGATGAGCAGACCCTCGCGTTTATCAAGACCCAGGCGACCACGGCACGTTATGTGACGTCGGTGTGCACCGGTTCGCTGGTACTCGGCGCGGCCGGCCTGCTCCAGGGCAAGCGCGCCACCACCCATTGGGCGTATCACGAGTTGCTCGCGCCACTGGGGGCGATTGCGGTGAAGGATCGCGTGGTGCGGGACGGCAATTTGCTGACTGGCGGCGGCATCACGGCGGGCATCGACTTCGCCCTGACCCTGGCGGCGGAATTGTTCGATGCCGACACCGCGCAGTTGATCCAACTGCAATTGGAATATGCCCCGGCCCCGCCGTTTGCCTCGGGCAGCCCGGAGACGGCACCGCGTCAGGTACTCGACAACGCCATCCAACGTGCCGCCGCTTCACTCAAACAACGGGGTGAAATCGCGCAACGAGCTGCGGCCAGGCTGGCGGGTTAAGCCATTCAATGAGCATTTTCTTCAGGCATAAAAAAACCCGCCTAAGCGGGTTTCTCAAGACCATGCCAAATCCATATGGCCGGCAGTCCGTGCCGATGGTCGATCATCCGTGACCACTGCCGCACTCCCTGTGCAGCAGTTGATGGATCCAGAATACGGGGCTGTTGTAGCGGGCAACAGAGGACATAACAGCAGCGTGGCGTAAGCGATTGACCATGATCGTGTTTTAGCGTTCGCCGGGGCAAAAAAAAACCCGCCGAAGCGGGTTTTTCCCAAGACCATGCCGACTCCCTGTCGAGCAGCACTCCGTGCTTATGGCCGATCGTCCGTGATCCTGAGCACTCCCTGTGCTTCAGTTGATGGAGTCAGATTAACCTTCGGATCCAATGTGCAACAGACGACATCACTACCATCGCGTGTAAGACATTCGCTATAGAAGTCCTCGAACAGCTGCGCAAATCAGCCTTGGGCGCTTTTCTTGAGGTTCATCGCCAAGAACTGCTCAATGTTGTTCATCTGCTCATCCCAGCCGCGACTGTCCATACGATATGCCTTGTCGCGGCGCGTGTCGGGAATGTGACTAAAACCTGATTCGCTGACCCGCAGCAGCGTGCCTTCAGGATGGTCTTCGAGCTCAAAGCGCACAAGGGTAGTGGGCTCTTGGGAATAGTCGATCTCCGGATCAACCGCATACGGGTGCCAGCGGAATGAAAACAGCCGCTCGGGCTCAACCCGCTCGACCTGCACGTTCCAAAAAATATGTTCATAACGTGGGAAGGTGACTTGCCCTTGAGTCCATTCGCCGGCGACAAAACGCTTACCCTCCAGTGCCACGCCGAACCACTGGCCAAACGCCTCGGCATTGGCGATCACTCGCCACACCTGGGAACGCGGCACCTTGAGCACAACCTTCCGTTCAATCCGATCTGATGCTGGGTGCATAGGTCACCTCCTGTAATGAACAGTAGGCCTGTAAGACCACAATACCTACCCTAAAGTTGTATCAAAGCCGTCGATTGATCACCGTGCTTCGTTACACTGCACCGGATCAATCCACCTGACGCGAGATTCCCATGCACCCACGTTTGCTCTTGGCTGTGACGCCATTTCTGTTCACCCCGCTCGCCCACGCTATCGACTGCGACAACGCCACTGACCAGGCGACAATGAATCAATGTGCAGCGCAGCAGAACAAAGCGGCAGATAAAGAGTTGAATGCGTTGTACCAGCAGATCACCGGTCGCCTTAAAAGCAACCCGGAGGCGAAGAAACTGTTGGTCAGCGCCCAGCGAGCGTGGGTCGGTTTTCGTGACAGCGAATGCAAATTCTCGGCGTCCGGGGTCGCGGGCGGCAGTGCTTATCCGCTGGTTTACAGCCAGTGCACCACCGACCTGACCAAGCAGCGCGTCGAGGCCTTCAAGACTTACCTGAACTGTCAGGAAGGCGACTTGAGCTGCCCGGTGCCAGGGGCGTAACGCCGAGCTGATTCGGCGGGCTTAGACGTGCGGCTCGCCCGGCGCCTTGCTGGGTGTGGCGTATTGCGGTTTGAGATGACCATCCTGGTCGAGCAGCCAGGCATCCATGATCTGCCGCACCACCGGGCCGGCGACACGACCGCCGGCCTCACCGTTTTCAATCATCACCGAGATCACGATGCGCGGATGCTCCGCCGGGGCGAAGCCGACGAATAAGGCGTTGTCGCGGTTGCGCTCCAGAGTTTTCTCGCGGTTGTAGCGCTCGCCTTGCTTGATCGCCACCACCTGTGCGGTGCCGCTCTTGCCGGCGATGCGGTACTGCGCGCCGGCCGCCGCTGCCCGGGCGATACCGCGGGCATCGTGCATGACCATCTGCATGCCGTGGTTGACCTGTTCCCAGTCTCTCGGGTTTTTCAACAAGATGTTGGGCATCGGGTGCTCGTCCACCGGCGCCACGCCGTCTACGGTCTTGGCCAAGTGCGGACGATTCCACACACCTTTGTTGGCGATCAGCGCGGTGGCCTGGGCCAGTTGCAGCGGTGTGACCTGCATATAGCCCTGGCCGATGCCGAGAATCACAGTTTCACCGGGGAACCAGGGTTGCCGGCGGGTCGCGCGCTTCCAGGCTTGCGACGGCATCAGACCGGCGGACTCTTCGAACATGTCCAGCGAGACCTTCTCACCGAGGCCGAACATCGCCATGTAGTCGTGCAGGCGATCGATGCCGAGCTTGTGCGCCAGATCGTAAAAATAAGTATCGTTGGAGCGCATGATCGCCGCGTCCATGTCCACCCAGCCATCGCCGCTGTGGTTCCAATTACGGTATTTGTGATCGAAATCCGGCAGTTGGTAGTAACCCGGATCGAAAACTCGGGTCTGCGGCGTCACCACCCCGCTGTCGAGGCCGGCGATGGCCATTTCCGGCTTGATGGTCGAGCCCGGCGCGTACAGGCCGCGCAGCACGCGGTTGAACAGCGGACGGTCGAGCGAATCGTGCAGCGCCGCGTATTCCTTGAAGCTGATGCCGGTGACAAACAGGTTCGGGTCGAAACTCGGCTTGCTGACCATCGCCAGGACATCGCCGGTCTCTGGGTCCAAGGCCACCACCGAGCCGCGGCGATCACCCAAGGCGTTTTCCGCGGCTTCCTGGAGGTGCACGTCGAGGCTCAGCACGATATTTTTGCCGGGAGTCGGGTCGGTGTGCTTGAGCACCCGCATCACACGTCCTTGGGCATTGGTCTCGACTTCTTCATAGCCCACGTGGCCGTGCAACTGCGACTCGTAGAACTTTTCGACGCCGGTTTTGCCGATCGATTGCGTGCCGCGGTACTCCACGTTATCCAGCACCTTCGACTCTTTCTCGTTGATACGTCCGACGTAACCAATGGAGTGCGCGAAGTGTTCGGCCAGCGGATAGTGGCGCACGAACTGCGCTTCGACATCGAGCCCCGGCAGACGGAACTCATTCACCGCCAGTACGGCGATCTGTTGCTCGGACAACTCGTAGAACAAGGTCACCGGCTCGAAGGGATGGCGCGCCTGCTTCATGGCCTTGTCGAACAGGCTGCGGTCTTCGGGCGGAAGTTGTAGCAACTTGATTACTTCGTCCAGCTCGGCGCTGACATCGGTAGCGCGCTCGCGGGTAATGGTCAGGTTGAAGCTGGGGCGATTGTCGGCGAGGAGCACGCCATTGCGGTCATAGATCAGGCCACGGGTGGGCGGGATCGGCAGGACATGAACACGGTTGTTTTCGGAGATGGTCGAGTGGTAGTCGAATTCCATGACTTGCAGCACGTACATGCGCACCACCAGTGCGCAGGTGACGGCAGCCACAAACAGAGCGCAGGCCATCAGCCGCTTGTTGACCAAGCGGGTTTCTTTTTCGTGATCTTTGATTGGGATCGCTTCGGGCATTGCTACAGCAGCTCTTTTGAAATGAGTGAGAACACGCTCCGTGCGCCAAGCATCAGTCCGTAAAAAAGAGCTGCACCATACCAAAAATGGAGTGCGTGCTTTAGCGGGAATTTATGAAAGGGTTGTCATCAGCCGCCATTGCGATGGTCGGCGTTTGTGCGGTTACTCGAGATTGCTGAACAATCCTAGGGATGCTGTGGATAACTTTCC
>NZ_JAVLSB010000047.1:0-311083 GCF_031583775.1 Pseudomonas rhizozeae
GAAAATCCAGTGCTGGCCTTTCTATGCAGCGGCTCGAGGCATGGCTATCATGCGGGCCTCATTGTGAGGCGAGACCTGCATGCTGACGTTGTTGAAGCTTCTGAAGGATGGGCGATTTCATTCGGGCCAGGCGTTGGGCGCCTCGCTGGGGGTGAGCCGCAGTGCTGTGTGGAAACAGCTACAACACCTGGAGGCCGAGCTGGGCATTCCAATACACAAGGTGCGCGGTCGTGGTTATCAATTGGCCGCCCCCCTTTCATTCCTGGATGCTGACGAGATCGCGCTCCAGTCGTCCGGTTCGGGCTGGTCATTGCAGGTTTTCGATTCCATCGACTCAACCAATGCTGAGGCATTGAGGGCGATTGATCGTGGTGTACCCGCGCCGCTGGTTGTGATTGCGGAGCGGCAAACGGCGGGGCGCGGACGGCGAGGTCGGAAATGGGTTAGCCCGTTTGCGGAAAATGTTTATTACAGCCTGGTCCTGCGCGTCGATGGTGGAATGCGGCAGCTTGAGGGATTGAGTCTAGTCGTCGGTTTGGCCGTCATGCATACATTGCGCGAGCTGGGCATTGCCGGCGTAGGCCTTAAGTGGCCAAACGATGTGTTGGTTGGTAGCAAAAAAATCGCCGGTATTCTTTTGGAGCTCGTCGGCGATCCGGCCGATGTGTGTCACGTCGTCCTAGGTGTAGGTATAAACGTAAATATGCAGGTGGCTGAAAAGGTCGATCAACAGTGGACGTCCATGCGTTTGGAGACCGGCCGCATGCTTGATCGCAATCGGCTCGTAGCGCTGCTCGGCGCAAAGCTGCAGCAATACCTCGATCGTCATCGAAAGTCGGGCTTTGCTGAAATTCAGGCTGAGTGGGAAGCCCATCACCTCTGGCAGGGGCGCGCGGTTTCGCTGATTGCTGGTAGCAGCCAAACAGATGGCGTGGTGATCGGCATCGATAATCAGGGGGCACTGCGTTTAAATGTGGCGGGTGTGGAAAAAACCTTTAGCGGTGGTGAGCTCAGTCTGAGGTTGCGCGATGATTCTTGAGCTTGATTGCGGAAACAGTTTCATCAAATGGCGCGTCCTTCATCTGGATGAGGTGCGCCTGATTTCGGAGGGGACGGTCGATTCCGATGCAGCACTACTTGTATGCCTGAGGAATGTTCCAGGTCTCGCGCTTAAGCATTGTCGCCTGGTAAGCGTGCGTACTAACGAAGAGACGCAAGCACTTACACTCATGCTTGGTCGCGAGTTCGGCATCAACGTCTTGTGCGCGACTTCTGCGCGTGTCACCTCCGGGGTGCGAAATGGATACGAGGAGTTCGAGCGCCTGGGGCTGGATCGTTGGCTGGCAATGCTGGGGGCGTTTCATCTCGCGTCTCGCGCCTGCCTCGTTCTCGATTTCGGCACAGCGCTGACTTCTGACTTTGTTGCTTCGGACGGCGAACACTTGGGAGGGTATATCTGCCCTGGTATGCCGCTCATGCGTAATCAATTGCGGACTCATACCCGCCGTATTCGTTATGACGACGTGGCAGCATCGCGCGCCGTGGAGAATCTCGCACCTGGCCGTTCAACGGTAGAGGCTGTCGAGCGTGGGTGTTCACTTATGTTGAGGGGGTTTGTGCTGACCCAGCTCGAGCTTGCCACCAGTTATTGGGGGGATGATTTCACAGTATTCCTCACTGGAGGTGATGCGGCTCTGGTTGCCGCTGTAGTGCCGCAAGCCAAACTAGTACCGGATTTGGTGTTTGTCGGTCTCGCAATGGCTTGTCCCCTGGTTTGAGGTTTGTATGCGTTGGTTATTTTTGCTACTGATCGTCCTCAATGGGTTTTATTACATCTGGCATCAGCAGGAGGCCCCACTTCGCGCTAAGGATGTCACCCCCCTTAACTTATATCGCGGTTCTCAGCAGGATATCCGGCTCTTGAGCGAGACTGCGGACAAGGGAAGGCGTGCCGAAGAAGAAGCTGGTTGTCTGTTCTTGGGTGGTTTTGCACGCCAAGAGACCTTGAGGGCCGTTGAGCAGCGTTTAAGAGGGCTGAATATTCGGGTGCAACATCTGACAGCGTCGCTTCCGGATTCTGAAGGGTATTGGTTGCGCGTCTCGGCAGAGGGGCGTCCCGCAGTAGATGAATTGCTGTTGCTGAACCTTGCTAAGGAATTCAATGAGTTAAAACATAAAATAATGCCTTGCGAGGGGGTTGCAACTGCGGAATAGGTTGCATAGAATGGCGCCCGCTTCGCAGTGAACACCTTAACAGGTTGTACGTGCAAAGCAGCGTCAACGCAGCTAACCTCAGGTTTTTAATGAGAAAATGCTTGACAGAAGGCCGGCGTAGTATAGAATGCCGGCTCGCTTAGGAGGGGTTCCCGAGCGGCCAAAGGGATCAGACTGTAAATCTGACGTCTATGACTTCGAAGGTTCGAATCCTTCCCCCTCCACCATTTTAGCGTGAGCTGCAAGCTTACGCGGGTATAGTTTAGTGGTAGAACCTCAGCCTTCCAAGCTGATGATGCGGGTTCGATTCCCGCTACCCGCTCCAGGTTTGCAGGTTGTGCAGTGTGTTTTGCTCTTGTAGCTCAGTTGGTAGAGCACACCCTTGGTAAGGGTGAGGTCAGCGGTTCAAATCCGCTCAAGAGCTCCATATAACAAGGCAGATATGAAAATATCTGCCTTTGTTTTAATGGCTAGTGTGAATGCTTAATTCTTCTCCTGAGGGTGATTTCGATGGCTAAGGAAAAGTTCGAACGTAACAAGCCGCACGTCAACGTTGGTACCATTGGTCACGTAGACCACGGCAAAACAACCTTGACGGCCGCTCTGACCCGCGTCTGCTCCGAAGTGTTCGGTTCGGCCAAGGTTGACTTCGACAAGATCGATAGCGCCCCAGAAGAAAAAGCTCGCGGTATTACCATTAACACCGCTCACGTGGAATACGATTCGGCTGTGCGTCACTACGCACATGTTGACTGCCCTGGTCACGCTGACTACGTAAAAAACATGATCACCGGTGCTGCTCAGATGGATGGCGCTATTCTGGTTTGCTCGGCCGCTGATGGTCCGATGCCGCAAACCCGTGAGCACATCCTCCTGTCCCGCCAGGTTGGCGTACCGTACATCGTTGTCTTCCTGAACAAGGCTGACATGGTTGACGACGCTGAGCTGCTGGAACTGGTTGAGATGGAAGTGCGCGATCTGTTGAGCACTTATGATTTCCCTGGTGACGATACTCCAATCATCATCGGTTCTGCTTTGATGGCTCTTAATGGTCAAGACGACAACGAGATGGGTACTACCGCCGTCAAGAAGTTGGTCGAGACGCTTGATAGCTACATTCCGCAGCCAGAGCGCGCAATTGATAAGCCGTTCCTGATGCCGATCGAGGACGTATTCTCGATCTCGGGTCGCGGTACTGTTGTGACTGGTCGTGTTGAGCGGGGCATTGTTCGCATCCAGGAAGAGGTTGAGATCGTTGGTCTGCGTGACACGGTCAAGACAACCTGCACTGGTGTTGAGATGTTTCGCAAGTTGCTCGACGAAGGTCGCGCTGGTGAAAACTGTGGCGTACTGCTGCGTGGCACCAAGCGTGATGATGTCGAGCGTGGTCAGGTACTGGTCAAGCCGGGTACCGTCAAGCCGCACACCAAGTTCACTGCTGAAGTTTATGTTCTGAGCAAAGAAGAGGGTGGTCGTCATACGCCATTCTTCAAAGGCTACCGTCCACAGTTCTACTTCCGTACGACTGACGTGACCGGTAACTGCGAGTTGCCAGAAGGTGTTGAGATGGTGATGCCGGGTGATAACGTTCAGATGATCGTTACCCTGATCAAAACCATCGCGATGGAAGATGGTCTGCGTTTCGCTATTCGTGAAGGCGGTCGTACCGTCGGCGCGGGTGTCGTAGCCAAGGTCATCGAGTAAACAGTTGTAATGTCTTTTTCGGGCCGGCATAATGGTCGGCCTGATTTTGTTTTAGGTCAGTAGCTCAATTGGCAGAGCGACGGTCTCCAAAACCGTAGGTTGGGGGTTCGATTCCCTCCTGACCTGCCAGATTCACTTGGTGTGTCTGGCTTTCTTTTCACAGGATCTTCATAGATGACTCCTAAAGCTGAAGCTCAAGGCTCTCGCTTCGATCTGCTCAAGTGGCTTGTAGTAGTCGCTTTGGTGGTTGTTGGCGTTGTCGGCAATCAGTACTACTCTGCTTCGCCGATCCTGTACCGCGTACTTGCTTTGCTTGCCATCGCTGCTGTAGCTGCCTTTGTAGGCCTGCAAACAGCCAAGGGCAAGTCTTTCTTTGTACTGGTTAAGGAAGCTCGCACCGAGATTCGTAAAGTCGTATGGCCAACTCGCCAAGAAACCACGCAGACCACGTTGATCGTTGTGGCTGTTGTCCTGGTTATGGCGTTGCTGTTGTGGGGGCTTGATTCCCTGCTCGGCTGGCTTGTTTCCTTGATTGTCGGCTAAGGGTGTCCCGTGGCTAAGCGTTGGTACGTTGTGCATGCTTACTCGGGTTACGAGAAGCATGTCATGCGCTCGTTGGTAGAGCGCGTAAAGCTGGCTGGCATGGAAGATGGCTTCGGCGAAATTCTGGTTCCCACTGAAGAAGTGGTTGAAATGCGTAATGGCCAGAAACGCAAAAGCGAGCGCAAATTCTTCCCAGGTTATGTGCTGGTCCAAATGGACATGAACGAGGGTACTTGGCACTTGGTCAAGGATACTCCTCGGGTGATGGGTTTCATCGGCGGTACTGCTGATAAGCCTGCACCGATCACAGATAAAGAAGCAGAAGCAATTCTGCGCCGTGTTGCTGATGGTAGCGACAAGCCGAAGCCGAAGACGTTGTTCGAACCGGGTGAGGTGGTGCGAGTCACTGACGGTCCGTTCGCTGATTTCAACGGTACGGTTGAAGAAGTTAACTACGAAAAGAGCCGGATCCAGGTCGCAGTGCTGATTTTCGGACGCTCTACTCCGGTAGAGCTTGAGTTTAGCCAGGTCGAAAAGGTCTAGCTGAACAAGCATCCCAACCCCGCAGCCTAGGCTGTGGGGTTTTGTCGTCACTGGGATAAACGCGCAAGTAACCGGGGAGCCTTTCGAGGCGTTCGAACCCGTAATTGGAGTGCCACATGGCCAAGAAGATTACCGCTTACATCAAGCTGCAAGTGAAGGCCGCTCAGGCCAACCCTAGCCCACCCGTCGGTCCAGCACTGGGTCAGCACGGCGTGAATATCATGGAATTCTGCAAGGCTTTCAACGCCCGTACTCAGGGTCTCGAAGCAGGTCTGCCGACTCCAGTGATCATCACTGTATACAGCGACCGTAGCTTCACGTTCGAAACCAAGTCGACCCCTGCTTCGGTTCTGCTGAAGAAAGCTGCTGGTCTGACTAGCGGTTCCGCTCGTCCAAACACCGTTAAGGTTGGCACCGTTACCCGTGCTCAGCTGGAAGAAATCGCGAAAACCAAAAACGCGGATCTGACTGCAGCTGATATGGAAGCAGCCGTGCGTACCATCGCCGGTTCTGCTCGTAGCATGGGCCTTAACGTGGAGGGTGTGTAATGGCTAAGCTGACCAAGCGCCAAAAGGCTATCGCCGGCAAAATCGAAGCGGGCAAAGCCTACAGCTTCGTTGACGCTGCCGCTCTCCTGACCGAGCTGTCGACCGTCAAGTTCAGCGAGTCGGTAGACGTCGCTGTCAATCTGGGTGTTGACCCGCGTAAATCCGACCAGGTCGTACGTAGCGCTACTGTGCTGCCACACGGCACTGGCAAGACCGTTCGCGTTGCTGTGTTCACCCAGGGTCCAGCTGCTGAAGCTGCTCTGGCTGCCGGCGCCGATCGCGTTGGTATGGACGACCTTGCTGCTGAAATGAAAGGCGGCGACCTGAACTACGACGTAGTGATCGCATCCCCGGATGCCATGCGCGTTGTGGGTCAGTTGGGTCAGATCCTCGGTCCACGTGGTCTGATGCCTAACCCTAAAGTCGGTACCGTAACTCCAGACGTCGCCAACGCGGTTAAAAACGCCAAGGCTGGTCAGGTTCGTTATCGCACCGACAAAAACGGCATCATCCACACCTCCGTTGGCAAAGTCGGCTTTGACGCCGTCAAGCTGAAGGAAAACGTTGAAGCCCTGATCGCTGATCTGAAGCGTATCAAGCCAGCTTCCTCGAAAGGTATCTACGTGAAGCGCGTTACCCTGAGCACCACTATGGGCCCAGGTCTGGTCATCGACCAAGGCTCGCTGGACGTATAAGACACAGATTGGCGCGAGCGATCGCGCCAGTTGCAAGATTGGGGTCCCTGCCTGGCGGGGGCTATCCAAGACCGTAGGCGACGCAAGTCTTAAACCACAAGCCTACGCAGATGGTGCTCCCGGTTCCTTACCGAATCAGACACCAAAACGACATCCGGCCTCGGTTGGATGAAACGGTAACAAGCAGGAGTTAAACCCGTGGCAATTAAACTCGAAGACAAGAAGGCCATCGTCGCTGAAGTCAACGAGGCTGCCCTGGCTGCCCTGTCCGCTGTTGTGGCTGATGCCCGTGGTGTGACAGTAGGCGCTATGACCGGACTCCGTAAAGAGGCTCGTGAAGCTGGCGTTTACGTACGTGTTGTACGTAACACTCTGCTCAAGCGCGCCGTTGCTGGCACTCAATATGACGTGCTCAACGACGTGTTCACTGGCCCGACCTTGATTGCATTCTCGAAAGAACATCCGGGCGCTGCTGCTCGTATCTTCAAAGAGTTCGCAAAAGGTCAGGATAAGTTCGAGATCAAGGCAGCTGCGTTCGAGGGCAAGTTCCTCGCAGCTAATCAGATCGACGTACTGGCAAGCCTGCCGACCCGTGACGAAGCAATTTCTCAGCTGATGAGCGTGATTCAAGGCGCAACCAGCAAATTGGCTCGTACTCTGGCGGCACTTCGCGACCAGAAAGAAGCAGCTGCAGCTTAAGGCTCGGCGTCTCCTTTCAGCGTTTATTGTTTATTTCGATGGCCGCGTAGGCTGTCACCCCAATACAGGAATTTATAGTCATGTCTCTGACTAACGACCAAATCATCGAAGCAATCGGCGAAAAATCCGTTCTGGAAATCGTTGAGCTGATCAAGGCCATGGAAGAGAAGTTCGGCGTTTCCGCTGCCGCTGCTTCCGCTGGTCCAGCTGCTGTTGCTGCCGTTGTTGAAGAACAAACTGAATTCAACGTTATGCTGACCGAAGCTGGCGAGAAGAAAGTTAACGTGATCAAGGCAGTACGTGAACTGACCGGTCTGGGCCTGAAAGAAGCCAAGGCAGTAGTTGACGGCGCTCCGGCAATGGTTCTGGAAGCAGTGTCGAAAGACGCAGCTGACAAAGCCAAGGCCACTCTGGAAGAAGCAGGCGCTAAAGTCGAGCTGAAGTAAGCATCGACTTTGCTCCTCCAGCCCGAGCGTAAAGCAAAAGGCTGATGGCTGGTGGCTCTTGCCACCGGCCTTTTTCCGTTATTGGCAGCCGACTGGGTCGGTGCCGGTAACGAGCTGTAACCACCCGATGTGGTGGCGCAAACCATGGGGTTTGCACGATTTTCTGGCTGCTCCCGTCGGGAGGGGCCAAACAAGCAGGTGACCAAGCTGGGGAACGCTGATGGCTTACTCATATACTGAGAAAAAACGTATCCGCAAGGACTTTAGCAAGTTGCCGGACGTCATGGATGTGCCGTACCTCCTGGCCATCCAGCTGGATTCGTATCGTGAATTCTTGCAAGCGGGAGCGACTAAAGATCAGTTCCGCGACGTGGGCCTGCATGCGGCCTTCAAATCCGTTTTCCCGATCATCAGCTACTCCGGCAATGCTGCGCTGGAGTACGTCGGTTATCGCCTGGGCGAACCGGCATTTGATGTCAAAGAATGCGTGTTGCGTGGTGTAACTTACGCCGTACCTTTGCGGGTAAAAGTGCGCCTGATCATTTTCGACAAAGAATCGTCGAACAAAGCGATCAAGGACATCAAAGAGCAAGAAGTCTACATGGGTGAAATTCCCCTGATGACTGAGAACGGTACCTTCGTAATCAACGGTACCGAGCGTGTAATCGTTTCCCAGCTGCACCGTTCCCCGGGCGTGTTCTTCGACCACGACCGTGGCAAGACGCACAGCTCCGGCAAACTGTTGTACTCGGCTCGCATCATTCCTTACCGCGGCTCGTGGCTGGACTTCGAGTTCGACCCGAAAGATTGCGTATTCGTGCGTATCGACCGTCGTCGCAAGCTGCCTGCATCGGTATTGCTGCGCGCGCTCGGCTATACCACTGAAGAAGTGCTGGACGCGTTCTACACCACCAACGTCTTCCACGTGCAAGGTGAAAACCTCAGCCTGGAACTGGTGCCTCAGCGCCTGCGTGGTGAAATTGCCGTCCTGGATATCCTGGATGACAAAGGCAAGGTTATTGTCGAGCAAGGTCGTCGTATCACCGCTCGCCACATCAACCAGCTGGAAAAAGCCGGGATCAAAGAGCTGCAAGTGCCTCTGGACTACGTCCTGGGTCGCACCACCGCCAAGGTCATCGTGCATCCGGCTACCGGCGAAATCCTGGCAGAGTGCAACACCGAGCTGAACACCGAAATCCTGGCGAAAATTGCCAAGGCCGGTGTCGTGCGCATCGAAACTCTGTACACCAACGATATCGACTGCGGTCCGTTCGTCTCCGACACGCTGAAGATCGACTCCACCAGCAACCAATTGGAAGCGCTGGTCGAGATCTATCGCATGATGCGTCCGGGCGAGCCGCCAACCAAAGACGCTGCTGAAACACTGTTCAACAACCTGTTCTTCAGCCCAGAGCGCTATGACCTGTCCGCGGTCGGCCGGATGAAGTTCAACCGGCGTATCGGTCGTACAGAGATCGAAGGTTCGGGCGTGCTGTGCAAGGAAGACATCGTCGCGGTATTGAAGACTCTGGTCGACATCCGTAACGGCAAAGGCATCGTCGATGACATCGACCACCTGGGTAACCGTCGTGTTCGCTGCGTAGGCGAAATGGCCGAAAACCAGTTCCGCGTTGGCCTGGTACGTGTTGAGCGTGCGGTCAAAGAGCGTCTGTCGATGGCTGAAAGCGAAGGCCTGATGCCGCAAGACCTGATCAACGCCAAGCCAGTGGCTGCGGCGGTGAAAGAGTTCTTCGGTTCCAGCCAGCTGTCGCAGTTCATGGACCAGAACAACCCGCTGTCCGAGATCACCCACAAGCGTCGTGTCTCTGCACTCGGCCCGGGCGGTTTGACTCGTGAGCGCGCAGGCTTTGAAGTTCGTGACGTACACCCGACTCACTACGGTCGTGTTTGCCCGATCGAAACGCCGGAAGGTCCGAACATCGGTCTGATCAACTCCCTGGCCGCCTACGCGCGCACCAACCAGTACGGTTTCCTCGAGAGCCCGTACCGTGTGGTGAAAGACGCTTTGGTCACCGATGAGATCGTGTTCCTCTCCGCTATCGAAGAGGCCGATCACGTGATCGCCCAGGCTTCGGCCACGATGAGCGACAAGAAAGTCCTGATCGACGAGCTGGTAGCTGTTCGTCACTTGAACGAGTTCACCGTCAAGGCGCCGGAAGACGTCACCTTGATGGACGTTTCGCCGAAGCAGGTTGTATCGGTTGCCGCGTCGCTGATCCCGTTCCTCGAGCACGACGACGCCAACCGTGCGTTGATGGGTTCGAACATGCAGCGTCAGGCTGTGCCAACCCTGCGTGCTGACAAGCCCCTGGTCGGTACTGGCATGGAGCGTAACGTTGCCCGTGACTCCGGCGTTTGCGTCGTGGCTCGTCGGGGTGGCGTGATCGACTCTGTCGACGCCAGCCGTATCGTGGTTCGTGTTGCCGATGACGAAGTTGAAACCGGCGAAGCCGGTGTCGACATCTACAACCTGACCAAATACACCCGCTCCAACCAGAACACCTGCATCAACCAGCGTCCGCTGGTGCGTAAAGGTGATCGGGTTCAGCGTAGCGACATTATGGCCGACGGTCCGTCCACCGACATGGGTGAGCTGGCTCTGGGTCAGAACATGCGCATCGCTTTCATGGCGTGGAACGGCTTCAACTTCGAAGACTCCATCTGCCTGTCCGAGCGTGTGGTTCAGGAAGACCGTTTCACCACGATCCACATTCAGGAACTCACCTGTGTGGCGCGTGACACCAAGCTTGGGCCAGAGGAAATCACTGCAGACATCCCGAACGTGGGTGAAGCTGCACTGAACAAGCTGGACGAAGCCGGTATCGTTTACGTAGGTGCTGAAGTTGGCGCAGGCGACATCCTGGTGGGTAAGGTCACTCCGAAAGGCGAGACCCAACTGACTCCGGAAGAAAAACTGCTGCGTGCCATCTTCGGTGAAAAAGCCAGCGACGTTAAAGACACCTCCCTGCGCGTGCCGACTGGCACCAAAGGTACTGTCATCGACGTACAGGTCTTCACCCGTGACGGCGTAGAGCGTGATGCTCGCGCGCTGTCGATCGAGAAGACTCAGCTCGACGAGATCCGCAAGGACCTGAACGAAGAGTTCCGTATCGTTGAAGGCGCGACTTTCGAACGTCTGCGTTCCGCTTTGGTCGGCCATAAAGCCGAAGGCGGCGCCGGTCTGAAGAAAGGTCAGGAGATCACCAACGAAGTCCTCGACGGTCTTGAGCACGGCCAGTGGTTCAAACTGCGCATGGCTGAAGATGCTCTGAACGAGCAGCTCGAGAAGGCTCAGGCCTACATCGTTGATCGTCGCCGTCTGCTGGACGACAAGTTCGAAGACAAGAAGCGCAAACTGCAGCAGGGCGATGACCTGGCTCCAGGCGTGCTGAAAATCGTCAAGGTTTACCTGGCAATCCGTCGCCGCATCCAGCCGGGCGACAAGATGGCCGGTCGTCACGGTAACAAGGGTGTGGTCTCTGTGATCATGCCGGTTGAAGACATGCCACACGATGCCAATGGCACCCCGGTCGACGTCGTCCTCAACCCGTTGGGCGTACCTTCGCGTATGAACGTTGGTCAGATCCTTGAAACCCACCTGGGCCTTGCGGCCAAAGGCTTGGGCGAGAAGATCAACCGGATGGTCGAAGAGCAGCGTAAAGTTGCAGATCTTCGCAAATTCCTGGATGAGATCTACAACCAGATCGGCGGTCGTAACGAAGATCTGGATAGCTTCTCCGACCAGGAAATTCTGGATCTGGCGAAAAACCTGCGTGGCGGCGTTCCAATGGCCACTCCAGTGTTCGACGGCGCCAAGGAAAGCGAAATCAAGGCCATGCTGAAACTGGCGGACCTGCCAGAAAGCGGCCAGATGCAGCTGACCGACGGCCGTACCGGCAACAAGTTCGAGCGCCCGGTTACTGTTGGCTACATGTACATGCTGAAGCTGAACCACTTGGTAGACGACAAGATGCACGCTCGTTCTACCGGTTCTTACAGCCTGGTTACCCAGCAGCCGCTGGGTGGTAAGGCACAGTTCGGTGGTCAGCGTTTCGGGGAGATGGAGGTCTGGGCACTGGAAGCATACGGTGCTGCTTACACTCTGCAAGAAATGCTCACAGTGAAGTCGGACGATGTGAACGGTCGGACCAAGATGTACAAAAACATCGTGGACGGCGATCACCGTATGGAGCCGGGCATGCCCGAGTCCTTCAACGTGTTGATCAAGGAAATTCGTTCCCTCGGCATCGATATCGATCTGGAAACCGAATAACACGTGACGCGAATCGAGAGCGGGGCAGGATTGCCCGCTCTCTGCTCCGCCAGGAGGAAAGGCCTTGAAAGACCTACTGAATTTGCTGAAAAACCAGGGTCAAGTCGAAGAGTTCGACGCCATCCGTATCGGGTTGGCATCGCCTGAGATGATCCGTTCTTGGTCGTTCGGTGAAGTTAAAAAGCCGGAAACCATCAACTACCGTACGTTCAAACCTGAGCGTGACGGCCTGTTCTGCGCCAAGATCTTTGGCCCGGTAAAGGATTACGAGTGCCTGTGCGGTAAGTACAAGCGCTTGAAGCATCGCGGCGTGATCTGCGAGAAGTGCGGCGTTGAAGTCGCTCTGGCCAAGGTTCGTCGTGAGCGCATGGCGCACATCGAACTGGCTTCGCCGGTTGCCCACATCTGGTTCCTAAAATCGCTGCCGTCGCGTATCGGTTTGCTGATGGACATGACCCTGCGTGATATCGAACGCGTTCTCTACTTCGAGAGCTATGTCGTTATCGATCCAGGCATGACCACCCTTGAAAAAGGTCAGCTGCTGAACGACGAGCAGTACTTCGAAGCGCTGGAAGAGTTCGGCGACGATTTCGATGCCCGCATGGGTGCCGAAGCTGTCCGCGAACTGCTGCACGCTATCGACCTGGAGCACGAGATTGGTCGTCTGCGCGAAGAAATTCCGCAAACCAACTCCGAAACCAAAATCAAGAAGCTGTCCAAGCGTCTGAAGTTGATGGAAGCCTTCCAGGGTTCCGGCAACCTGCCAGAGTGGATGGTGCTGACCGTTCTGCCGGTTCTGCCGCCAGATTTGCGTCCACTGGTCCCGCTGGATGGCGGTCGCTTCGCGACTTCCGACCTCAACGATCTGTATCGTCGAGTGATCAACCGTAACAACCGTTTGAAGCGCCTGCTGGATCTGTCCGCTCCGGACATCATCGTGCGCAACGAAAAACGTATGTTGCAGGAAGCCGTCGATGCACTGCTCGACAACGGTCGTCGTGGCCGCGCTATCACCGGTTCCAACAAGCGTCCTCTGAAATCCCTGGCTGACATGATCAAGGGTAAGCAAGGTCGTTTCCGTCAGAACTTGCTCGGTAAGCGTGTTGACTACTCCGGTCGTTCGGTAATTACCGTAGGTCCGACCCTGCGTCTGCACCAGTGCGGTCTGCCGAAGAAGATGGCGCTCGAGCTGTTCAAGCCGTTCATTTTCGGCAAGCTGGAAATGCGTGGTCTCGCGACCACCATCAAAGCAGCCAAGAAAATGGTCGAGCGTGAACTGCCAGAGGTTTGGGACGTTCTCGCTGAAGTGATTCGCGAACACCCGGTTCTCCTCAACCGTGCACCGACCCTTCACCGTCTGGGTATCCAGGCGTTTGAACCGGTACTGATCGAAGGTAAGGCTATCCAGCTGCACCCTCTGGTCTGCGCTGCGTACAACGCCGACTTCGACGGCGACCAAATGGCCGTGCACGTACCGCTGACACTGGAAGCCCAGCTGGAAGCGCGTGCGTTGATGATGTCGACCAACAACATTCTGTCGCCAGCCAACGGTGAGCCAATCATCGTTCCGTCGCAGGACGTTGTATTGGGTCTGTACTACATGACTCGTGAAGCGATCAACGCCAAGGGCGAAGGTCGTGTGTTCGCGGATCTGCAGGAAGTTGACCGTGTGTTCCGTGCCGGCGAAGCCGCACTGCACGCCAAGGTCAAAGTGCGGATCAACGAAACCGTCAACGATCGTGACGGCGGCAGCGTGACCAACACCCGTATCGTCGACACCACTGTCGGCCGTGCGCTGTTGTTCCAGGTTGTGCCAAAAGGTCTGTCGTACGACGTCGTCAACCTGCCAATGAAGAAAAAGGCGATCTCCAAGCTGATCAACCAGTGCTACCGCGTGGTTGGTTTGAAAGAGACCGTAATCTTCGCTGACCAGTTGATGTACACCGGTTTTGCTTACTCGACCATTTCCGGCGTTTCCATCGGTGTTAACGACTTCGTTATCCCGGATGAAAAAGCCCGCATCATCGGTGCTGCTACCGACGAAGTGAAGGAAATCGAGAGCCAGTACGCCTCCGGCCTGGTAACCCAGGGCGAGAAGTACAACAAAGTAATCGACCTTTGGTCCAAGGCGAACGACGAAGTTTCCAAGGCGATGATGGCCAACCTCTCGAAAGAGAAGGTCATCGATCGTCATGGTGTCGAAGTCGACCAGGAGTCCTTCAACTCGATGTACATGATGGCCGACTCGGGCGCACGGGGTTCTGCTGCGCAGATCCGTCAGCTCGCCGGTATGCGTGGCCTGATGGCCAAGCCGGACGGTTCCATCATCGAGACGCCGATTACCGCGAACTTCCGTGAAGGCTTGAGCGTACTTCAGTACTTCATCTCGACTCACGGTGCTCGTAAAGGTCTTGCGGATACCGCGTTGAAAACCGCGAACTCCGGTTACCTGACTCGTCGTCTGGTAGACGTGGCGCAGGATCTGGTCGTGACCGAGATCGATTGCGGCACCGAACACGGCCTGCTGATGACACCGCACATTGAAGGCGGTGACGTTGTAGAGCCGCTGGGTGAGCGCGTATTGGGTCGTGTCATTGCCCGTGACGTCTTCAAGCCAGGTACCGAGGAAGTTATCGTTCCTGCCGGCACGCTGGTTGACGAGAAGTGGGTCGAGTTCATCGAACTCAACAGCATCGACGAAGTGATCGTTCGTTCGCCGATCAGCTGCGAAACCCGCTACGGCATTTGCGCCAAGTGCTACGGCCGTGACTTGGCTCGTGGTCACCAGGTGAACATTGGTGAAGCGGTCGGCGTTATCGCTGCCCAGTCCATCGGTGAGCCGGGTACCCAGCTGACCATGCGTACGTTCCACATCGGTGGTGCGGCAAGCCGGACCTCCGCGGCCGACAGCGTTCAGGTGAAGAATGGCGGTACTGTCCGTCTGCACAACCTGAAGCACGTTGAGCGAGTGGATGGCCACCTGGTTGCCGTGTCCCGTTCCGGTGAGCTGGCGATCGCTGATGACTACGGTCGTGAGCGCGAGCGTTACAAGCTGCCGTACGGTGCTGTGATTTCGGTTAAAGAAGGTGACAAGGTCGACGCTGGCGCAATCGTGGCCAAGTGGGATCCGCACACTCACCCAATCGTTACCGAAATGAAAGGTACCGTGACCTACGTGGGCATGGAAGAAGGCATCACGATCAAGCGTCAGACTGACGAATTGACCGGTATGACCAACATTGAAGTCCTCGACGCCAAAGACCGTCCAGCTGCGGGCAAGGACATTCGTCCTGCGGTGAAAATGGTCGACGACAACGGCAAGGATCTGTTGCTGCCAGGCACTGACGTTATCGCTCAGTACTTCCTGCCAGCCAACGCCCTGGTCGGTGTGGCGGATGGTGCGAAAATCGCGATCGGTGATGTTATCGCGCGTATTCCGCAAGAGACTTCGAAGACCCGTGACATCACCGGTGGTCTGCCGCGTGTTGCCGACTTGTTCGAAGCTCGTCGTCCGAAGGAAGCGTCGATTCTGGCTGAAGTCAGTGGCACCATCGCCTTCGGTAAAGAGACCAAGGGCAAGCGCCGTCTGGTCATTACCCCGAACGACGGTACCGATCCGTACGAGGAGCTGATTCCGAAGTGGCGTCACCTGAACGTCTTCGAAGGCGAACAAGTGAACCGTGGCGAAGTCATCTCCGACGGTCCAAGCGATCCTCACGATATCCTGCGTTTGCTGGGTGTCAGTGCGCTGGCCAAGTACATCGTTAACGAGATCCAGGACGTTTACCGTCTGCAAGGCGTGAAGATCAACGACAAGCACATCGAGACCATCCTGCGTCAGATGCTGCGTAAAGTTGAAATCGCTGAATCCGGCGATTCGAGTTTCATCAAGGGCGACCAGATGGAGCTGACTCACGTACTGGTAGAGAACGAGCGTCTGGGCGCGGAAGACAAGTTTGTCTCCAAGTTCACACGCGTTCTGCTGGGTATCACCAAGGCGTCGTTGTCGACCGAATCGTTCATCTCGGCGGCCTCTTTCCAAGAGACCACCCGCGTACTGACCGAAGCGGCCGTTACCGGCAAGCGCGATTACCTGCGCGGCCTGAAAGAAAACGTGGTTGTGGGTCGTTTGATCCCGGCCGGTACCGGTCTGGCTTATCACAGCGAGCGTAAGCGTCGTCGTGATGCAGACAAACCGTTGCGCGTAAGCGCCAGTGAAGTGGAAGCTGCACTGACCGAAGCGCTGAACTCGAGCGGTAACTGAGTTCTGCGGTAAGTAAGCGTCGGGCCCTGGCAGCCCCGTTCATCGAATCGAGACATTTTGTCGAGGTATGATGAGCGGGGAGGTCGGGGCCTTGCCTTGACTGGGGGCAAGATCCTCTTTAGACTCTTGTACCCCTAAATTTGGCGGGAATTCGTTCCTGCCATTTTGCTTTTCTTGCAAGACAATAGCGTCGCAAGACAACAGTGGAGCTAGTAGATGGCAACTATCAACCAGCTGGTACGTCAGCCGCGTAAGCGTATCGTCGAGAAATCCGACGTGCCTGCGCTGCAGAACTGCCCGCAACGTCGTGGCGTATGCACCCGTGTGTATACCACTACGCCGAAAAAACCTAACTCGGCACTGCGTAAAGTATGCCGTGTGCGCCTGACCAACGGTTTCGAGGTTTCCTCGTACATCGGTGGTGAAGGTCACAACCTGCAAGAGCACAGCGTGGTCCTGATCCGCGGCGGTCGTGTAAAAGACTTGCCAGGTGTTCGTTACCACACCGTTCGCGGTTCTTTGGATACTTCCGGCGTTAAAGGTCGTAACCAGGGTCGTTCGAAGTACGGTACCAAGAAGCCTAAGTAGTAGCGGCTTTTTGTAACAACTGAATCATCTATTTTTCTGAGTCGATAAGAGTAAGGTCGGAGGCGTCCCGAAAGGGCACCGATTCCGAGCGAACCTGAAGACCGTTTGAGGGCTTATCCATGCCAAGAAGACGCGTAGCAGCCAAGCGCGAAGTGCTTGACGATCCAAAATACGGAAGCCAAATCCTGGCCAAGTTCATGAACCACGTGATGGAAAGCGGCAAGAAAGCCGTTGCCGAGCGTATCGTTTATGGCGCGCTGGAAAAGGTTAAAGAACGCAAGAACAGCGATCCCCTGGAAATCTTCGAGAAAGCTCTCGACGCCATCGCTCCGCTGGTCGAAGTGAAGTCGCGCCGTGTAGGCGGTGCTACTTACCAGGTTCCGGTCGAAGTTCGCCCGTCCCGTCGTAACGCCCTGGCAATGCGCTGGTTGGTAGACTTCGCCCGTAAGCGCGGCGAGAAGTCTATGGCCCTGCGTTTGGCCGGTGAGCTGTTGGATGCTGCTGAAGGCAAAGGTGCTGCAGTTAAGAAGCGTGAAGACGTGCACCGTATGGCTGAAGCCAACAAGGCTTTCTCGCACTACCGCTTCTAATTTTAGCGTCACTCATTTTGCGAGGGCTTTATGGCTCGTACTACACCGATTAATCGCTACCGTAACATTGGTATCGTTGCTCACGTGGATGCTGGTAAAACCACCACCACCGAGCGCGTCCTTTTTTACACTGGCAAAAGTCACAAAATGGGCGAGGTGCATGACGGCGCCGCGACCACAGACTGGATGGTTCAGGAGCAGGAGCGTGGTATTACCATTACTTCTGCTGCTATTACCGCCTTCTGGCAGGGTTCCGAGAAGCAGCACAAAGATCAATACCGCTTCAACGTCATTGACACCCCGGGCCACGTTGACTTCACCATCGAAGTTGAGCGTTCCCTGCGTGTTCTCGACGGCGCGGTCGTTGTGTTCTGCGGTACCTCGGGTGTTGAGCCTCAGTCGGAAACCGTATGGCGTCAAGCCAACAAATACGGCGTTCCACGTCTTGTTTACGTGAACAAGATGGACCGTGCTGGTGCGAACTTCCTGCGCGTGATCGGTCAGATCAAGCAGCGTCTGGGTCACACTCCGGTGCCAATCCAGTTGGCTATCGGTTCCGAAGACAACTTCCAGGGTCAGATCGATCTGATGTCCATGGAAGCTGTGTACTGGAACGATTCAGACAAAGGTATGGCTCCACGTCGCGAGGCTATCCCTGCTGATATGCAGGAACTGGCTGACGAGTGGCGCAGCAACATGGTTGAGGCTGCGGCCGAAGCCAGCGAAGAGCTGATGAACAAGTACCTCGAAGGTGAAGAGCTCACCAACGAGGAAATCAAGGCCGCTCTGCGTCAGCGCACTATCGCTGGTGAGATCGTTCTGGCTGTTTGCGGTTCTTCCTTTAAGAACAAGGGCGTTCCCCTGGTTCTCGACGCCGTTATCGATTACCTGCCGGCTCCGACCGATATTCCTGCCATCAAGGGTACCGACCCGGATGACGAGGAAAAACAAATGGAGCGTCATGCGAACGACGACGAGCCGTTCTCGGCTCTGGCGTTCAAGATCGCTACCGACCCATTCGTGGGTACTTTGACCTTCGTTCGAGTTTACTCGGGCGTGTTGGCCTCCGGCGACGGCGTGATCAACTCGGTTAAAGGCAAGAAAGAGCGCGTGGGTCGTATGGTGCAAATGCACGCAAACGCCCGTGAAGAGATCAAGGAAGTACGCGCTGGCGACATCGCGGCCCTGATCGGCATGAAGGACGTCACCACTGGTGAAACTTTGTGCGACGCTGCCAAGCCAATCATCCTGGTTCGCATGGACTTCCCGGAGCCGGTTATTTCGGTTGCCGTTGAGCCTAAGACCAAGGATGACCAGGAAAAAATGGGTATCGCTCTGGGCAAACTTGCTCAGGAAGATCCATCTTTCCGCGTCAAGACTGATGAAGAGACTGGTCAAACGATCATCTCCGGCATGGGCGAGCTGCACTTGGACATCCTGGTTGACCGGATGCGCCGCGAGTTCAACGTCGAAGCCAACATCGGTAAGCCTCAGGTTTCCTATCGTGAGCGCATCACGAAGAACTGTGAGATCGAAGGCAAGTTCGTTCGTCAATCCGGCGGTCGTGGCCAGTTTGGTCACTGCTGGATTCGTTTTGCGCCGGCTGATGAAGGTCAGGAAGGTCTGCAATTCGTGAACGAAGTAGTGGGTGGTGTGGTTCCTAAGGAATACATCCCGGCTATCCAGAAGGGTATCGAAGAGCAGATGAAGAACGGCGTTGTTGCCGGCTATCCGCTGATCGGCCTGAAGGCGACCGTGTTTGATGGTTCCTACCACGACGTCGACTCCAACGAGATGGCGTTTAAGGTGGCTGCTTCCATGGCTACCAAGCAACTGGCCCAGAAGGGCGGTGGTGAGTTGCTTGAGCCAATCATGGCAGTAGAGGTTGTTACGCCTGAAGACTATATGGGTGACGTGATGGGCGACCTTAACCGTCGTCGCGGCATGATCCTGGGTATGGAAGATACGGTTTCCGGCAAAGTGATTCGCGCCGAGGTTCCGTTGGGTGAGATGTTCGGTTACGCAACCGACGTTCGCTCCATGTCCCAAGGTCGCGCAAGCTACTCTATGGAATTCAAAAAATACAATACGGCTCCGTCGCATATCGTCGAAACCGTTACCAAAAAACAAGGCTGATTCAGCCCCTTTAGGCTAGGAGTTAATTGTCGTGGCTAAAGAAAAATTTGATCGTTCCCTACCGCACGTCAACGTTGGCACCATTGGTCACGTTGACCACGGTAAAACCACTCTGACTGCTGCTCTGACTCGCGTCTGCTCCGAAGTTTTCGGTTCGGCCGTTGTTGCTTTCGACAAAATCGACAGCGCTCCGGAAGAAAAGGCTCGTGGTATCACCATCAACACCGCGCACGTTGAATACAACTCGCTGATCCGTCACTACGCTCACGTTGACTGCCCAGGTCACGCTGACTATGTGAAGAACATGATCACCGGTGCTGCGCAGATGGACGGCGCTATTCTGGTTTGCTCGGCCGCCGATGGTCCGATGCCACAAACCCGTGAGCACATCCTGCTGTCCCGCCAGGTTGGCGTTCCGTACATCGTTGTCTTCCTGAACAAGGCTGACATGGTTGACGACGCTGAGCTGCTGGAACTGGTTGAGATGGAAGTGCGCGATCTGCTGAGCACTTACGACTTCCCGGGCGACGACACTCCGATCATCATCGGTTCCGCTCTGATGGCTCTGAACGGCCAAGACGACAACGAAATGGGCACCACTGCCGTTCGTAAACTGGTTGAGACTCTGGACGGCTACATCCCGGATCCAGTCCGTGTTATCGACAAGCCGTTCCTGATGCCAATCGAAGACGTATTCTCGATCTCCGGTCGCGGTACTGTTGTAACTGGCCGTATCGAGCGCGGTATCGTCAAGGTTCAGGATCCACTGGAAATCGTTGGTCTGCGTGACACTACCGTCACCACCTGCACCGGTGTTGAAATGTTCCGTAAGCTGCTCGACGAAGGTCGTGCTGGCGAGAACTGCGGCGTGCTGCTGCGCGGCACCAAGCGTGACGACGTTGAGCGTGGCCAGGTTCTGGTCAAGCCAGGTTCGGTCAAGCCGCACACTACCTTCGAAGCTGAAGTGTACGTGTTGAGCAAAGAAGAAGGCGGTCGTCACACTCCGTTCTTCAAAGGCTACCGTCCACAGTTCTACTTCCGGACCACTGACGTGACCGGTAACTGCGAACTGCCGGAAGGCGTTGAAATGGTAATGCCAGGCGACAACATCAAAATGGTTGTTACCCTGATCAAAACCATTGCAATGGAAGATGGTCTGCGTTTCGCTATCCGTGAAGGCGGTCGTACCGTCGGCGCTGGCGTCGTAGCCAAAATCATCGCTTAATAAGTGATGACTTGAAAAAGCCCCCGCCTAGCGGGGGCTTTTTTATTGGGTTGACACCTATCTGGGGCGTCTATAGAATTGCGCCTCCTTTTAACGGGCGTATTGCGCCCGGTGGGAATAGCAGCCGGAGTCTGAAATCCAATGCAAAATCAGCAAATCCGTATCAGGTTGAAGGCTTTTGACCATCGCCTGATCGACCAATCCACCCAGGAAATCGTGGAAACCGCGAAACGTACTGGTGCTCAAGTGCGTGGTCCAATTCCACTGCCTACCCGTAAAGAGCGGTTCACCGTTCTGGTCTCCCCGCACGTCAACAAAGACGCGCGTGACCAGTACGAGATCCGTACTCATAAGCGCGTTCTGGACATCGTCCAGCCAACGGATAAAACCGTTGATGCTCTTATGAAGCTTGATCTTGCGGCCGGTGTGGAAGTGCAGATCAGCCTCGGCTAAGACTCGGTCTTAGTCGTGTAACGCTCTGAAATGGGCGGCCATAGCGGGTGAAAGCCCCGTACACTCATGAGGTTTACAACATGACTATTGGTGTAGTCGGTCGTAAATGCGGTATGACCCGTATTTTCACCGAAGAAGGTGTCTCCATTCCGGTCACGGTCATTGAGATCGAGCCGAATCGCGTCACCCAGTTCAAAACTGAAGAGACCGATGGCTATCGTGCAGTGCAAGTCACTGTAGGCGAGCGTCGTGCTTCGCGTGTTACAGCTGCTCAAGCTGGCCACTTCGCCAAGGCGAACGTAGCCGCTGGTCGTACCGTAATGGAATTCCGCCTTGAAGAAGGCGATTACCAGGCCGGCGATCTGATCAACGCTGAAATCTTCGCCGCTGGCCAACTGGTTGATGTAACCGGTCAGTCCAAGGGTAAAGGCTTCCAGGGTACGATCAAGCGTTGGAACTTCCGCGGGCAAGATAATACCCACGGTAACTCCGTGTCCCACCGCGTTCCAGGCTCTATCGGCCAGTGCCAGACTCCTGGTCGTGTATTCAAGGGCAAAAAAATGTCCGGTCATATGGGCGCTGAGCGCGTGACCGTGCAGTCCCTCGAAGTAGTGCGCGTGGACGCTGAACGCAATCTGTTGTTGGTCAAGGGCGCTGTTCCTGGCGCTACTGGCGGCAACTTGGTTGTACGTCCAGCAGCCAAGGCTCGCGGTTAAGGGGAAGCTGACATGCAATTAAATGTAAATGACGCTCAAGCGATCGAAGTTTCCGAACTGACATTTGGCGGCGAGTTTAACGAGACGCTGGTTCACCAAGCAGTCGTGGCCTACATGGCCGGCGGCCGTCAAGGTAGCAAGCAGCAAAAGACCCGTTCCGACGTTCGTGGTGGCGGCAAGCGCCCATGGCGTCAGAAAGGTACTGGCCGTGCTCGTGCCGGTACCATCCGTAGCCCAATCTGGCGCGGCGGCGGTACTACTTTCGCAGCTCGTCCACAGGATCACACCCAGAAGCTGAACAAGAAGATGTATCGCGCAGCAATGCGTTCCATCCTTGCTGAGCTGGTGCGTACTGATCGTCTGGTCGTGGTTCAGGACTTCGCTGTTGAAGCACCGAAAACCAAAGATCTGCTCAGCAAGCTGAATGGCATGGGTCTGACTGATGTCCTGATCGTGTCTGATGCTGTTGATCAGAACCTGTACCTGGCTGCTCGCAACCTGCCACACGTTGATGTACGTGACGTGCAAGGTTCCGATCCAGTTAGTCTGATCGCATACGACAAGGTGTTGATCACCGTGTCGGCCGTGAAGAAATTCGAGGAGCTGCTGGGATGAACCAGGAACGCGTATTTAAAGTTCTGCTTGGCCCGCACGTTTCCGAGAAGGCTACGGTTCTGGCAGACAAGAAAGGCCAGTTCGTTTTCAAAGTTGCTACTGACGCAACCAAGCTGGAAATCAAGAAGGCCGTCGAAAGCCTGTTCAGCGTGAAAGTAGAGCGCGTTACTACCCTGAATGTTCTGGGTAAGAGCAAGCGCACTGCTCGCGGTCTGGGCAAGCGTAATGACTGGAAGAAGGCAGTTATCTCCCTTCAGCCAGGCCAAGATCTCGATTTCAGCAGCAGTGCTGAGTAAGGAAGGGGTGCATCATGGCAATCGTTAAATGCAAACCGACTTCCCCTGGCCGCCGTTTTGTGGTCAAGGTGGTCAACCAGGAGCTGCATAAAGGCGCTCCTCACGCACCGCTGCTCGAGAAAAAATCGAAGACTGGTGGTCGTAACAACAATGGCCGTATTACCACTCGTCACATCGGTGGTGGTCATAAGCAGCATTATCGTCTGGTCGACTTCCGTCGTAACGACAAAGATGGCATCGCTGCCACTGTCGAGCGTATCGAATACGATCCAAACCGTACTGCTCACATCGCTCTGCTGCTGTACGCAGATGGCGAGCGTCGCTACATCATCGCGCCTAAAGGCGTGAGCGCTGGCGACCAGCTGATCGCAGGTGCCTTGGCGCCGATCAAGCCGGGCAACGCTCTGCAACTGCGTAACATTCCAGTTGGTAGCACCGTACACGGCATCGAATTGAAGCCAGGTAAAGGCGCGCAAATCGCTCGTTCCGCTGGTGCTTCGGCTCAGCTGATCGCTCGTGAAGGTGTCTACGTGACCCTGCGTCTGCGTTCTGGTGAGATGCGTAAAGTGCTGGCTGAATGCCGCGCGACCCTGGGTGAAGTCTCGAACTCCGAGCACAGCCTGCGTTCGCTGGGTAAAGCTGGTGCCAAACGCTGGCGTGGCGTTCGCCCAACCGTTCGTGGTGTTGCCATGAACCCGGTTGACCACCCACATGGTGGTGGTGAAGGTCGTACCTCTGGTGGTCGTCATCCGGTATCGCCATGGGGCTTCCCGACTAAGGGCGCGAAGACTCGTGGTAATAAGCGTACCGACAAAATGATCGTCCGTCGTCGCAAGTAAATAGAGGGATACGACAGTGCCACGTTCTCTGAAAAAAGGTCCTTTTATCGATCTTCACCTACTGAAGAAGATCGAAGTGGCGGCGGAAAAGAACGATCGCAAACCAGTTAAAACCTGGTCGCGCCGTTCGATGATCCTGCCACAAATGGTCGGTTTGACCATCGCAGTACACAACGGTCGTCAACACGTCCCGGTTCTCGTTAACGAAGACATGGTCGGCCACAAACTGGGCGAGTTCGCCGGTACCCGCACTTATCGTGGGCACGTGGCTGACAAGAAAGCCAAGCGTTAAGGGGTTAGGAAATGGAAGTAGCCGCTAAGTTGTCGGGCGCTCGAATCTCCGCCCAGAAAGCCCGCTTGGTCGCCGACCAGATCCGCGGGAAGAAGGTGGGCGAAGCGCTCAACCTGTTGGCTTTCAGCAGTAAGAAAGCCGCCGAGATCATGAAGAAAGTGCTGGAGTCGGCCGTAGCCAACGCCGAGCATAACGAAGGCGCAGATGTTGATGACCTTAAGGTCAGCACCGTTTTCGTCAACGAAGGGCGTTCGCTGAAGCGCATCATGCCGCGTGCCAAAGGCCGTGCTGATCGCATCGTCAAGCGGTCTTGCCATATCACTGTCAAGGTTGCTGACAAGTAACGGAGTCGAAGAGATGGGTCAGAAAGTACATCCCATTGGCATTCGCCTGGGAATCGTCAAGGAGCACACCTCCGTCTGGTACGCAGACGGTCGGACTTATGCGGACTATTTGTTCGCTGATCTGAAGGTGCGTGAGTATCTCCAAGACAAACTAAAAAGCGCGTCCGTAAGCCGTATCGATATCCATCGTCCGGCACAAACTGCACGTATCACCATCCACACCGCTCGTCCAGGTATCGTTATCGGGAAGAAAGGTGAAGATGTTGAGAAACTGCGTCAGGACCTGACCAAGCAAATGGGTGTGCCTGTGCACATCAATATCGAAGAAATCCGCAAGCCGGAACTCGACGGTATGTTGGTTGCGCAGAGCGTAGCTCAGCAGCTGGAGCGTCGCGTAATGTTCCGTCGCGCTATGAAGCGCGCTGTACAGAACGCCATGCGCATTGGTGCCAAAGGCATCAAAATCCAAGTGAGCGGTCGTCTCGGCGGTGCTGAAATCGCACGTACTGAATGGTATCGCGAAGGTCGTGTGCCACTGCACACCCTGCGTGCCGACATCGACTATGCCAACTACGAAGCTCACACCACTTACGGTGTGATCGGTGTAAAGGTTTGGATCTTCAAAGGCGAAGTAATTGGTGGTCGCCAAGAAGAGCTGAAACCACAAGCACCAGCGCCTCGTAAAAAAGCTGCTAAGTAAGGGGTACGCCAAATGTTGCAACCAAAGCGTACGAAGTTCCGCAAGCAAATGACTGGCCACAACCGTGGTCTGGCATTGCGCGGTAGCAAAGTCAGCTTCGGCGAGTTCGCGCTGAAGTCTGTAGCTCGTGGTCGTCTCACCGCTCGTCAGATCGAGTCAGCGCGTCGTGCTCTGACCCGTCACGTAAAACGTGGCGGCAAGATCTGGATCCGTGTATTCCCGGACAAGCCTGTAACCAAAAAGCCACTCGAAGTTCGGATGGGTAAAGGTAAGGGTAACGTGGAATATTGGGTTGCTCAGATTCAGCCAGGCAAAGTCCTGTATGAAATCGAGGGCGTTTCTGAAGAGCTGGCGCGTGAGGCTTTCGCCCTGGCTGCTGCAAAGCTGCCGCTCGCCACCTCCTTTGTTAAACGGACGGTGATGTGATGAAAGCGAATGAACTTCGTGAAAAAGACGCGCCGCAGCTTAACGAGCAACTGCTCGGCCTGCTGCGCGACCAGTTCAATCTGCGCATGCAGAAAGCAACTGGCCAGTTGGGGCAGTCTCACCTGCTCCGGCAAGTTAAGCGTGACATCGCTCGCGTGAAGACTGTGCTCAAACAGCAGGCAGGTAAGTAATCATGGCTGAAGCCGAAAAGACCGTCCGTACGCTGACTGGCCGTGTTGTCAGCGACAAAATGGACAAGACCATCACCGTTCTGATCGAGCGTCGCGTAAAGCACCCGATCTACGGTAAATACGTTAAGCGTTCGACTAAGCTGCACGCGCACGACGAAACCAATCAGTGCCACATCGGCGACAAAGTCACTATTCGTGAAACTCGTCCTTTGGCCAAGACCAAGTCTTGGGCGCTGGTTGATGTTCTCGAACGCGCTGTGGAAGTCTAAGGACTAGGGGTCGGAGAAATTATATGATTCAGACTCAATCCATGCTCGATGTGGCCGATAACAGCGGCGCTCGCCGCGTTATGTGCATCAAGGTGCTGGGTGGCTCCCATCGTCGTTACGCTGGTATCGGTGACATCATCAAAGTTACCGTCAAGGAAGCAATTCCTCGCGGTAAAGTGAAAAAAGGCCAAGTGATGACTGCTGTTGTAGTCCGCACTCGTCACGGTGTACGTCGTGCTGATGGCTCCATTATCCGCTTTGATGGCAACGCTGCTGTTCTTCTGAACAACAAGCAAGAGCCGATCGGCACCCGTATCTTTGGGCCAGTGACCCGTGAACTTCGTACTGAGAAGTTCATGAAGATCGTCTCGCTCGCCCCAGAAGTGCTGTAAGGAGATCCGACATGCAAAAGATTCGTCGTGACGACGAGATCATCGTGATCGCCGGCAAAGACAAAGGTAAGCGCGGTAAGGTGCTTAAGGTTCTCGCTAACAACCGTCTGGTTATTGGTGGTCTGAACCTGGTCAAGCGTCATACCAAGCCTAACCCGATGTCGGGCGTGCAGGGCGGTATCGTCGAAAAAGAAGCTCCGCTGGATGCTTCTAACGTCGCCATTTTCAACGGCGAAACCAACAAGGCTGACCGCGTTGGTTTCAAAGTAGAAGACGGCAAGAAAATTCGTGTCTTCAAGTCGACCCAAAAAGCGGTTGATGCTTGAACACTGCTAGGTAGATGAGACCATGGCACGACTAAAAGAGATTTACCGGAAGGAAATCGCACCGAAACTTAAGGAAGAACTTAAGCTTTCGAACGTGATGGAAGTTCCGCGCGTTACCAAAATCACCCTGAACATGGGTCTGGGCGAAGCGATCGGCGACAAAAAAGTCATCGAGCACGCTGTTGCTGACCTGGAAAAGATCACCGGCCAGAAAGTCGTTGTGACCTACGCTCGGAAGTCCATCGCTGGCTTTAAAGTCCGTGAAGGTTGGCCGATCGGCGTCAAAGTGACCCTGCGCCGTGAGCGTATGTACGAATTCCTGGATCGTCTGCTGTCGATCTCCCTGCCTCGGGTCCGCGACTTCCGCGGCCTGAATGCCAAGTCCTTTGATGGTCGTGGTAACTACAGCATGGGCGTAAAAGAGCAGATCATCTTCCCGGAAATCGACTACGACAAGATCGATGCTCTCCGCGGTCTGGACATTACCCTGACCACCACTGCCAAGAACGATGATGAAGGTCGCGCCCTGTTGCGTGCTTTCAAATTCCCGTTCCGCAACTGATTGGAGTAGGAAAATGGCCAAGACGAGCATGAAAAACCGCGAGCTGAAGCGTCAGCTCACGGTTGCCAAGTACGCCAAGAAGCGTGCAGCACTGAAAGCTATCATCGTTGATCTGAACGCAAGTCCAGAAGCACGCTGGGAAGCTACAGTCGCTCTGCAAAAGCAGCCACGTGACGCAAGCGCCTCGCGCATGCGTAACCGCTGCCGCCTGACCGGTCGTCCACACGGCGTTTACCGCAAGTTCGGCCTCGGCCGTAACAAACTGCGTGAAGCGGCAATGCGTGGTGACGTACCAGGTCTGGTTAAAGCCAGCTGGTAAGCAATATCAAAGTCATGGTGGTCTCGATCCCAGGATCCTGACCTTCGGTGACCTTGAACTTGAATCAAGCCCCTTTTGGGGCTTGATTCATTTGTGGGGTGTGTCTAGAATACCCGGCTCGCCTGAGCCCGTGCTTTTTTCGCGCGGAGTTTCTCGGCGAAGGTAGTAGCCGTAAGGCTTATTTTTTTGTTTAGGAGCGTCTAGCCCATGAGTATGCAGGACCCGTTAGCGGACATGCTAACTCGAATCCGTAATGCCCAGATGGCTGAAAAGTCCGTCGTCAGCATGCCATCTTCCACGTTGAAGGTAGCTGTAGCCAAAGTCCTGAAGGACGAAGGTTATATCGCGGGTTATCAGATCAGCAGCGAAATCAAGCCACTGCTGTCCATCGAGCTGAAATACTTCGAAGGCCGTCCGGTCATCGAGGAAGTGAAGCGCGTTAGCCGACCAGGCCTGCGTCAGTACAAGTCCGTCGATGATCTGCCAAAAGTTCGTGGCGGTCTCGGTGTGTCTATCGTCTCCACCAACAAAGGTGTGATGACGGATCGTGCTGCGCGCGCTGCCGGTGTCGGCGGCGAAGTTCTTTGCACTGTGTTCTAAGGGGGGATAAGCATGTCTCGCGTCGCTAAGAACCCCGTTAAGCTGCCAGCCGGTGTCGAAGTAAAATTCGCAGGCCAACAGCTTTCGGTGAAGGGTGCCAAGGGCACTCTCGAACTGAACATCCATTCGTCCGTTGAGATCGTTGAAGAAGCCGGTGAGCTGCGTTTTGCTGCTCGCAATGGCGATCAACAGACTCGCGCAATGGCTGGTACCACTCGTGCGTTGGTAAACAATATGGTCCAAGGCGTAAGCCAAGGCTTCGAGCGCAAGCTCCAGCTGGTCGGTGTTGGTTACAAAGCGCAAGCAAAAGGCACAGTGCTGAACCTGGCTCTTGGCTTCTCGCACCCAGTGGATTATGAACTGCCGGAAGGCATCACCGCTGAGACTCCTAGCCAGACCGACATCCTGATCCGGGGTATCGATAAGCAGCTGGTAGGTCAAGTGGCCGCCGAGATCCGCGACTTCCGTCCACCAGAGCCGTACAAAGGCAAAGGTGTGCGCTACGCGGACGAAGTCGTCCGTCGTAAAGAAGCCAAGAAGAAGTAGGGCATAGCAAATGACCGACAAAAAAGTTACTCGACTGCGTCGCGCTCGCAAAGCACGCCTGAAAATGCACGAACTCGAAGTCGTGCGTCTCTGCGTGTTCCGCTCGTCGCAGCACATCTACGCCCAGGTCATTTCGGCCGACGGCAACAAAGTCCTGGCAAGTGCCTCGACTTTGGATAAAGAACTGCGTGATGGTGCCACTGGCAACATCGACGCGGCCACTAAGGTTGGCCAGCTGGTCGCTACGCGTGCTAAAGCCGCTGGCGTCTCGCAGGTGGCTTTCGACCGCTCTGGCTTCAAGTACCACGGCCGCGTCAAGGCGCTGGCTGATGCTGCTCGTGAAGCTGGGCTGGAGTTCTAAGTTATGTCAAATAACGACCAAAAGCGCGACGAAGGCTACATCGAGAAGCTGGTTCAAGTTAACCGCGTAGCCAAAACCGTTAAAGGCGGCCGTATCTTCACTTTCACCGCGTTGACCGTGGTAGGTGATGGTAAAGGCCGTGTTGGCTTCGGCCGTGGCAAGTCGCGTGAAGTGCCTGCTGCGATCCAGAAGGCAATGGAAGCTGCTCGCCGCAACATGATCCAGGTTGATCTGAACGGCACCACTCTGCAGTACGCAATGAAGTCCGCTCACGGCGCTTCGAAGGTGTACATGCAGCCTGCTTCTGAAGGTACCGGTATCATCGCTGGCGGCGCTATGCGTGCTGTCCTCGAAGTTGCTGGCGTTCAGAACGTTCTGGCCAAGTGCTACGGCTCGACTAACCCGGTAAACGTGGTTCACGCCACTTTCAAAGGTTTGAAGGCAATGCAGTCTCCTGAATCCATTGCTGCCAAGCGTGGCAAAAGCGTCAAGGAGATCTTCTGATCATGGCTACCGTAAAAGTAACGCTGATCAAAAGCATGACCGGCCGCATCCCTAACCACAGACTGTGCGTTAAGGGTCTGGGTCTGCGTCGCATCGGTCACACTGTAGAAGTCCTGGATACTCCCGAGAATCGCGGGATGATCAACAAGGCTTACTACATGCTGCGTGTAGAGGGTTAATCGATGAAACTCAATGATCTGAGTCCAGCGCCGGGTTCCCGTCGCGAAAAGCATCGTCCGGGCCGTGGTATCGGTAGTGGTTTGGGCAAGACCGGTGGCCGTGGCCACAAAGGTCAGTCCTCCCGCTCCGGTGGCACCATCGCTCCAGGCTTTGAAGGCGGTCAACAGCCGCTGCATCGTCGCCTGCCGAAGTTCGGTTTCGTTTCCCTGAAGGCCATGGATCGCGCAGAAGTGCGTCTGTCCGAGCTGGCTAAAGTGGAAGGCGACATCGTTACCGTGCAGTCCCTGAAAGATGCCAACGTGATCAACGTCAACGTGCAGCGTGTGAAAATCATGCTGTCCGGTGAAGTGACTCGCGCTGTCACAATCGGCAAGGGAATCGGCGCCACCAAAGGTGCGCGTTCGGCTATCGAAGCAGCTGGCGGCAAGTTCGAGGAATAAATGGCTAAGCAAGGTGCTCTCTCTGCGCTCGGCAAAGGCGGTATGTCTGAACTCTGGGCTCGTCTGCGTTTTCTGTTCCTGGCGATTATCGTCTACCGAATAGGCGCACACATCCCGGTTCCAGGTATCAACCCGGACCGACTCGCGGACCTGTTTCGACAGAATGAGGGGACCATTCTTAGCTTGTTCAACATGTTTTCCGGCGGCGCGCTGGAACGGATGAGCATTTTTGCACTGGGGATCATGCCGTACATTTCGGCATCGATCATCATGCAACTCATGACCGCCGTCAGCCCGCAGCTGGAACAGTTGAAGAAGGAAGGTGAAGCTGGGCGTCGCAAGATTGCCCAGTACACCCGCTACGGCACTGTCGTCCTCGCTCTCGTTCAGGCAATTGGCATGTCCATTGGTCTGGCGGGGCAGGGCGTATCGTTCACTGGTGACTTTGGCTTCCATTTCGTCGCGGTATCCACGTTTGTGGCTGGTGCGATGTTCATGATGTGGCTGGGTGAGCAGATTACTGAGCGTGGTGTTGGCAACGGTATCTCGATGTTGATTTTCGCAGGTATCGTCGCCGGTCTTCCGAGAGCGATTGGGCAGTCTTTCGAGTCTGCACGTCAGGGTGATATCAACATCTTCGCCCTGGTTGCCATCGGTTTGCTGGCAGTAGCGATTATCGGTTTCGTGGTGTTCATTGAGCGTGGCCAGCGTCGTATTGCTGTTCACTACGCCAAGCGTCAGCAGGGCCGCAAGGTCTTTGCTGCGCAGACTAGCCACTTGCCGCTTAAGGTGAACATGGCCGGTGTTATTCCGGCTATTTTCGCGAGCAGCATTCTGCTGTTCCCGGCTTCGTTGGGTACCTGGTTCGGTCAGTCTGAAGGTATGGGCTGGTTGCAGGACATCTCGCAGTCGATCGCTCCTGGTCAGCCGTTGAATATTCTGCTGTTTAGTGCAGGGATTATTTTCTTCTGCTTCTTCTATACGGCGTTGATGTTCAATCCGAAAGACGTAGCGGAAAACCTGAAGAAGTCCGGTGCCTTTATTCCGGGCATCCGTCCAGGTGAGCAGTCGGCACGCTACATTGATGGCGTTCTGACTCGTTTGACCTTGTTCGGTGCTCTATATATGACGGCCGTGTGCCTGTTGCCCCAGTTCCTGGTGGTTGCAGCAAACGTTCCGTTCTACCTTGGCGGGACCTCGTTGCTGATCGTGGTCGTGGTTGTGATGGACTTCATGTCCCAAGTACAATCGCACCTCGTTTCGCACCAGTACGAATCCCTGATGAAGAAAGCCAACCTGAAGGGTTACGGCAGCGGCATGTTGCGCTGAGTACCCATAAGGTTCGAGGAGTTGGTGATGAAAGTTCGTGCATCGGTGAAAAAGCTGTGCCGTAACTGCAAGATTATTCGCCGCGAAGGTGTTGTTCGAGTAATTTGCAGCGCGGAACCGCGTCACAAACAGCGCCAAGGCTGAGTGTGATTGTGTTAAGCCCGGCAGCTAGTGCGCTGCCGGGTTGATTATTTGTTATTACAGCGATATTATCTCGCGCCCTATTTCTTGGCTTCCGGGGCGTAGGTAGCTGTCAATTGGAGTCCCACTGAATGGCCCGTATTGCAGGCGTTAACATTCCAGATAACAAGCATACTGTTATCTCGCTGACCTACATCTATGGTGTTGGTCGCACTACCGCGCAGAAGATCTGTGCGGTGACTGGGGTCAACCCAGCGGCAAAGATCAAAGATCTGAGCGACGAGCAAATTGAACAGCTGCGTGGCGAAGTGGCGAAGTTCACCACTGAAGGTGACCTGCGTCGCGAAATCAACATGAAAATCAAGCGCTTGATGGACCTCGGTTGCTATCGCGGTCTGCGTCATCGTCGTGGTCTGCCAGTACGCGGTCAGCGTACCAAGACCAACGCGCGTACCCGTAAAGGTCCGCGTAAGCCGATCCGCAAGTAATCGCCCCAGCGAATCGACAGGAATTTAATCATGGCAAAACCTGCTGCTCGTCCTCGTAAAAAAGTTAAAAAGACAGTGGTTGATGGCATCGCCCACATCCATGCTTCTTTTAACAACACCATCGTGACCATTACCGACCGTCAAGGTAACGCTCTTTCCTGGGCTACCTCCGGTGGTTCGGGTTTCCGCGGTTCCCGCAAGTCCACTCCGTTCGCTGCTCAAGTAGCTGCTGAACGTGCTGGCCAAGCTGCGCTGGAATACGGCCTGAAAAACCTCGACGTCAACGTCAAAGGTCCAGGTCCAGGTCGTGAATCCGCAGTCCGCGCTTTGAACGGCTGTGGCTACAAGATCGCCAGCATCACCGACGTGACGCCAATCCCGCACAACGGGTGCCGTCCGCCGAAGAAGCGCCGCGTGTAATCCAGGAGATTGTAAAGAATGGCTCGTTACATTGGTCCAAAATGCAAACTCGCTCGTCGCGAAGGCACCGATCTCTTCCTGAAGAGCGGCGTGCGCGCGATCGAATCGAAGTGCAACATCGAAGCAGCACCTGGTATCCACGGCCAACGCCGCGGTCGCCAGTCCGATTACGGCACCCAACTGCGTGAAAAGCAGAAGGTCCGTCGTATCTACGGCGTTCTCGAGCGTCAATTCAGCGGCTACTACAAAGAAGCTGCTGGCAAGAAAGGTGCAACCGGTGAAAACCTGCTGCAACTGCTCGAATGCCGTCTGGACAACGTTGTATACCGTATGGGTTTTGGCTCTACTCGTGCCGAATCCCGTCAGCTGGTATCGCACAAGTCGATCAGCGTTAACGGTCAAACCGTAAACGTACCGTCCTACCAGGTTCGTGCTGGTGACGTGGTTGCTGTTCGCGAGAAAGCAAAGAACCAACTTCGCATTGTCCAAGCTCTCGATCTGTGTGCCCAACGTGGCCGCGTAGAATGGGTAGAAGTAGACACTGAGAAGAAGTCGGGCGTTTTCAAGAACGTTCCAGCTCGCAGTGATCTGTCCGCCGACATCAACGAAAGCCTGATTGTCGAGCTCTACTCCAAGTAAGGGCTAGAAAATAGGTGCATCCATGCAGATTTCGGTAAATGAGTTCCTGACACCCCGCCATATTGATGTGCAGGTTGTCAGTCCAACCCGCGCCAAGATCACCCTCGAGCCTCTCGAGCGTGGTTTTGGCCACACCCTGGGCAACGCGCTGCGCCGCATCCTGTTGTCCTCAATGCCTGGCTGTGCAGTAGTCGAGGCCGAGATTGACGGTGTACTCCATGAGTACAGCGCCATCGAAGGTGTACAGGAAGACGTAATTGAAATCCTGTTGAACCTTAAAGGTCTGGCTATCAAGCTGCACGGCCGTGACGAAGTTACGCTGACCTTGTCGAAGAAGGGTTCGGGGGTGGTTACCGCTGCCGATATTCAGCTGGATCATGATGTCGAGATCGTTAACCCCGATCACGTAATCGCTAACCTGGCGTCTAACGGCGCCCTGAACATGAAGCTCACCGTAGCTCGTGGTCGTGGTTATGAACCAGCCGACTCGCGTCAGAGCGATGAAGACGAAAGCCGCAGCATCGGTCGCTTGCAGCTTGACTCTTCGTTCAGCCCGGTTCGCCGTATCGCATACGTGGTGGAAAACGCCCGTGTCGAGCAGCGTACCAACCTGGACAAGCTGGTTATTGATCTGGAAACCAACGGTACCCTGGATCCTGAAGAGGCTATCCGTCGTGCTGCAACCATCCTGCAACAGCAGTTGGCTGCGTTCGTCGACCTTAAAGGTGACAGTGAGCCAGTGGTTGTCGAGCAGGAAGACGAGATCGATCCGATCCTGCTTCGCCCGGTTGACGATCTGGAACTGACTGTACGTTCGGCTAACTGCCTTAAGGCGGAAAACATTTACTACATCGGCGATCTGATTCAGCGCACCGAAGTAGAACTGTTGAAGACTCCGAACCTGGGCAAGAAATCCTTGACTGAAATCAAGGACGTTCTGGCCTCCCGCGGTCTGTCCCTCGGCATGCGCCTCGACAACTGGCCGCCTGCAAGTCTTAAGAAGGACGACAAGGCGACTGCCTGATCGTCGTAATCACCGAACGTTGTGTTTGGTAAGGAATGAACCATGCGTCATCGTAAAAGTGGTCGTCACCTGAGCCGCACCAGCTCGCACCGCAAGGCCATGTTTCAAAACATGGCGGTGTCGCTGTTCGAGCACGAGCTGATCAAAACTACACTGCCGAAAGCTAAAGAACTGCGCCGCGTTGCTGAGCCGCTGATCACTTTGGCCAAGACAGACAGCCTGGCTAACCGCCGTCTGGCTTTCGACCGTACTCGTTCGAAAGCTATCGTTGGTAAGCTCTTCAACGACCTGGGCAAGCGTTACGCTACCCGTGAGGGTGGCTACCTGCGCATCCTCAAGTGCGGTTTCCGCGCTGGCGACAACGCGCCTATGGCGTATGTCGAGTTGGTTGATCGTGCTACTGCCGGCGAAGCTGTAAGCGCCGAGTAAGACGACAAGCTGTATGAAGAACCGGGCCTAGTGCCCGGTTTTTTGTGACCTAAAAAAAGTGATGGTGTTCGCGATTAGTAATTCTCTATCGATGCCTATAGGTTAATGAATTTGTAGGTGTAACAATGCTGATTAATACTCTCTTCCAGCCGATTAGCCGGCAGTTTGAAGACTGAAGAGGAAGAGAGCATGAGTCAGAATAAAACGCTTACCACCGCAAGCGGCGCGCCTGTTGCCGACAACCAGAATTCCCGTTCCGCCGGCCCACGCGGCCCGCTGCTGCTCGATGATTTTCACCTGCTCGAGAAGCTCGCCCACTTCAACCGTGAGAACATCCCTGAGCGTCGTGTGCACGCCAAAGGCTCGGGTGCTTACGGTACGTTCACGGTTTCCCGTGACATCACTCAATACACCAGCGCTAAACTGTTCGACACCGTCGGCAAGCAAACTCCAACGTTCCTGCGCTTCTCCACGGTAGGCGGCGAACGCGGTTCGGCCGACACCGAACGCGATCCGCGCGGCTTTGCCCTCAAGTTCTACACCGAAGAAGGTAACTGGGACATCGTTGGCAACAACACCCCGGTGTTCTTCATCCGCGATCCGCTGAAATTCCCCGACTTCATCCACACCCAAAAGCGCTTGCCGCAAAGCAACCTGAAGAGTGCGCAAATGATGTGGGATTTCTGGTCGCACTCGCCCGAGGCGCTGCACCAGGTTACGATTCTGTTTTCGGATCGCGGTATTCCTGACGGCTACCGTCACATGCACGGGTTCGGCAGCCACACCTATAGCCTGATTAATGCCGCTGGCGAGCGTCACTGGGTCAAATGGCACTACAAGACCAAGCAGGGGATCAAGAACCTCGCGCCCGCTGACGCTGCTCGTCTGGCGGGTACCGACCCGGATTACGCCCAGCGTGACCTGTTCGAAGCCATCGAGCGCGGTGAATTCCCGAAATGGAGCGTGAACATTCAGGTGATGACCGAAGCGCAGGCTGAAGCTCATTACGAAAACCCGTTCGACGTGACTAAAACCTGGTCGCAGAAAGAATTCCCGTTGATCGAAGTTGGCGAGCTGGAACTGAACCGCAACCCGCTCAACTATTTCGCTGAAGTCGAGCAGGCGGCGTTCGGCCCGAGCAACATGATCCCCGGTGTAGGCTTATCGCCGGATCGCATGCTGCAAGGTCGCGTATTCGCCTATGCTGATGCGCACCGCTACCGGATCGGCACCAACCACCAGCAATTGCCGGTGAACGCGCCTCGCAGCCCGGTCAACAGCTACCAGCGCGATGGCTCCATGGCGTTCGGCAGTAACGGTGGTTCGGCGCCGAACTACGAGCCGAACAGCTACGTCAACGCGCCGAAGCAAGCGCCGCACTACGCTGAGCCTCCCTTGGCACTGAGCGGCGTCGCTGATCGTTACGATCACCGCGAAGACACTGACTACTATAGCCATGCCGGCGCCTTGTTCCGCCTGATGAGCGATGAGCAGAAAGCGCTGTTGATCAATAACATTGCTGGTGCCATGGCTGGGGTTTCCGCCGATGTGGTGGATCGTCAGTTGCAGCACTTTTTCCGCGCCGATGCGGCGTACGGAGAAGCAATCGCAAAGGCATTGGGCGTACAGCTTAACTAAGTCTAAACGAGAAGCAGAACCGCCCTCAATTGGGCGGTTTTTGCGTTATTTACGCTGCTTTTCTCAGAATATCTTCGCTTTTATTGCGTATGGTCCGTGACGTACCGATCAGCTTGGTTCAAACTACAGACTTTCAAGCAGGGAGATGTAGGGCGATGCAAGGCCACCCAGATGTAATCGATTACCTCAACACGTTGCTGACCGGCGAACTGGCCGCGCGTGACCAATATTTCGTTCACTCGCGGATGTATGAGGACTGGGGGTTCACCAAGCTCTACGAACGTATAAACCACGAGATGGAAGAAGAGGCGCAACACGCCGATGCTCTGATGCGTCGCATCCTCATGCTCGAAGGCACGCCACGCATGCGTCCGGACGATCTCGATGTGGGCACCACTGTGCCTGACATGCTCGCCGCCGACCTGCGCCTGGAATACAAAGTCCGCGCCGCGCTGTGCAAAGGCATCGAACTCTGCGAGCAGCACAAGGATTATGTCAGCCGTGAGATTCTGCGGATCCAGTTGAATGACACCGAAGAAGATCACACCTACTGGCTTGAAAAGCAGTTGGGCCTGATCAAGCTGATCGGTCTCGAGAACTACCTGCAGTCCCACGCTTCTTGAGTTGAAGCGATAAAAAAGCCCCTGTCACCGTTGAAGTGACAGGGGCTTTTTCATGCCTGGCGGTTAAGCGCGGTCGCGGGCCAGTAAAGGCTTCAGATAGAAACCGGTGTGAGACTGCTTCATCTCGGCCACGTCCTCAGGCGTACCCACGGCAATGATCTGCCCGCCCTTGGAGCCGCCTTCGGGGCCGAGGTCCACCAGCCAGTCAGCGGTCTTGATCACGTCCAGGTTGTGCTCGATCACCACTACTGTGTTGCCGTGGTCGCGCAGGCGATGCAGCACGTCGAGCAGTTGCTGGATATCCGCGAAGTGCAAACCGGTGGTGGGTTCGTCGAGGATATACAGGGTCTTGCCCGTGTCGCGCTTCGACAGCTCGCGGGACAGCTTCACACGTTGCGCCTCGCCGCCGGACAGGGTCGTCGCCGACTGCCCGAGCTTGATGTACGACAGGCCGACGTCCATCAAGGTCTGCAGCTTGCGCGCCAGTGCTGGCACCGCATCGAAGAACACCCGCGCTTCCTCGATGGTCATCTCGAGGGTTTCGTGGATGCTCTTGCCCTTGTATTTGATCTCAAGGGTTTCGCGGTTGTAGCGCTTGCTCTTGCACACGTCGCACGGAACATAGATATCCGGCAGGAAGTGCATTTCCACTTTGATCAGGCCATCGCCCTGGCAAGCTTCACAGCGCCCGCCCTTGACGTTGAATGAGAAGCGCCCTGGGCCGTAACCGCGCGAGCGCGACTCCGGCACGCCGGCGAACAGCTCACGGATCGGCGTGAACAGCCCGGTATAGGTCGCCGGGTTGGAGCGCGGCGTACGACCGATTGGGCTCTGGTCGATGTCGACCACTTTATCCAGGTGTTCCAAGCCTTTGATGCTGTCATGCGCGGCGGCCTCCAGGGTCGTCGCACCGTTCAGCGCAGTCGCACTGAGCGGGAACAGCGTGTTGTTGATCAGCGTCGACTTGCCGGAACCGGAAACGCCGGTCACGCAGGTCAGCAGGCCGATCGGGATCTCCAGGTCAACGTTGCGCAAGTTGTTGCCACGCGCGCCCTTGAGGTGCAGCGACAGCTTCTTGTTGCGCGGCGTGCGCTTGGCCGGCACGGCGATCTTGACCCGGCCCGATAGGTATTTGCCCGTTAGCGAGTCAGGGTGCGCCATCACTTCGGCAGGCGTTCCCTCGGCTACGATATGGCCGCCATGTACGCCGGCGCCCGGGCCGATGTCGACCACGTAATCCGCCAGGCGAATCGCGTCTTCGTCGTGCTCGACCACAATGACCGTGTTGCCAATGTCGCGCAGGTGCTTGAGCGTACCGAGCAAGCGGTCGTTGTCGCGCTGGTGCAGGCCGATCGATGGTTCATCGAGGATGTACAGCACGCCCACCAGGCCCGCACCAATCTGACTGGCGAGGCGAATCCGTTGTGCTTCACCGCCGGACAAGGTGTCGGCACTGCGGTCCAGCGACAGGTAGTCGAGGCCGACGTTAACCAGGAACTGCAAGCGCTCGCGGATTTCCTTGAGGATCTTGTCCGCGATTTCGCCGCGGCGCCCGGTCAGCTTCAACTCGGCGAAGTATTCGGAAGCATCGCCGATCGGCAGGTTGGTCACCGCCGGCAGGGTTTTCTCGCCGACCCACACGTGCCGCGCTTCGCGACGCAGGCGGGTGCCACGGCAATCAGGGCATGATTGGGTGCTGAGGAATTTGGCCAGTTCCTCACGCACGCTGGCCGATTCGGTTTCGCGGTAGCGGCGCTCCAGGTTCGGCACAATGCCTTCGAACGGGTGCGAGCGTTTGACGATGTCGCCACGGTCGTTGAGGTATTTGAAGTCGACGTTCTGTGAGCCGCTGCCGTGCAGGATGAATTTCTGCTGGTCGGCGGGCAGTTCGTTGAACGGCTTCTCCAGGCTGAACTTGTAATGCGAGGCCAGGGACCCGAGCATTTGGAAGTAATAGACGTTGCGCCTGTCCCAGCCGCGTATCGCGCCTTCGGCCAGCGTCAGTTCGCCATTGACCAGGCGCTTGATGTCGAAGAACTGTTTGACCCCCAGACCATCACAGGTCGGGCAGGCGCCAGCCGGGTTGTTGAACGAAAACAGCTTGGGCTCGAGTTCGCTGATGGCGTGACCGCAGATTGGGCAGGCGAAGCGCGCGGAAAAGATCACCTCTTCGCCGGGTTCGTCGTCCATCGGCGCGACCAGGGCGATGCCATCCGCCAGTTTCAGCGCGGTTTCGAAGGATTCGGCCAGCCGTTGCTGCAGGTCGCTGCGGACCTTGAAGCGGTCGACCACCACATCGATCGAATGCTTCTTCTGCTTGTCGAGCTTCGGCGCTTCGTCCAGTTCATAGAGCTTGCCGTTGATCCGGGCCCGCACGAAGCCTTGGGCGCGCAGCTCTTCGAACACCGACAGGTGCTCGCCTTTGCGCTCGCGGATCACCGGGGCCAGCAGCATCAGTTTGCTGCCTTCCGGCTGGGCCAGCACCAGGTCGACCATCTGGCTGACGGTCTGGGCTTCCAGCGGAATGTCATGGTCCGGGCAGCGCGGAATACCTACCCGCGCATACAGCAGGCGCAGGTAGTCGTAGATTTCAGTGATGGTGCCCACGGTGGAACGCGGGTTGTGCGACGTCGATTTCTGTTCGATGGAAATCGCCGGCGACAGGCCTTCGATCGTGTCGACGTCAGGCTTTTCCATCATCGATAGGAACTGCCGGGCGTAGGCCGACAGCGATTCGACATAGCGGCGCTGGCCTTCGGCATACAGCGTGTCGAAAGCCAGGGATGATTTTCCGGAGCCGGACAAACCGGTGATGACGATCAGTTTGTCCCGTGGCAGGGTCAGGTCGATGTTTTTCAGGTTGTGGGTTCGGGCCCCACGAATCAGGATCTTGTCCAAAGTGGCCTCGCTCGGCGGGCGTCGAAAACGTAGGAGTATACGGCCAAATACTGGATGGATGCACACTATCAAACGAGGGGCGTGCCGGCTTACATGAAGATGGCTTCATCTGCGCGCGTCAAAGCGTCGCGATGTACCCCGTCAATCGATGGGACTGGTAGAATCGCCGCCGGTTCACATGAGGTTTTTCCATGCACGATCCCCACAGCGAGCGCATGAGCGGCAGCGAGACCCGAGCGGCGAGCGGTCTGGCCCTGGTGTTCGCCTTCCGCATGCTGGGCATGTTCATGGTGTTGCCGGTGCTGGCGACCTATGGCATGGACCTGGCGGGCGCGACCCCGGCCCTGATCGGTCTGGCGATCGGTGCCTATGGCCTGACCCAGGCCCTGTTTCAGATTCCGTTCGGGGTCATTTCCGATCGTATTGGCCGTCGCCCGGTGATTTACCTGGGCTTGATCGTCTTTGCGCTTGGCAGTGTGCTGGCGGCCAACGCCGATTCGATCTGGGGCGTCATTGCCGGCCGCATCCTGCAAGGTGCGGGGGCGATTTCCGCAGCGGTCATGGCGTTGCTCTCCGATCTGACCCGCGAGCAGCACCGCACCAAAGCCATGGCCATGATCGGCATGACGATCGGCCTGTCGTTCGCCATCGCCATGGTGGTCGGCCCACTGCTGACCCGCGCTTTTGGCCTGTCCGGCCTGTTCCTCGCCACCGGCGGCATGGCCCTTGTAGGGATCGTGATTGTCGCGTTCATGGTGCCCAAGTCCACCGGTCCGCTGCAGCATCGCGAGTCGGGCGTCGCCCGTCAGGCACTGATGCCGACCCTCAAGCACCCTGATCTGCTGCGCCTCGACCTGGGCATTTTCGTGTTGCACGCGATGCTGATGTCGAGCTTCGTCGCTTTGCCGCTGGCCTTGGTCGAAAAGGCCGGCCTGCCGAAAGAGCAGCACTGGTGGGTATACCTGACTGCGCTGCTGGTTTCTTTCTTCGCCATGATCCCGTTCATTATCTACGGCGAGAAGAAACGCAAAATGAAACGAGTTTTATTGGGCGCAGTGCTGACGCTGATGCTCACTGAGCTATTCTTCTGGCAGTTCGGCGACAGCTTGCGGGCTCTGGTCATCGGGACGGTGGTGTTCTTCACCGCGTTCAATTTGCTGGAAGCCTCATTGCCATCGCTGATCAGCAAGGTTTCACCAGCAGGCGGCAAGGGCACGGCCATGGGGGTTTATTCCACCAGCCAGTTCCTTGGTTCGGCGTTGGGGGGCATACTCGGCGGCTTCATGTTTCAGCATGGCGGCCTGTCGGTTGTGTTCCTGGGGTGCGCCGGGCTGGCTGCACTTTGGCTGGCCTTTGCTGTTACCATGCGCGAACCTCCCTACGTGACGAGCCTGCGCTTGCCGTTGTCGCCCGAGGCGATCCGCGAAGCCGGTCTGGTCGAGCGCCTCAAGGCCGTGGTAGGGGTAACGGATGCAGTAGTGGTCGCCGAGGAGGCGGCCATTTACATCAAACTGGACACTGAATTATTGGATCGCACCACCCTCGAGCGTCTGGTGAACAACCCGGCCGCGAGAGCGTGCGAAGCCTAGGAGAACGTTATGGCCCGTGGGGTTAACAAAGTCATATTGGTCGGCACTTGCGGCCAGGATCCCGAAGTTCGCTACCTGCCTAACGGTAACGCCGTGACCAACCTGAGTCTGGCCACCAGCGAACAATGGACCGACAAGCAAACCGGGCAGAAGGTCGAGAAGACTGAATGGCACCGTGTGTCGATGTTCGGCAAGGTTGCCGAGATCGCCGGCGAATACCTGCGCAAAGGTTCGCAGGTCTACATCGAAGGCAAGCTGCAAACCCGCGAGTGGGAAAAAGACGGCATCAAGCGTTACACCACTGAAATCGTGGTCGACATGCAAGGCACCATGCAATTGCTCGGCGGCCGTCCACAGCAGGGCGACCAGCAAGGCGGGGGCAATAACTATCAGCAGTCCGCCCCGGCTCCGCGTCAGCAGGCTCCGCGTCCGCAACAGTCGGCACCGCAGCAGTCCCGCCAAGCACCAGCGCCACAACAAGCAGCTCCACAGCCGGCTCCGGATTTCGACAGCTTTGATGACGATATTCCGTTCTGATCGAGCCTGACCCCCGATCCAGACAAATAGGCCCGACGCTCAGCGCGCCGGGCCTTTTTTGTATTTGCGAGAAACCTCAATCCAGAATCAAATGCGGCAAAAACCGGCTCGAATCCTTGGTGATCAGGCTGTTGTCTTCGCGCACGCCGATTCCTGCGGCCTGGTCGCCGATGACCCACGAGCCGATCAGTGTGTAGCTGTCATCGAAGCGCGGCAAAGGCGCGAATTCTTGCAGGATAAAAGGCGCATCGGTGTAGGGGCCGTCCTCTTTGACGATCAGACCTTGCTCGGTGTGCAACTCGATGTTGGCGCCTTCCCGGGAGAAGAACGGCTTGCGCACCCAGCCCTTCGGCACGGCCATGGTGATATCCGGATCGACGCGGGTTTCAAGCAGGTTGGGGTGGCCCCGATTGAATTCCCACAACAGCGGCAGGATGCCTTTGTTAGACAGGATGGCCTTCCACGACGGCTCGAAAAATTGCGTGTCGCTCTGGGCAATCGCCGCGCCGAAGGGTTCGTGGAAGATGAACTCCCAAGCGTGCAGTTTGAACAGGTGCGGGATCCAACGATCTTCAAGATCGACGAAACGGCCGTCTGCGGTGAGGCCGATGTCCTCGAGGTCGATGTGCCGCGATTCGATGCCGACTTTTTCCGCGATCAGCCGCAGATAATCCGTGGTGCCTTTGTCCTCGACCGAGCCTTTCGCCGAGGCGAAATAGAACGGTTGCTTGAGCTGCAATTGGGCGAAAGCCTGGTGCAGCTTGGTGTCGATGCTGTTGAACTGGTCCGCATGCTTGGGCAGCAGGCCGCGCTCGATGGATTGCTCGAGCCAGCCCCACTGGAACGCCGCCGCTTCATAGAGGCTGGTGGGGGTGTCGTAGTTGAGTTCCAGCAACTTGGTTGGTCGCTGACCGTCGTAGGAAAAGTCCATGCGTCCGTACAGATGCGGATGACCTTCACGCCAGGACGTTCGGATCATGTCGTAGAACGCCGGCGGAATGCTCAGGCGTCCCAGCAATTCCTCGCTGTCGACCACCCGCGCCACCAGGTCCATGCACATCTGGTGCAGTTCGTTGGTCGGGTCTTCCAGATCGTTTTCGATCTGCTTGAGCGTGAACTGGTAGTACGCGCGTTCGTCCCAGTAAGGCTCGTCGTCGATGGTGTGGAACAGAAAGCCGAGGCTTTCGGCGGTCTGTTGCCAGTCGTGACGCTCGGCGCAGTGGACCTTCTTCATCAGCTGCTCGACCGGCCGAAGCTCTTGCTCGAGCCACCCCAGCCGCTGCGGGCGCTGGCCTGGCTGCCAAAGCCGCCGCGGGAGGTGGAGGACGCCACGTTGATCGGCTTGCTGGCGGATCTGAAGGTCGAGTTGCTGTAGCCGTTGCCGGACTTCGCCTGATTCGAACGGCTGAACACCGAGCCCTTGGCAATCCGCTGGCTAAGGGTCGAGTTGCCGTAGTTGCCACGGTCGTCGCGGTAACGGTAGACCGGTTCGGAGAAGTAACTGTTGCGGTTGCTGCTGAGCATATTGCCGATCAACAAACCGGTGAGCAGGCTGCTGGTGGAGAACCCCGAGCCGCCGCTGATGGCTTCTGAGGCCGGCAATTGCGCTTTGGCCGCGTCCACTTGCGATTGCGTGACCTGGCCGTCGGCGGTCAATTCGAAGCCGCCGAGCTTGGGGATGAACTTGCCGGCCGAGTCCTGCTGGCACCAGTCAGCGACGAAATCCGCATCGCAGTCGGCCTGGCTGTCGTACACCGGAGCGACGCGCCGATGCTCGGCCATGGCCGTCATGTAGGCGTCGGAGCAGACATCCACCGGCAGCTTCTCATCAGCGCATTGCTGCACCGACTGGAAGTTGTATTTCTTCTGCAGGTCGTAGGTTTTTTCCGTCGGCCCGCAACCGGAGATGGCCATGGCCACCGATGCGGCCAATGACAGCTGAACGTACGTGCTTCGTTTCATTGCAGTCTCCCTGGCACGATCAGTTCTGGGATGGGGTCATGCACGCCGCATTGAGCATGCCGACGCTGATGGCCACCGCCGCCACATAAATGCCGGCGGCGATTTCACCGTCGCGGATACGTTGCGAGGTGCCTTTGAGCACCAGGCTGGTGACGAAGAACGCCAGCAGTTGCACGAACGCCGCGATCAGCGCCCACACCACGAAGTCGAGCAGGCTGATCGAGTAGGCGATGACATTGCTGGCGGGAATGGCGAAACCAATGATCGCGCCGCCCAGGGCAATGGCGGCGGCCACGTTGCCGGCGCGGATCAGCTCGAACTCCTTGTGCGGCGTGAGGCGCGTGTAAACGAACTGGAACAGCGCGAAGATCAGCGCCGCGCCGAGGATATAACTGACGAACCCGAGCACGGCGGCTTTGTTCAGGGAAATGGACAGGGCTTCAAGCATGAAAGGCTTCCTTGTTTACAGTGCTGTGATGTCAGTGGTGTACAGCGAAATGCCCAGCGAGGTGCTCAGGCTGATGGTGCCTTCGGCGTCCTCCTCGACGGAAAACAGCAGCAGTTCGCGGCGATCAGTCAGGCCGGTGTCGCGGGCGTACAACATCGAACGGTGCTCGATGCTGTACGACTCTTCGCTGCTGCGCACCTGTTCGCTCAGCGGCACCAGTTCGGTCTGGCCTTGCTCGGTGCCCCACTCGCGGGTGTATTCGGCGCCTTCGTAGGTGTAGGTCGGCAAGCCGATCAGGCTGCTCGGCCCGGCCAGTCGGCGCAATTCGGCTTCGCTGCTGATGGTCACGTAGCTGCGGTAGTTGAACAGGATCACTGACTCCACCTGGCCGGCGACGTCACCGGTGGTGTGCACTTGCAGCCAGTATTCTTCGTCGTTCATGTAGTAGCGCGAGAGCCAGCTCGACTGGCCGAGATCGACCTGGCCGAGGCTCCAGATTGCCTGGGAACCGGGAATGGTCACGCTGCTTTTGCCGTCCAGCAGCAGCGACATGACCGGGTCGAACTGAATCGCCTTGCCCAGCGCCAGGCCCAGCGGGCCGATGGCCGGCGCAGGCGTTTCGACGTTCGGGGCGGAGAGGCCCATCAACTGTTTAAACCATCCCATTGGCGATTTCCTTGAAGCAAGTGGAGGCGGCGTAGAAGTGTTCAGCGGGCGGCATTAAACCTGCTGCGGGGCGCGGATAACAGCAATTTTGCCGCAACGAAGCCGGCAAACGCGCCAGCGATATGGCCCTCGAATGACACACCCTGGCGCGGCAGGAAGCCAAAGATCAAGCCACTGTAAAGCAGCGCCACGACGCTGGCGCTGATCAAATTGCCCCAGCTCTTGTGATACCAGGCGCGACACAGAATGTACGCCCACAGGCCAAACACCCAACTGCTGGCGCCGACGTGCACGCCGCTGAAGCCAAACAGCCAGACCAGCGAGCCGCTCAGCGCAATGATGATGGCGCTGACCGCCATGAAGCGAGCGCGGCCATCGATGATCACCAGGGTGCCCATGACCAGGAAAGGAATCAGGTTGGCGAACAAGTGGCCGAACGAGGCGTGCAGGAAAGGCGAGGTGACGATGCCGAGCAGGCCGGGCACCGTTCGTGGAATCAGGCCAAAGGCAATCAGACTGTAACCGCTCAGCACATTGAGTAAATGCACCGCGACCATTAACAGGGCGATCGCGACAATGGTCTTGAAACCCTTCGGGGTATTCATCCTGGCCCTCAATCAGATGCGCGGCGCAAAACGAAGCAGGAAGCGCCGCAGCGCTCCCTGCTCAACCGGTTGCGGTCCGATTACTCGGCGGATTTTTTCTTCAGGCGATCAAGAATCGCGTTGGCGCTGCCGGTGTCCGGGGTGATCCCGGCTTCGCGCAGCTTGCGTTCCAGATCGGTGCCGGTGGAGGCGTCGGCCAGTTCGTCCTGGGCCTGCAATTCGGCAGCGCGTTGCTGCTGCTTGGCTTGCAGGCGATTGAGCGTGCCCACCGCCGTTTCCAGTTTGCCGTTGGCGCCGCCGCTGGCGATCGATGCGCTGACCTGGGCCTTCTGCACGCTTTCCCGGGCCTTGGCCATGTCCACTTGCTGGCGCAGGCTCTTGATGCGGTTTTCGGCTTTGGTGATGTCTTTGCGCATGCTGTCGGCGTAGTTGCCGAACTCGGCGGTTTGCGCTTGCTCGACGTCCAGTTGATTGGTCAGGGTCGAGATCGCTTCGGCCACTTCCAGCGCCAGGTCTTCGCGGTTGGCCTGCAAGGCGGCGACAGCTTTGGCCTCCAGGTCGGCGATCTTGGCGTGGTACTCGCTGACGCGGTCGGCGGCCAGTTTGTGCTTGGCCATGATCGTCACCAGCTCGCGCTTGGCCGAGGACAACGCGCTGTCGGCGTCACGAATTTCCTGGTCGAGAATGCGCAGGGCCTGCTGGTCAACGATGGATTCGCCGACTTCCGAGGCACCGCCGCGCACGGCCGTGAACAATTTGCTCCAGATGGACTGAGTCATTTGGATATTTCCTATGGCCGTAAAATTAGTGGAAAAAACGTTCGAAGGCTTCGCTGGCGCGCTGGACGTTATCGACCAGGGTTTTCACTTCGGTGACCACGTTGGTCAGGCTCGAATCCGAGCTCAAGGCACCGAACATGTTGTAGACCACTTGGCCGTTGGGCATGGTTTCGATGCCGATCGACGACAGCGGGAACAATTCGCGGCTGCGCAGCACGGCGTCGTTGAAGGCGCCCACGTCCTTGATCGACTCGACGTCCACCAGCACGGTGTCGACGATGATCTGGTCACCGACCACAGCGATGTAAATCGGCAGGCCACCGAAGTCGTTCATGTCCAGTTTGATACTGGACTCGGAGCCCTGCACCAGGGACAGCGTGATGTCGTTGGAGACCACGTCGTCCAGCGCCTGCAGGGCGTTGAACAGGCGATCGATGTTCCAGTTGTTACCTGCGCTCATGTAATTCTCCGACATGAATGAGCCATCCCTTAAAGGTTGGCGAAGCTGTTTCTCCATCTGCTTGAGCAGGCTTCGATGTTCGGGAAGCACCCAAGTCTCGTGTTTCACATAACCGGCTCCGGCCAGGCCCGCGCGCATCTGCTTCATGTAAAAGCTCGAAGGCTTTTTCAGCGACGGTTTCGAGCGGTCTTTCATGGCGGCGACTCCGTTGTGCAAAACTCACGCGTGAGAAACCCTACAGGCAATTCCGGGGCTGCTCAACAGCTCACGCGTGATGTGTTTCGGCACCGCCGTAAAAAAGCCCGAAGCGCTCAAGCGCGTCGGGCTTTGCAAGGTTATTACCGAATGTATCAACGGCTGCCGAGGAACTCATCGGTGGAAATCACGCTGGCGTAAGCGAATGCCAGGGCGGCCATGAATGCGGCGTGCACGTGGGCGGCCGGGACCTTCACGCCATCGAATTCCAGGTCGCGAGAGGCGCAGGCGTCGTGGATCACTTTCACGCTGTAGCCGAAGTCGTTGGCAGCGCGGGTAATGCCGTCGACGCACATATGGCTCATGCTGCCGACCACCACCAACTCTTCGATGCCCTTGTCGTCGAGAATCGACTTGAGGTTGGTTTCGCGGAACGAGTTGACGAAATGTTTGAGCACCACCGGCTCGTCAGCGCGGTTGAGAACCTTGGGGTGCAGCTTGGCGCCGTCGGAGCCGGGGGTGAAGAACGGCGCTTCTTCGGAGGTGAACTCGTGGCGGATGTGCACCACGTCATCACCTGCCTCGCGGAAGGCCGCGATCAGCCGTGCGGCGTTGTCGGCGGCGGCATCGGCGCCGGCCAGCGGCCACTTGCCTTGGGGGAAGTAGTCGTTCTGGATATCGACTACGATAAGCGCTTGCTTGGCCATGACGGTGTTCCTCGAAGTGAATGTGGGAGTGGGATCAAGTATTGGCCGCAGCGAAGCTTTCGAGGATTGGCCGCACCGACAATAGCAGGGGGAAAACTGACAATGGGTGTGCAACGCGTGGTCGTCGAGCTTGGCGTGCTGATCTATCCCGGGGCGCAAATGGCGGCGGTGCATGGCCTGACCGATTTGTTTGGCGTGGCCAATCGGATCGCCGCCGAGCATCAAGCGGCACAGTTGCCGCTGCTGCGCGTCAGCCATTGGCAGAGCGTGGATCAGCAGGCGCCGCAACGGGTCTGCGACAGCTATCCCGCACCGGACGCCGGCCTGGCCGCGTTGTTGATTCCGCCGTCGATCGCCAGTTTCACCGACGGCGTGGCACCCGACGCCGTATCTGCCTGGCTGCGCCAGCAACATGCCCGCGGGACTATTCTCGGCGGCGTCTGCGTGGGGTCGATCCTGCTCGCCGAAAGCGGCCTGCTCGACGGGCGCAGCGCTACCACCCATTGGACCTCGGCCAAAACGTTCGCCGAGCGCTACCCGAAGGTCAAACTGAACGCGGATAAGCCGATTGTCGACGATGGCGACCTGATCACCACCGCCGGGCTGATGGCCTGGTCGGAGCTGGGTTTGCGCCTGGTTGATCGCTTGCTTGGCCCGAGCATCGCCACCAGCACCGCGCGTTTCCTGGTGATCGAACACAGTGACAGCGCCAGCGCGTGCGGCAGCAATTTTGCGCCGATCCTCGGCCATGGCGACGGGGCGATCCTGAAAGTACAGCACTGGCTGCAGGGCAGCGGCGCGGTGGATGTGTCGCTGGCGAGCATGGCCGGACAGGCCGGGCTGGAAGAGCGCACCTTCCTGCGCCGCTTCCGCGCGGCCACCGGGTTGAAACCTACCGAATACTGCCAGCACCTGCGGGTCGGCAAGGCGCGGGAGATGCTTGAATTCACCAACGGCACCATCGATCACATTGCCTGGACTGTCGGCTATCAGGACCCCGGCGCCTTCCGCGCCACCTTCAAGAAAATCACCGGGCTGGCGCCGAGTGAATACCGCAACAAGTTTGGCGTCACGCCGCCATCGGCCTCAGCCCGCTGAAAAACCCCTGTAGGAGCGAGCCTGCTAGCGAAAGCGTCAGGTCGGTCGAACCCTACATGCCGTCTTCGCGAGCAGGCTCGCTCCCACATGTGACGTGCCTTGATGGGCAGGATCGTGCAATTTGCATCCCGCATGATGGCACTCTTGCAAATTGCAACAATCCCGCCAGAGCGTGCGTGCTGGAAACCACTGTTTTACCGCTCACCACCATTCGTCGCCCGTTGGCCTGATCCCTGCACCTCACACGGCAATACGCATGGCGTGCTCGCCGAGGGTAAATGCATGGCCCTGACAATCCGAAAGAAAATGGTGGTGTCGCATTCGGTTCGACCGGGGGCGCCGCTGCATGAAGTGGAAACCAACCGCTCACTGGCCCGCTGGCTGTCGCAGATACTGGGACTCAAATACGGCGGGCGCTACGATCCCTCCGCCCATGATGACCGTGACCTTTACTTCCTTCCCACTCAAACCATCGTTGGCCCCGATGCGGCCCGCGAACTGGGCATCAAGGGCCCGGAAGACTTGTGGGGCGGTTACGTAGAGCATGACTTTATTTGCACCAAAGCCATCAGCCACGGCTTGCTGAATAAAAACGCCTCGGCCCCGGAAGGCTGGTCGCCGTTGTTCTCCGAGCGGGTGCGCAATGTGGTGCTGGATGGCGTCAGCGTGTTTTCCCTGGCGGACGCCTTGCCTGCCGCCACGCACATGCTGCACAACGGCCCGATGCGGATCAAACCGATCCACGCCTGTGCCGGTCGCGGCCAGGAAGTGATCAAAAGCCTCGACCAATTCGAGCGCCTGCTGGCGCGCCCCGACTGTGCGCAGCAGTTCGAGGAAGGCGTGGTGCTGGAGCAAGACCTGCACGAGGTGGTCACCCACAGCGTCGGTCAAAGCTTTATCGGCGATAAGGTCCTGAGCTACTGCGGCGATCAATACCTCACCGAGGACGGCATGGGCGAGCAAGTCTATGGCGGTTCGAACTTGCTGGTGGTCCAGGGCGGTTACGATGAGTTGCTGGCGCTGGAACTGCCGGACGACGTGCGTCTGGCGATCGAGCAAGCGCAGGTATTCGATAGCGCGGCCAATGAGGCGTACCCTGAGTTCTATGCCTCTCGGCGCAATTACGACATCGCCCAAGGCCTGGACAGCAAAGGCACCCAGCGCAGCGGCGTGCTCGAGCAATCGTGGCGCATGGGCGGCGCCAGCAGTGCCGAAGTGGCGGCGTTGCAAAGCTTCGTCAACCACCCGCAGATGCGCGCGATCCGCGTGTCGTCGGTGGAAACCTATATCGATCAACCGCTGCCGGCGGACGCCATCCAGGTGTACCGCGGGCCGGCGGAAAACAGTGAATTTCTCCTCAAGTACGTAACGGTCAAATCCTATGACGGCTAGAAGCGAAACCATTCAAATCGACATTGATGATGAACAAATGAGCGGGACGTTCCTCAGTCCCAAATCGAAAGTCCCTGGCGTATTGTTCGTGCACGGCTGGGGCGGCAGCCAGGAACGCGACCTGGAACGGGCCAAAGGTATCGCAGGGTTGGGATGCGTGTGCCTGACCTTCGACCTGCGGGGCCACGCCAGCAACGAAGGCCCCGGCATTCCGCTGAGCCGGGTGACCCGCGAAGATAACCTCAAGGACTTGTTGGCTGCGTATGACCGCTTGCTGGCGCACCCGGCGCTGGACACCTCGGCGATTGCCGTGGTCGGCACCAGTTACGGCGGTTACCTGGCGGCGATTCTCACCACCTTGCGTCCGGTGCGCTGGCTGGCGCTGCGTGTCCCGGCGCTGTACCGCGACGATTTGTGGCATACGCCCAAGCGGGATCTGGACAAGGCCGATCTGCTGGATTACCGCAGCACCCTGGTGCATGCCGAGAGCAATCGCGCGTTGCACGCGTGCTCGCAATTCACCGGGGATGTGTTGATCGTCGAGTCGGAAACCGATGACCACGTGCCCCACGCCACCATCATGAGTTACCGCGCGGCGTGCCAGCAGACGCACTCGCTGACCCACCGCATCATCGACGGCGGCGACCACTCCCTGAGCGACCCTGTGTCACAACAGGCCTACACCTCGATCCTCGTGGACTGGATCACCGAAATGGTGGTGGGCGAGCGGTTGAGCATTATTCAGTCCAGCTGAAAACTCCGTTGGCTCATTCGCGAGCAGGCTCGCTCCTACAAGGGATTTACATTCCAAGTGGGAGCCAGCCTGCTCGCGAAAGCGCCATCCGCCACAACGCAGATTTCAGGACGAAGGCTTCTTCTCAATCCGCAACGACTTGGCCTTGGCCTCGACCAACAGGTACATGGCCAAGGTAATCAACAGCGGCAAGATGAAGTAGATCGCCCGATAAGCAATCAACCCGGCAATCAAGCTGCCGCGCGAGGCATGGTGTTGCAGCAGGGCTACGAACACCGCCTCAAGCACCCCAAGCCCGGCGGGGATGTGGGTAATGACTCCGGCAATGGCGCTGATCAGCAGCACCCCAAGCACCATCGGGTACTCGAGTTTGCTCGGCAGCAGGGTGAAAATCACCGCTGCCATCAGCGACCAGTTCAATGCCCCCAAGGCCAGTTGCAACATCGCCATGCGCACCGACGGCAGGTTGATTTCCACCCCGCGAATCGACCATTCGCGCCGGCTGGAAAAACGGCACGCTGCCAGGTAGCTGGCGCTGATCACCAGCAACAGCACGCCTACGCCCTGCAGGGCGGTGGTACTGATCTTCCACCCCGGCGGCATCTCCACCAGGCCGCTGCTGAACACCGCGCCGGCCACCGTCATGTAGCCAAACCAATTGGTCGCCAGGCTCAAGCCGAGAATCTTCGCGATGTTGCCCTTGCTGACCCCGAGTCGTGAATACAGGCGATAGCGCATGGCGATGCCGCCGACCCAGGCGCTGAGGTTGAGATTAAAGGCGTAACTGATGATGCCCACTGGCAGGATCTGCTTCCAGGTCAGATCCTGGCGGATGTAGGTGCGGCCGATCAGGTCGAAACTGGCGTAAGTCAGGAAGCTCAGCAAGGTAATCGCCGAGGCAATGATCAGCGTGCGCACCTTGAAATCCGCCAGGGTGTCGAACACCTCGTTCCATTCGATGCGCCGGGCGAGCAGGGTGAACAGTACGATCAGCGCCAGGAAAAACACCACGGTCAGCGGTTTTTTCCAGCGGCTCCAGCGCGAGTGGTGCTCGGCGGCCGGCGCTGCGCCGGCTTCGGTTTCAGAGTGGCTCATGGGGTTCACTGCGCACCTCCGTCGGTGGCGAAAAAGGTTTGAGGCGCGGTTTGTGCGCCGGCAGCCAGCCGACCCAGGCCGGGAAGTGACGCAAGCAGTGAAACACCACAAAACCAATGGTCATGCGCCACAGCAAGCCCCGGGGCGAGCGGTTGGCCGGCATCGCCTTGCAGTGGTGATCGCTGAGTTCTTCCAACCGCTGGAACAATTCACGGTTGAACGCCCGATCACGAATCAGCACATTGGCTTCCAGGTTCAGCGACAGGCTTAGCGGGTCGAGGTTGCTTGAGCCGACGGTGCTCCAGTCCTCGTCCACCAGCGCGACCTTGCCGTGCAGCGGTCGGTCGCAGTATTCGTAGATCACCACCCCGGCCTTGAGCAGATAGTCATAGGTCAGGCGCGCCGCCAGTTTGGCCACCAGCATGTCCGGCTGGCCTTGCAGGATCAGCCGCACATCGACACCGCGCCGCGCGGCATTGCGCAGCTCGCGCAGTAAGCGGTAACCGGGGAAGAAGTAAGCATTGGCGATCACCACCCGACGCTGGGCGCTGCGCAGCACTTGCAGGTAGACATCTTCAATGTCGGTCGGGTGCTGGCCGTTGTCGCGGTAGACCAGGCGCACCTGGCCGTCATGGTCGCTGAAGGCCAGTTCGGTGCGCCGCCGCCGACGCCGTTGCCACCAGTATTTGGCGCGACTCTGGCGCCCGCTCTGTTGCAACGCAAAGTGATGGATATCTACCACCGCCGGGCCCTGGATTTCCACGGCGTAATCCTGTTTAGCCTCGGGGCCGAAGTCCGCCAAGTGGTCGGCGGAGAAGTTAATGCCGCCGATAAAAGCGATCTCACCGTCCACCACCACGATCTTGCGGTGCAAACGACGGAACCAGTTGGTGCGGATGCCCAAGTGCTTCGGTGCCGGGTCGAACATCTGCAAATGCACGCCGGCCTGACTCAGCGCCAACAGGAAATCGGTAGCCAGTTCTCCGCTGCCAAAGCCATCCAGGCTCGCAGTGACGCGCACCCCGCGCTGGGCCGCGTCGATCAGGATGTCCTTCAGTTCATTGCCGACCTTGTCTTCGAACAGGATGAAGGTTTCCAGGAGGATTTCGGTCTTCGCTGCGCGCATCGCCTCGAACACTCGAGGAAAGTACGCCTCACCGTTTTCCAGCAACTCCACGCGGTTGTTGCCATGCCAATGGTATTCAAGATCGGCAAACGGATGCTGCTCTTGGGTGGCCTCGATCGGCACCGCTTCAGCCGAGGTTTTTTCCAGCGGGGCGCTGCTCATAGTTCAATCTCCACGGACAGCGGGGCATGGTCGGATAAGTGTGACCACGGACGGGTCGTCAGCACCTGCGGGCGATGCGCCTTGAGGTTGCGTACGTAAATGCGGTCGAGGCGCAAGGCTGGCAGGCGCGCGGGGAAGCTGCGGGCCGGTTTGCCGTGCAGCTCGGAAAACACCTCGCGCAAGCCCCAGGGTTTGAGCAGCGCATCGGCCTTCAAGCGCCAATCGTTGAAGTCGCCGGCGACCACCACTTTGGCGTCTGCCGGCAATTCTTCGAGGCGTTCGATCAGCAGTTTCAACTGCGCGTGGCGATGACTTTCGCGCAAGCCCAAGTGAACGCAGATGGCGTGGACTTCCTCGCTGTCGCCCGGCAGGCGCAGCACGCAATGCAGCAGGCCACGGTTCTCGTGGCCGCTGATCGACACGTCGAGGTTGTCGTGGCGGATGATCTGGAATTTCGACAGCAAGGCATTGCCGTGATCGCCGTCCGGATACACCGCGTTGCGCCCGTAGGCGAACTGCGGCCACAGGCTGTCGGCGAGGAATTCGTATTGCGGCATGGCCGGCCAGTTGCTGTAGCGCTGTGGATGGTGTTCGTGGGTGCCGTGGACTTCCTGCAAAAACACCACGTCCGCCGACACACTGCGCACCGCCTCGCGCAACTCCGGCAGGATGAAACGCCGGTTCAGCGCGGTGAAACCTTTATGCGTGTTGACGGTGAGCACAGTGAAGCGCCGCACTTGGGTCGGAATCGGCGCCAAATCATCGGGGGTACCGGTCGGCTCGGGAATGCTCATGGCAGTACTCCTTCGGCCGGGATCTGGCCGGGGGTGGTCGCCAATTGCGTGTCCAGATGAAAACGCGTCAGCAGGCTGCGGGCGTCGAAAGGCGCGCGGACCTTGATGTCATTGTCGAAATAACAGAACACCTCGCGGCTTTTGCGGGCCTTGGGTTTTTGCTTGGGGTTGATCAGGTGGGCATCCTCGGGTTGCGTGCCGTGATGCCAGGCGTCGATGCGATCGCCCCAGCGTTTCAGGGCCTGGGCGGTATAGCCGCTGGCGTAGAGTTCTTCGGCGCCGTGCAGTCGCAAGTAGACGAAATCGCTGGTGACGTCTTCGCGGTACGGCCATTTATCGGCGGTGTCGGCGATCACCAGCGCCACGTCGTAGCGCTTGAGCAGGGCGACGAAGTCGGGATCGATGAAGCTGTCGTGGCGGATTTCCACCGCGTGGCGCACCGGTTGTTTGCCGTAGGCCTTCATGCTGGCGTGGCCATTGAGCCGCGCTTCGTGCTGACGGGCCAGGGCCGCGGCGGCTTCGGTGTCGTGGGGCAATTGCTGGAGAAAGGTTTCGAACAGCTCGGGGTTGAACTGGAAGTTCGGCGGAAACTGCCACAGGATCGGGCCGAGTTTTTCCTTCAGCTCCAGGATCCCGGAGGCGAAGAAATTGGCCAATGGCTTGTGGATATCCCGCAAGCGGCGGATATGGGTGATGAACCGCGGGGCCTTGACGCTGAACACAAAGCCGTCCGGGGTTTCGTCACGCCACTGGGCGTAGCGCTCGGGGCGCTGCAGGGCGTAGAACGATCCATTGATCTCGATGCTGTTGACCGCCCGTGAAGCGAATTGCAATTCGCGCTTCTGGGTCAGCCCCTTGGGGTAGAAATCCCCTCGCCACGGCGCATAGCGCCAACCGGAAATACCAATGTGAATCGCCGCCATATGCCCTCCCGTTGATCAAACTCCTTACCGCCCCAGTCTTTTGATGACTGTCGGGCGGGGGAGAAAGTTTCGGTTGGGCTTACGGATGGTCGGTATTCGCCGGAACACCGCAAGTCAAATGTGGGAGCGGGCGTGCTCGCGAATGCGGCGGATCAGTCACGACGATGTTGACTGACACGCCCTCTTCGCGAGCAAGCCCGCTCCCACAGGGATTGTGCCCATCCTGCTATCGGGGAGAACCAGCGCATCTGTCCGCCCAAACCGAACTTGCCCGGCATTTGCCAATCAGTTCCTTAAGACTTATCCGAAGGAGCCGGTGTTTTGATCAAGTTCAAGACCGCGATACTGCTGGGCGCGCTGCTGTTGTTCGGCAGCGCTGAACTGCAAGCTGTCACGCTGCCGGGCGTTCCGGCCGCCGCCGAGGAGCCGGCCAAGCCCGAGCCGTTGGTCCAGGGTGGTTTGCTCGGCGCGATCAGTTCCAGCATCGACGACGTTCAAGACAAACTCGACCTCAACGAGGACCTGGTCGACGCCTGGCGCCTGCGGGCGGACCGGGCGGCGGACGAAGTCGACAAACTGGTCAACCAGCCTTCTGCCCGCTCGCCGTGGAGCGTGGTCGGCGATTTCATGTTGCTGTCAGGGGTCTGGCTCGGCACCTTTGCCTTGCTCACCGTACTCGGCGGGTTGCTCGATAAACGCCTGAGCCAGGGGCGGTTTTTCCGCACCCGGCAACGCAGCCAGGATTTGCTCGGTTATTTGCTGCCGTACACGGTCCCCGCACTGATCTGCCTGCCGCTGACCCTGTACGTCAGCCATTTTCTGCAAGCCTCGGTGGGCCGCGCGCTGGCGCTGTGTTTTGCCTACGCCACCAGCAGTGGCATTGTTTCTACGACATTCTTGTTGTGCGTAATCGTGATGTTCAACACCGGGCACAAGCGCTCGGCGGTGCAGATCATCCGCGACTACTGCCCCAAGCCGCTGTTCCTGATCGGCTTTCTTGCGGCCCTGAGCGATGCCTTGACCAGCCCGCAAATTGCCCGGCAGGTGGGCGGCAACCTGACCAGTAGCGTGGCGGTATTCACCGCGTTGTTCGCTTCGCTGATCTTCGGCTACCTGGTCATTCGCCTGCGCCGCCCGGTGGCGCACCTGATCCGCAACCGCTCGTTGACCCAGCGCTTGAAGCAGCCGTCGTTGCAGGAGTCGCTGCGGATTTTCTCCGGCCTCTGGTACTGGCCGATCCTGTTGATGGTGCTGGTTTCGGCGATCAACCTGATCGGCGTCGGCGAAGATAATCAGAAAGCCCTGCGCTGCGCGTTGTTCACCACCATTCTGCTGATCGCCACCGTGTTCCTCAGTACGATTTTCCAGCACCTGTTCAAATCGCGAAAAGCCGAAGCGGTCCAGCGCAGCAGTGCCTACAAGGAGCGCTTCCTGAGTCTGCTGCACGCCTTGCTGCGCATCGTGCTGGCGGTGGCGTTCATCGATATTCTCGGGCGCATCTGGGGCGTGTCGCTGGTGGATTTCGCTCAGACCAGCTCGATTGGCCGGGCGATCAGTGATTCCCTGAGTCGCATCGGGTTGATCCTGCTGGTGACCTGGCTGCTGTGGGTGGTGCTCGACACGGCGATTCAGGAAGCGCTGAAACCGCCGCTGAACAAACGCGCGGCGCGTCAGCCGAGTACGCGGGTAAAAACCATCCTGCCGCTGCTGCGCAACGCGATCAAAATCATCCTGGTGGTGATTTGTGCGATCACCACCATGGCCAACCTCGGCATCAACGTCGCGCCGCTGCTGGCGGGTGCCGGGGTGGTCGGCCTGGCCATCGGTTTCGGGTCGCAGCAATTGGTGCAGGACGTGATCACCGGCCTGTTCATCATCATCGAAGACACGCTGTCGATCGGCGACTGGGTGGTGCTCGACTCAGGCCACGCCGGTACCGTCGAGGGCCTGACCATCCGCACCCTGCGCCTGCGCGACGGCAAGGGCTTCGTGCATTCAGTGCCGTTCGGCCAGATCAAAGCCGTGACCAACCAATCCCGGCAGTTCGCCTTCGCGTTCTTCTCGGTGCAGTTCACCTACGACACGGACGTGGACAAAGCCATTGAACTGATCCGCGAGGCCGGTGATTCGATTCGCGATGACGCCTTCCTCAAATACAACCTGCAAGGGCCGCTGGATGTGTTCGGCGTCGACAAAATGGACCTTAACGGCGTGGTCCTGACAGCACAGTTCCGCACGGTGTCCGGTGGTCAGTACGCGGTGAGTCGAGCCTTCAACCAGCGGTTGAAAAAACTTGTGGATAACTGCCCGTGGGTGCACTTCGCGCAGACTTATCCACAGCAGGTGATGTTGCCCAAGCGCGCAGAAGTGCCGGAAGAACCAGCGCCGGCCGAAGCCGAGAACTCGCCGGTGCTGCTGCCGGATCAGCGGTGAATCCTCACCACAGGCAAGCGTCTTTGCCATGGATTCAGCGGCGTTGGGTTAATTTACGGCGTATCTCATCATTAGCCTGCTGATCCAGTTCCAACCAGAAGATCTGCTGCCCGGCAATCTCCGCCGCCGTCGGCAAGCCATCGCGGTATACCAGGCGATTACTCGCCACGGCCGGCACTTTCGCGCCGGGCAACAACGTGCCGGCGAGGTTCAGCGGGTCGACGCCGCACACCGCGATCAGGCTGCCGTCCGGCGGCCGTCGGCGCACTTCACGCAGCAGCGGAATCGCCTCGGGCAAAGCGAATTGCTCGCCGGCCAAGCCACTGACGAAGCGTCCGCCGCGAATCTCCCCGCGGGCTTCCAGGCGATGGAAGGTGCGCAGCAACTCGCGCCAGCTCGGCAGCCAGTCGGCTTCGCGTTCCAGCAGACGCCAGAACACCACGCCATAGCGGCGCAACAAGGTCATGGCGATGTGTTCCAGCGTGTCGCTCGGCGTTGCCTGGTTGTCCGCCACCGGTGCGCCGCGCCGCAGCAAAGCCCAGCGCCCGGCATCGTCCATGCCGCCGACAAAAGCGCCACGCCCGCGCCGGCTGCTGCGCGCCTGGCGTTTGCTGGCCGGGGTGATCAGCGCCCGCAATCCGGCGAAGCTGTCTGCATTCACCAGGCCGGCGCCGACCAGCTCCTGCAAGGCTATTTCCAGCTCGGTGCGCAACACGTGCGCCTCGTGCAGCAACTCATCGAAAAACAGCGCGCCGTGCTGGCTCAGGGCGTCATGAACCTTCTGTGTTTTCAGCGACAACTCACTGACCGGCGTCTGCTCGCTGAGGCTGTTCCACAGCGCCACCTGGCCGCGCGGCAGCAACACAATCGGCGTGCTGCGCAAGGCGCTGCTGGCGCTTTTGTTGCGGGCGGTCAGGCGAGTCCAGACCCATTTACCGCTGCGGCACAGCTCATCGAGCCAGCTCGGTGAATAGTCTTTCAATCGCGCCGGCAGCAAGTCGCTGTCCCAGGCCGAGGCGGCAGCGGGGAAGCCTTCGAACTGGCTGACAATCGCTGGCAACACTGCGCTGCCCTGGCCTTGGGCCGCCGGCGACAGGTGCTGCCAGTCGAACAGGAAGCGCATGAAATCCTGCAACGCCACCGGCTCGATTTCCCGCCGCAAGCGCTTGACCGTGTAGCGATGAATCCGCGCCAGCAAGTGCCGCTCGCACCATTCTTCGACCGCCGTGCCGGGGCTGAACGGACCGCGCAGCACATAGCCCTCGCGTTCCAGCTGCGCCAGGGCCGGATTGAGCTCGGCGGCCGACAACCCCAAGGGTTCGGCAATCGCTGCGAGCGTCAGTGGACCGAACCCGCCCAGTCGCGCGCGCAGCAGTTCGACCAGCGCCTCATCCGTTGACCAGGTTTCGTCGAACCCTGGCAGCGGCGTCAACGACGGCTGCAGCGGCGCCTGTGGATAAATCGCTTGCAGGCAGGTCAAGCGTTCCAGCGCTACCCACACGCTGCGGGTTTCATCGATGTGCATGCGCGTGGCGCGGCCGCTCTCAGCCAAGGCTTGCAACCACTGCGGCCAGTGCGGATTGGCCTCGGCTTCAGCACTGCCGATGCACCCCAGGCTCATCAGCGCTTCGTGCATTTCATCGATGCCGGTGGGCGCCGGCCAGGCTTCGTCACGCACCGCTTGAATCGCTTCGGCGTCCAGCGCGCCGAGGTCGTCGGTCGATTGCGGGTCGGTCCAGCGGCGGCTGAGCACGGCTTGGGTGCGGCGTTCTTCCAGCGGCGCATCGTCGAGAAAGGCATAGGGCCGAGCGCTGAGGATTTCCGCCGCGAGCGGCGAGGGCGCGGGCAAGTCGCGGCTGAGCAGGCGCACCTCGCCGGCCTCCATGCGCCGCAGCAAGGTCAGCCAGCCTTCGCTGTCCATGGCTTCGTGCAGGCAGTCATCGAGGGTTTGTTCCACCAGCGGATGGCTGGGGATTTCCCGCTCACCGGCGAGGTTTTCCAGGCAGGCGATCTGGTCAGGGAACACGCTGGCGATCAAGTCTTCGCTTTTCATCCGCTGGATCTGCGGCGCCACTTTGCGCCCGCCGGTGAAGCGCGGCAGGGCCATGGCCACCCCGGCGTTCCAACGCCAGCGCACGCCGAACAGCGGCGCATCGAGCACCGCTTGTATCAGCACCTGCTCGGCGCTGTGGCTGTGCAGATATCGCCAGACCTCATCCAGTTCAAAGCTGTGGCTGGTGGACAGCGACAGCACGATCGCGTCTTCGCTGGCGGCGGCTTGCAGCTCGAAATTGAAGGTGCGGCAGAAGCGCTTGCGCAGCGCCAGGCCCCAGGCGCGGTTAATGCGACTGCCGAATGGCGTATGGATGATCAACTGCGTGCCGCCGGACTCGTCGAAGAAGCGCTCCATGATCAGCGTGTCCTGGGACGGCAGGGCGCCGAGGGTCAGGCGCGCGCGGGCCAGGTAATCCACCAGTTGCTCGGCGCTGGCCAGGTTCAGGCCGAGGGTGCCGGTCAGCCAGTCGAGTGCCGGTTGCAAGTCGCCGGGCGCTGCGCTCAGCAATTGATCGAGTTGCGCCTGCAAACGGGCGACGGCCGAGGACAACTCCGCGCTGCGCCCCGGCGCTTCGCCGAGCCAGAACGGGATGGTCGGGGGCTGGCCGTGGGCGTCCTCGACCCGCACTTTGCCAGCGTCCACCCGCAGGATGCGGTACGAGGTGTTGCCGAGCTGGAAGATATCGCCAGCGATGCTTTCCACCGCAAAGTCTTCGTTGACGCTGCCGATGTTCAGCCCTTGCGGTTCAAGCAGCACCGAGTAGTCGGCGTTGTCGGGGATGGTGCCGCCGCTGGTCAGGGCCGTCAGTTGCGCGCCACGGCGACCGCGCAGCGTGCGGGTCACGGCGTCGCGGTGCAGGTAAGCGCTGCGCATGCCCTGCCGACCGTTGTAGCCCTCGGCGAGCATGCCCAGCAGCGCCTGATAATGGTTTTCGTCGAGTCCGGCGTAAGGCGAGGCGCGGCGGAACAGCTCCAGCAGCGCTTGCTCGGACCATTCCTGGCAACTGACTTCGGCGATGATCTGCTGCGCCAGCACGTCGAGTGGCGCCACCGGGATCAGCAGCGTGTCGAGTTCGCCCCGGCGCACGCAGTCGAGCAGGGCGGCGCACTCGATCAGGTCGTCGCGGGTGGTGGCGAACAAACGGCCCTTGGGCGTGCCGCCGACCTGGTGCCCGGAGCGCCCGACCCGTTGCAGAAACCCGGCAATCGAGCGTGGCGAGCTGATCTGGCACACCAGGTCGACGTCGCCGATGTCGATGCCCAACTCCAGCGATGCGGTGGCGATCAGCACTTGCAGGTCGCCGCGCTTGAGCCGTTGTTCGGCGTCGAGGCGGAACTCCTTGGCCAGGCTGCCGTGGTGCGCGGCCACGGCCTGTTTGCCGAGGCGCTCGCTGAGGTGCCGGCTCAAGCGTTCGGCCAGGCGCCGGGTGTTGACGAAAATCAGCGTGGTCTTGTGCTCGCGGGCCAATTCAGCGAGGCGTTCGTAGACCAGCTCCCAGACGTCGTTGGCCATCACCGCCGAGAGCGGCACCGGCGGCACTTCGATGCCGAGGTCGCGGGGGCGGGCGTGGCCGATGTCGACGATTTCGCAAGGACGGTCGGTGCCCACCAGAAAACGCGACACCGCATCGATCGGTTTTTGCGTGGCCGACAAACCGATGCGCAACAGCGGTTGCGGGCAAAGCGCTTGCAAGCGTTCCAGGCTCAGCGCCAGGTGGCTGCCGCGCTTGCCGGCGGCGATGGCGTGGATTTCGTCGACGATCACCGTGCCGGTGCTGGCAAGCATGCGTCGACCAGACTCTGAGCCGAGCAGCACGTACAGCGATTCCGGGGTGGTGACCAGAATGTGCGGCGCGGTTTTGCGCATCGCCGACCGTTCTTTCTGCGGTGTGTCGCCGGTGCGCACCGCGCTGCTGATCTGCAATTCGGGCAGGCCCATGCGCCGCAGTTGCTCGGTGATTCCGGCCAGCGGGTTTTGCAGGTTAATGCGGATGTCGTTGGACAAGGCCTTGAGCGGCGAGACGTAGACCACCAGGGTTTCGTCCGGCAACTGGCCGCCGTTGGCCAAGCCGCGATGCACCAGCGCGTCGATCACCGCGAGGAACGCGGTCAAGGTCTTGCCCGAGCCGGTGGGCGCGGCGATCAAAGTCGAGCGCCGCGCGCGGATCAGCGGCCACGCCTGGGCCTGGGCGGCGGTGACCGCCGGGAAGGAGGCATTGAACCAGGCGCTGACGGCGGGGTGGAAGCCGGCCATGGCGGGGTTCGCGGGGAGGGGCAGGTTCATGGGTGATTTATGCGGGCGGGGTGGGGAAGATGCAAGTACCGCTCGGGACCTGTGGCGAGCGAGCTTGCTCGCGCTGGGTGGCGAAGCTCCCCGTGTTTGTCCAGCCAGACCGGGTATTCAGGGTTTGCGACTGCTGCGCCGCCGAGCGGGAGCAAGCTCCCACGGCACAAGGTATTGCGGCAATCCGCAGCATCTACACTTTAAAAGTGACGGTTGCGCACTAAACCCGCAAAATGCAACGATTCCGGCAACTATGAATGACCGGGCCCGTGGGCCTGGTCGATAAAGCCATCATTCTGAATAGACTGGGCCTGCTGACTCTATGCGAATGCGCCTTATGTTACTGGGCGGCGGAAATGCCCTTGGGCAGGCGCTGATTCGCCTCGGTGCGGAGGAAGACATCGGCTTCCTCGCCCCCCGCCCGCCGCAAGACGGCTGGGACGCCGCGAGCCTGACGCAACTGCTCGACGACACCCGCCCGGACGCGCTGATCAACCTGGCTTACTACTTCGACTGGTTCCAGGCAGAAACGGTCAGCGACGCACGCCTGGCCAGCCAGGAGCGCGCGGTCGAACGCCTCGCCGAACTGTGCCAGCACCACAACATCGTGCTCGTGCAACCGTCCAGTTATCGCGTGTTCGATGGTTCTCGGGCCACCGCCTACAGCGAAAAAGACGAACCGGTGCCCTTGGGCCAGCGCGGCCAAGCCTTGTGGCGCATCGAACAAAGTGTGCGTGCGACCTGTCCGCAACACGTCTTGCTGCGCTTCGGCTGGTTGCTCGACGATAGCCCCGACGGCACCCTCGGGCGTTTTCTCGCCCGGGCTGAACAGCCTGACGAAGTGCTGATGGCCGACGACCGGCGCGGCAATCCGACGCCGGTGGATGACGCGGCGCGGGTGATCATCTCGGTGCTCAAGCAGCTCGATTGCGCGGCGCCGTTGTGGGGCACTTATCACTACGCCGGGCACGAGGCGACCACGCCGCTGGCGTTGGGGCAAGCGATCCTCAACGAAGCCCGCGCGCTGCATCCGCTGGCCATCGAAGCACCCACCGCCCAGGCGCATGCGTCGCGCCCGGATGCCGGCGAAGAACCGCAACACGCGGTGCTGGCCTGCAAAAAAATCCTTCACACCTTCGGGATCAAGCCGCGCGCCTGGCGTGCCGCGCTCCCCGGCTTACTGGACAGGTTCTATCGCCATGGCTGACGGCCCCATTCTAATCACCGGCGGCGCCGGTTTCATCGGCTCGCACTTGACCGACGCCTTGCTCGCCAAGGGGCACTCGGTGCGCGTCCTCGATGACCTCTCCACCGGCAAGCGCACTAATCTGCCGCTGGATAATCCTCAGGTCGAGCTGATGGTCGGCGACGTCGCGGACGCGGCGCTGGTCCAGCGGGCCATGGCCGGTTGCAGCGCGGTGGCGCACCTGGCGGCCGTGGCGTCGGTGCAGGCTTCGGTGGACGATCCGGTGCGTACGCACCAGAGCAATTTCATCGGCACCCTGAATGTCTGCGAAGCCATGCGTGTGAGCGGGGTCAAGCGTGTCTTGTTTGCCTCCAGCGCGGCGGTGTACGGCAACAATGGCGAAGGCAAGTCGATCGACGAAGACACGCCCAAGGCACCCTTGACCCCCTACGCGGCGGACAAACTGGCCAGCGAGCATTACCTGGATTTCTATCGCCGCCAGCATGGCCTGGAACCCGTGGTGTTTCGTTTCTTCAATATCTTCGGCCCGCGCCAGGATCCGTCCTCGCCGTATTCCGGGGTGATCAGCATCTTCAGCGAGCGGGCGCAGAAAGGCCTGCCAATCACGGTGTTCGGCGACGGCGAGCAGACGCGAGATTTCGTGTATGTCGAAGACCTAGTCAAGTTGCTGGTACAAGGCCTGGACAAACCCCAGGTGGAAGAGGGCCCGGTGAATGTCGGCTGGAACCAGGCGACCAATCTCAAGCAGATGCTCACGGCGCTGGAAGCGGTGATCGGCCAATTGCCCGAAGTCAGCTACGGCCCGGCGCGCTCCGGCGACATCCGCCATTCCCGCGCCAACAATCAACGCTTGTTGCAGCGCTTCAGCTTCGCCGAGCCGACGCCGATGAGCGTGGGGTTGGCGCGATTGCTCGGACGCTGATCCGCAACTCCCTGTGGCGCGGGAAAAAGCTCCCTCGCCACAAGCGCGGTAACCCCTCGAGTCCATTCAGAACTTGTAACCCAACCCCACCATGTAGATAAACGGATCGGCATCCACGTTGACGCGAGCTCGGGTGCCCGGCGCGACGGCGTCGTTTTCGACGGTAGCGCGGGTGTCGATGTCGATGTAGCGCATCTGCGCGTTGAGCATCAGCCGATCGGTCAGCATGTAGTCCGCGCCGACCTGCCAAGCCATGCCCCAGGAGTTTTTCGCCCGGAAATGGCTAAAGCCATTGGCCTCGGCATCGCTGCTGACGTTCTCGTCGAACATCCAGGTGTAGTTGACGCCCGCGCCGACGTAGGGCTGAAACGCCGAACTCGAATCCAGCGGGTAGTAGACCAGGCTCAGGGTCGGCGGCAGTTGTTTGAAGCTGCCCAGGTTGCCGTTGGCGGCGGACAGCGCGGTGCCTTTGATTTTCACGTCGTGCTCGAACGGCGTGGCCGCCAGCAGTTCGATGCCCAAGTGATTGGTGACCATGTAAGCGAAGTTGAGGCCCAGTTGCGTGTCGTTGCTGATGGTCGCCTTGCCACCCAGATCCGCACCGCTCAGCGGGCCCTGGTCGACTTTGACGCTGGAGCTGTCGACGTTCGGTCGGGTCGTGATCGCGCCAGCTCGGATCAGGATGTCACCGGCTTCATGGGCCTGGGCGAAGGGGGCTGCGAGCGCGAGGGCAACCAGAGAGGCGCTGAGCAAGGACGTGTGCATGAGGGCTCCAAAGGACGTTAAAAATGTTCGATGTCCAATGGTACAAAGCCATCTGATCCGGTCTTTTGATGCAGCTCAATGAAACAGTGATGGTTGGGGATTTGTGCAGTGTCCGAGGGCCTCTTCGCGAGCAGGCTCGCTCCCACGATGGTATGCACCACCCTGTGGGAGCGAGCCTGCTCGCGAAAGCGATTAATCATCCGCTACAAAAATAGCCTGACTCACTCGGGTATTTCATACATGTAAATTTTCTGAGCCTCCATCTGATACCCGGCGTCCGCCAGTTCACTGCTCGACGCCTTGACCTGCATCGGCCCTTCGACCCAGTACGGCTGGTACAGCTCGTCGATTTTCACCCCGACTTCGCTTTTCACATGCACGATCTGGTTCGACGGTGGCGGTGGCACGTGGATGCAGGCGCCGAAGTACGGCACCAGCAGGAAGTCCGTGGTGCGCCCGGCTTCGCTGACTTCCAGCGGCACGATGTAACCCGGCAGGCGGATGTTCTGCCCGTCGAGGGCCTTGACCACCGGCGCATTCGGCATGCTCTGCCGGGCCGCAGGTGCCGCTTCTGCGGCGAGGGCGTCGCTCATCTTCGACAAATCGTGCAGCGGCGTCATGTCCGGCACTTCCGGCATCGCGTCCGGCGGAATCATTTCCGACCAGGTCAGCTCTTTCGGCTCGGCGGCCCACAGCGGCGTGGCCACCAGCATCAATACAACGAGTGCAGCGCGCAGCATGTTCAACGTCCTCATAAACGGATCGACAGGCCATCGGCCAGGGATTGGCGATAGGCGCGCCAGGCCGGCACACTGCCCATCAGCAACGCCGCGAGCAGGATGCCGGCGAGCAGCGTCCATTCATAGTCGCTCGGCCAGGCCAGCGGCAAGTACAGACCATAAGTCGACTGCACGTAACCCTGCGCGGCGGCGATGCACAGATACAGCAAAGCCACGCCCGCGACCACCCCGGCCAGCGCCAGGGCGAACGCCTCCAGCACCAGCAGGGTCGCGATGTGCCAAGGTCGCGCGCCTACCGAACGCAGGATCGCCATCTCCCGGCGCCGCTCGTTGAGGCTGGTGAGAATCGCCGTGAGCATGCCGATCAAACCGGTCAGTACCACGAACAGCGAGATCACGAACAGCGCTTTTTCGGCGGTGCCCATCAGGCTCCACAGTTCTTGCAGCGCTACGCCCGGGAGGATCGCCAGCAGCGGTTCGCCACGGAACTCATTGATCTCCCGTTGCACGGCGAAGGTGGAAATCTTGCTGTTGAGGCCGAGCATGAACGCGGTGATCGCTTGCGGCGTCAGGTCCATGTTGCGCGCTTGGTCGGCGCTGATCCGGCCCTTGCCCTGGGCGGGCACGCCGTTGTGCCAATCGATGTGAATTGCCTCCATGCCGCCGAGGCTGATGTGCAGCGTGCGATCCACCGGGGTACCGGTGCGCTGGAGGATGCCGACCACGGTGAACGGTTTGTCGTCGTGCTTGACCAGGCTGATCACCGCGACGCCGTGGGACAGCACCAGTTTGTCGCCAAGTTTGTAGTGCAGCGCGTCGGCTACTTCAGCGCCCAGCACCACTTCGAACGGATCGCTGGCGAAGGCGCGGCCCTCGGCCAATTGCAGGTGTTGCTGGCGGCCGTACTGGTAATGCTCAAAGTACGCCTCGGTGGTGCCCATCACCCGGTAGCCACGGTGGGAATCGCCCAGGGACATGGGGATCGCCCACTTCACTTTCGGGTTGTTGGCGAACTGCTCAAAGCTGTCCCAACGGATGTTGTTGGTGGCGTTGCCGATGCGGAACACCGAGTACAGCAACAGGTTCACCGAGCCGGAACGGGCGCCGACGATCAGGTCAGTGCCGCTGATGGTGCTGGCGAAACTGCTTTTGGCTTCGGTGCGCACGCGCTCCACGGCCAACAGCAGGCACACCGACAAAGCGATAGCGAACGCAGTGAGGATCGCGGTAAAGCGGCGGTTAGCCAGGCTGGCCATGGCTAGACGAAACAAATACATCTCAGACCTCTGCGGACGTGGCGGCGCGATTGAGCTCGGCCAGCGACAGGTTACGATCGAACAGCGGCGCCAGGCTCTGGTCATGGCTGACGAACAACAGGCTCGACCCGGCTTCGCGGCATTCGGCGAACAACAGGCGAATGAAATTCTCCCGAGCGTCGTAGTCCAGCGCCGAGGTCGGTTCGTCGGCGATCACCAATTCCGGCTGGCCAATCAGCGCCCGCGCGGCGGCGACCCGTTGCTGCTGGCCGATCGACAGTGAATCGGCGCGGCGGCCGAGCATGCCTTCATCCTTCAAGCCCAAATGGGCGAGCAGGGTGGCAGCGGCCTGGTCGACACTGCCGTGGCGCTGTTTCGCCCGCTCGGCGCGCAGTTTGGAAAAGTGACACGGCAATTCGACGTTCTCGCGCACCGACAGGAACGGCAGCAAGTTGAATTGCTGGAAGATGTAGCCGGTGTGATCGACCCGAAAACGATCCCGGGCGCCGGCCGACAACTCGGTCAATTCCTGGCCGAGCAACTGAATGCTGCCACGATTGGGCTTCTGCACCCCGCCAAGCAAACCCAGCAGAGTGGTTTTGCCGCTGCCGCTCGGGCCCTTGAGGAACAGGGTCTCACCGGCTTCCAGGCGAAACGCCGGGATGTCCAGCAACGCCGGGTGACCGGGCCAGTTGAAGCCCAGGTTGGAGAGTTCGATGAGTGGTTGGGTCATAGTCAGTCGATCAGCTTGATGGAGAACCCTGTGGGATTGAGGGTGGATCAGAACTTCAACGCTGCCGCCTTCGCCGTCACTTCAACCCCTTGCTGCCCGCTCGGGCTGATCAGTTGGACCTGGATTTTCTGGGTCGCCGGGAAGGTGCTGAATATCGTCGCCAGGTCGAGGTTTTTCAGGGCGCCCGGTGTCGCGCAAGTGAACTGGTAGTGCGCGTGAATCTCGCTGTGATCGTGCTCATGTGGGTGGCCGTCGGCGTCTTTCACATCCTCGTCGTGATCATCATCCTGATCGTCGGCATCCGGTTTGTCGCCAAACAACGGACTTTCCAGCGCCTGGCTGGCGACCACGCAACCGGCGGCTTTCGGCAGGTTGAACAGCGCCAGGGGTTTCTCCAGTTGCCCGCGCACGGCGGCGACCCTGGCTTTGTCAGCGTCGCTGGCGGCGGCGTGTTCGAAGCCCACCAGGTTCATCGCCGGGCTTTCCAGTTCCAGCTCCAGGGTCTGGCCGTCCAACGCGGCGTTCAACCGACCGACACCATGTTCGTGCGCGCCAAGGCTCCCGTGTTGATGATCGTGGTCGTGGTCGTGGTCATGCACTTCGGCGGCTTGGGCAACGGCCAGCGGCAACAGGGCAAACGGCAAAGCGAGCAGCAGACGGCGCATGGCGAGTCTCCAGGAAGATACGTGAAAGTTCTGTTATGTAATCTTATAACGAAAGTGCGCAGAGTGTGCCCGGCTGCTTGGCGTTGCACAAGACCCGTGGGAGCATGCAGGTCAGAAATGTGCGGGAGCAGAGCAATGTTGCGGATACGCGGAAGCATCGGCGACTGGCCGGTGGATTTGACCCTGGAGATGGACGATGGCGATTGGGCCAGGCTGGGTGCGCAGTTGCAGGTGACGCCGTCGCCCGCGCCGGCAGCGACCACTAAGCCGGTCAGTCAGGACGATGCGCTGTGGCAGATCGCACGGGAGTTATTGCGCAAGGCCGGGCAATTGAGCGGTCCGGACCTGCTGGAGCAACTGGAAGGACTGACCGGTAGCGCCGTGTCGGGCAAACGCTTGCTGGTGCGCCTGCGCCACAGCAGCGATGTGAGAGTGTCGAGCGGCGGGGATACGCCGCTCTATAGCTGGATTGATCCGGCTTAATACAGCGCGGCGAACAGTTTGCGGCGGTAGGTGGTCACCAATGGGTGATCGTTGCCCAGCAGTTCGAACACTTGCAGCAACGTCTTGTGCGGCAAGCCTTCGCTGTAGCTGCGGTTGCGGATGAACAGCTTGAGCAAGGCGTCCAGCGCGGCGTCGTATTGCTGGCGGGCCAGTTGCTGGATTGCCAGTTGATACACCGCTTCGTCGTCCTGCGGGTCTTTCGCCAGCCGCGCTTTCAAGTCGGCGGCGTCGGGCAAGTCCTTGGCCTGGCCAAGGAACTGGATCTGCGCCTTGGCCCCGGCCAGTGCGGCCTTGTGCTCATCGCTCTTGACCGCGTCGAGCACGGTTTGCGCCTCGCCCAGTTCACCGCGTTCGGTGAGGCAGCGGGCGTAAAGGATCAGCGCCTGAGCGTTGGTGTTGTCTTCGCCCAGCAACACTTTGAGCGCAGCCTCGGCGTCGGCGAAACGGCTTTCGTCGAACAAGGCCTGGGCCTGTTCAAACGGGTCGGCGGCGGCCGGTGGCGGCATTTGCACATGCGGTTCAAGCATCGCCCGCACCGCCGATTCCGGCTGCGCCCCGGCAAACCCATCCACCGGTTGGCCGTCCTTGAACAGCACCACGGTCGGCAGGCTGCGAATGCCGAAGCGAGCGACGATGTCCTGCTCGGCATCGCAATCGACCTTGGCCAGCAGCAATTCGCCCTGATAGCTCTCGGCGATGCTCTGCAACATCGGCATCAGCACCTTGCACGGCGCGCACCATTCGGCCCAGAAATCCACCAGCACCGGTTTATGGAACGAGTTCTCGATCACCGACTGTTCGAAGTCGGCGGTGGTGGCGTCGAAGATGTAGGGCGTTTCCTGACTCATGGGGACTCTCGTAAAAGCGTGAATGGCGCAACTATAAGGCTAGGCGCGTCGGGCGTGGTAGAGGCTCACATGGCGAAACTCTTCTGGCTCGGCCAGATCGGGCAAGGTCAGCGCCTCGAGCATTTCGATGCGTTGATACAGCGGATGACGAAAATCCCGCACCCGCGAATCCGCCACCAGCGCCTCGCGGCCGCGGCTGAGGAACTGGTCGAGCAGCGGCAGATTGGCTCGGTCGTACAACACGTCCGCCACCAGGATCAGGTCAAAGCGATCCGCCTCGGCGAAAAAATCCGCCGAGTAACCCAGTTCCACGTCATTGAGTTGAGCATTCGCCCGACAAGCGGCCAGCGCCAGTGGGTCGAGATCGCAAGCCACCACTTCTAGCGCGCCGTGTTTCAGCGCGGCGATCCCGGCAATGCCGGAACCGGCGCCGAAATCGAGGATGCGCTTGCCCTGAACCCAGTGCGGCTGTTCGGCGAAGTAGCGCGCCATCGCCAGGCCGCTGGCCCAACAGAAACTCCAATAGGGCGGTTCGTGCAGGATGCGCCGGGTTTCCTCGGGGCTGAAGGCACGGTGCATGTTGTTGCCGTCGATCAGCCACAGGCGCAGGTCAGTGCCCGGCAAGGGCTCGGCGACCAATCGAGCGTCGCCGAGCAAACCGGCCAACGCCTGTTGCAGGTCGAGCGGTGGTGTCATGGGGCTTTGACGAATTGCAATTGGCCCAAGGCTTGGCTGGTCGGCTGATCGATGCGTTGCGCCGGCAGGTGCAGGATCAATTGCCCGGACTGGCTGGCGCGGCCACGCAACTCGACCCGCGCACCCAGTGGGAACGAGTCCGGGTTGAAACGCAGGCGAAACGGCAAAATCTGGTTGGTGCCGATCAGGCTGGAACTGGCGAGCAGTTGTTGTGGCCGATCCTTGTCGTCGATCACCAGCAGCGCCAGCTCGACCTCAGCGCCGGTAGGAATGCCCTGCAGGGTGCCGCTCAACTCTCGCTGATACGCCGGCAACGGGCCGAGGTCGGCGGATTCCTTGGCTTTTTTCTGCGCCTGTTGCGGCGCGGGGCCGGGTGTCGGCGGCTGTGGCTGGGTCTTGGGGGCGTCGCTGCCGCAAGCCACCAGCAGGCTGAAAAGACTGAGTAATACGAGCGGTCGTAGCGACATTTGCGACTCCGGCAAACTGAAATCCATGGATCAAGCGATCTAGGCGTCTGTATACCGTAAACCCTATGGCTTGTCTTGCCACGGGGATGCGCTACCATGGCCCTCCCTTTTTTTGTTGCCTGCCACCATGCACTGTCCCTTCTGCGGTGCCAACGACACCAAGGTCATCGACTCGCGTCTGGTCGCCGAGGGCGAACAGGTGCGCCGCCGGCGTGAATGCCTGGCCTGCGGCGAGCGTTTCACGACGTTCGAGACCGCTGAACTGGTGTTGCCGCGCCTGATCAAAACCGACGGCAGCCGTCAGCCCTTCGACGAAGAAAAACTCCGCGCCGGCATGCAGCGCGCGCTGGAGAAGCGCCCGGTGAGTGTCGAACGCCTGGAATCGTCGCTGGTGCACATCAAGCACAAACTGCGGGCCACGGGGGAGCGCGAGGTCAAATCCCTGGTGGTCGGTGAACTGGTGATGGCCGAGCTGCAAAAGCTCGACGAAGTCGCCTACATCCGTTTCGCCTCGGTGTATCGGCGCTTCCAGGACCTCAACGAGTTCCGCGAAGAAATCGATCGCCTGGCCCGTGAGCCGGTAAAAGAATGACCACGACCCCTGAGCAAGCCGTCCTCGACGCCCACTACATGGCCCGCGCGCTGGAACTGGCGCGGCGCGGCCATTACACCACCCATCCCAACCCCCGTGTCGGTTGCGTGGTGGTGCGCGACGGGCAGATTGTCGGCGAAGGCTGGCACGTGCGCGCCGGCGAGCCGCACGCCGAAGTCCACGCGTTACGCGCGGCGGGTGACAAGGCCCGTGGCGCCACCGCTTACGTCACGCTCGAGCCGTGCAGCCATCACGGGCGCACGCCGCCCTGCGCCGATGCCTTGGTGCACGCCGGGGTGGCGCGGGTGGTCGCGGCCATGCAGGACCCCAACCCGGACGTCGCCGGTCGCGGTCTGCAACGCCTGGCCCAGGCCGGCATCGCCACCGACAGCGGCGTGCTCGAAGGCGAGGCGCGCAAGCTCAATCAAGGCTTCCTCAAACGCATGGAGCACGGCTTGCCGTTTGTGCGAGTGAAACTGGCCATGAGTCTCGACGGCCGCACCGCCATGGAAAGCGGCGAGAGCCAGTGGATCACCGGCCCGGCCGCGCGTTCGGCGGTGCAACGCCTGCGCGCCCAGGCCGATGTGGTGCTGACCGGCGCCGACACGGTGCTGGCGGACGGTGCGCGGTTGACCGTGCGGGCCGGGGAGCTGGGGCTTGATCCTCAGCAAACCGCCCTGGTCATGAGCCGCCCGCCGCTGCGGGTGCTGATCGACGGCCGCTTGCGAGTGCCGCTCAATGCACCGTTTTTCAAGGCCGGCCCGGCGCTGGTCGCGACCTGCGTAGCGGTCGAAGAACAGTATGCCAACGGCCCGGAATGCCTGATCGTGCCCGGCGATGATGGCCAGGTCGACTTGCGTCAATTGCTGGTCGAACTCGCTCGCCGTGACGTCAACGAAGTGCTGGTGGAAGCCGGCCCGCGTCTGGCCGGTGCGTTTGCGCAGCAAGGGCTGGTCGACGAATTCCAGATCTTTCTCGCTGGCAAATTTCTCGGTTCCTCGGCGCGGCCGCTGCTGGACTGGCCGCTCGCGCTGATGAAAGACGCGCCCGAACTGAAAATCACCGAAATCCGCGCCGTCGGCGATGACTGGCGAGTCACTGCCATTCCTTCGTTGGCAGCGAGCGTATAATTCCCGGCCATTGCGTTAGCGCTGGCCCTGTTCTCGAGGAGGACTCCATGTTTACCGGCATCATCGAATCCATCGGCAGCATTCGTGCATTGACCCCAAAAGGCGGCGATGTGCGGGTCTACGTCGAAACCGGCAAGCTCGACCTGAGCGACGTCAAGCTGGGCGACAGCATCGCGGTCAACGGCGTGTGCCTGACGGCGGTTGAGCTGCCCGGCAACGGCTTTGCTGCCGACGTCAGCCGCGAAACCCTCGACTGCACCGCGATGAACGACCTGAAAAGCGGCAGTCCGGTCAACCTGGAAAAAGCCCTGACCCCGACCACGCGCCTTGGCGGGCATCTGGTCAGTGGTCATGTTGACGGCGTTGGCGAAGTGGTCGCCCGCACCGAAAACGCCCGGGCAGTGGAGTTTCGCATCCGTGCGCCGAAAGACCTGGCCAAATACATCGCCCATAAAGGCTCGATCACCGTCGACGGCACCAGCCTGACCGTGAACGCAGTCGATGGCGCCGAATTCCTGCTGACCATCATTCCCCACACCCTGAGCGAAACCATCATGGCGTCGTACCAGCCGGGGCGCCGGGTGAACCTGGAAGTCGACTTGCTGGCCCGTTACCTGGAGCGCCTGTTGCTGGGCGACAAAGCCGCGGAGCCGGCGGCCAGTAACATCACCGAAAGCTTTCTGGCCGCCAACGGCTACCTCAAATCCTGAAGCTCTAATGTCGAAAAGGGGGTGCCTTGTGGCGCTCAATAGCATCGAAGAACTGGTTGAAGACATCCGCCAAGGCAAGATGGTCATCCTCATGGATGACGAAGACCGCGAGAACGAAGGCGATCTGATCATGGCCGCCGAGTGCTGCCAGGCCGAGCACATCAACTTCATGGCCAAGCACGCCCGCGGCCTGATCTGCATGCCAATGAGCCGCGAGCGCTGCGAAACCCTCAAGCTGCCGCTGATGGCGCCGCGCAACGGCTCGGGTTTCGGCACCAAGTTCACCGTTTCTATCGAAGCCGCCACTGGCGTGACCACCGGCATCTCCGCCGCCGACCGCGCGCGCACCGTGCAGGCCGCCGCCGCGAAGGATGCCAAGGCGGAAGACATCGTCAGCCCCGGCCACATTTTCCCGCTGATGGCCCAGGCCGGCGGCACCCTGGCCCGTGCCGGCCACACCGAAGCAGCCTGCGACCTGGCGCGCATGGCCGGTTTCGAGCCGAGCGGGGTAATCTGCGAAGTGATGAACGACGACGGCACCATGTCCCGTCGCGCCGAGCTGGAAGCGTTTGCCGCCGAGCACGACATCAAGATCGGTACCATCGCCGACCTGATTCACTACCGGATGATCCACGAACGTACCGTTCAGCGGATTGCCGAGCAGCCGCTGGACAGCGAACTGGGCCAATTCAACCTGGTGACTTATCGTGATTCCGTGGAAGGCGACGTGCACATGGCCCTGACCCTGGGCACCGTGTGCGCCGAAGAGCCGACGCTGGTGAGGGTGCACAACATGGACCCGCTGCGCGACCTGTTGATGGTCAAGCAACCGGGTCGCTGGAGCCTGCGGGCCGCGATGTCCGCGGTGGCCGAGGCCGGCAGTGGCGTAGTGCTGTTGCTCGGTCACCCGCTCGACGGCGACGTGTTGCTGGCGCACATCCGCGAAACCGCCGACCACACGGCGGTGAAAAAACCGACTACGTACAGCATTGTCGGGGCTGGTTCGCAGATTTTACGTGACCTCGGTGTGCGCAAAATGCGCCTGATGAGTGCGCCAATGAAATTTAATGCGATATCCGGTTTCGATCTGGAAGTTGTAGAATACGTGCCCTCCGAAGAATGACCGGGTATTGCCTGGCTTGAATTCGCGGTTAACACATCACTGAGGGACGCGTAGCAGACGCGTCCCGGCTCTTTAAGAGATCTAACGAATGACCCTGAAGACCATCGAAGGTACCTTCATCGCCCCTAAAGGCCGCTACGCCCTGGTCGTAGGCCGCTTCAACAGTTTCGTCGTTGAAAGCCTGGTCAGCGGTGCAGTCGATGCCCTGGTTCGCCATGGCGTGAGCGAAAGCGACATCACCCTCATCCGTGCGCCTGGCGCCTTCGAAATCCCGCTGGTTGCGCAGAAAGTCGCGCAGAAGGGCGAGTTCGCGGCGATCATCGCACTGGGCGCGGTCATTCGTGGCGGTACTCCGCACTTCGAATACGTCGCTGGCGAGTGCACCAAGGGTCTGGCCCAGGTGTCCATGGAATTCGGCGTGCCGGTCGCGTTCGGCGTCCTGACCGTGGACTCCATCGAGCAAGCCATCGAGCGTTCCGGCACCAAGGCCGGCAACAAAGGTGCTGAAGCTGCCCTGTCCGCTCTGGAAATGGTCAGCCTGCTGGCGCAGTTGGAGGCCAAGTGATTAGCGACGAAAGCGATCGTTTCAACCCGCGCGATCCAAAGCCTGCGGATGCCGGCAAGCCATCGAAAAGCGTCAAGCGTCGCGAGGCCCGTCAGCTCGCGACCCAGGCGCTGTACCAATGGCATATGGCCAAGCAATCGCTCAACGAGATCGAAGCGCAGTTCCGGGTCGATAACGATTTCAGCGATGTCGATGGCGCCTATTTCCGCGAAATCCTGCACGGGGTTCCGGCTAACAAGGACAAGATCGACGACGCGCTCAAGCCGTGCCTCGACCTGACCATCGAAGAGCTGGACCCGGTCGAACTGGCGGTGTTGCGCCTGTCGACCTGGGAATTGCTCGAACGCGTTGACGTGCCGTACCGCGTGGTGATCAACGAAGGCATCGAGCTGGCCAAGGTTTTCGGGTCCACCGACGGCCACAAGTTCGTCAACGGCGTGCTCGACAAACTGGCCCCGCGCTTGCGTGAAGCTGAAGTGAAGGCGTTCAAGCGCTAACCCGCGCTTGCAACCGCAATGGGCGAGTTTGAGCTGATCCGTCATTACTTCGCCGCCGCGCCCTGTGCGCAGGGCGGCGAGGGCGTTGCACTGGGGATCGGCGACGACTGCGCCTTGCTGGCGGTTCCCGCCGGGGAACAGTTGGCGATTTCCACCGATACGCTGGTGGCCGGTGTGCATTTCTCCGACCCTTGCGACCCGTTTCTGCTCGGTCAGCGTTCGCTGGCCGTAGCGGTCAGCGACCTGGCCGCCATGGGCGCCACCCCCCTCGCATTTACCCTAGCCCTGACCTTGCCGACCGTGACCGCCGCTTGGCTGGAAGCCTACGCCCGTGGTTTGAACGCCATGGCGCAGCGCTGCAAGGTAGCGCTGGTGGGCGGCGATACCACCCGTGGGCCGCTGAGCATCACCATGACCGTGTTCGGCGCCGTGCCCACCGGTCAGGCGCTGACCCGCAGTGGTGCGCAAGTCGGCGACCTGCTGTGCGTCGGGGGTGAACTGGGCAATGCTGCTGGCGCCTTGCCGCTGGTGCTGGGCCAGCGCACGGCCGAGACGGCGATTGCCGATCCCCTGCTGGCGCATTACTGGTCGCCGAGGCCACAACTGGCACTGGGCCTGGCCTTGCGCGGCAAGGCAACCTCGGCGCTGGATATCTCCGATGGCTTGCTCGCCGACTGTGGGCACATCGCCCTGGCGTCGAAGGTGGCCATTCAAGTTGAACGGGACAGGCTGCCGCTGTCGAAGGCTTTAGTCGCCTTGCTCGGCCAGGCAGATGCAGAACACGCGGCCCTGGCCGGGGGCGATGACTATGTGCTGGCATTTACCTTGCCGCCCACCGAGTTGCCAGCGCTGCTTGCCGCCGGCTGGCCGGTGCATGTGGTCGGTCGCGTAGTGGCGGGGCAGGGCGTGACGCTGCACGATGGCGACGGACAGGACATCACCCCGCTGACCCGGGGCTACCAACATTTTCGGGAGACACCGTGACAGATCATCCCAATCAGGTTCCGGCGGAATTCGTACCGCCGTCGGTCTGGCGCAATCCCTGGCATTTCCTGGCATTCGGCTTCGGTTCGGGCACATTGCCCAAGGCGCCGGGCACCTGGGGTTCTTTAGTTGCGCTACCCTTTATCCCGTTGTGGCAGATGATGCCCGACTGGGGCTACTGGCTGATGCTCGGCATCACCATGCTGTTCGGCTTCTGGCTGTGCGGCAAAGTGGCCGATGATTTACGCGTGCATGACCACGAAGGCATCGTCTGGGATGAGATGGTCGGAATGTGGATCACCCTGTGGCTGGTGCCGGAAGGATGGTACTGGTTGCTGGCAGGGTTCCTGGTGTTCCGCTTCTTCGACATCCTCAAGCCCTGGCCGATTCGCTGGATCGACCGTCATGTGCATGGCGGCGTGGGCATCATGCTTGATGACGTACTGGCCGGGGTCTTCGCCTGGCTGGCCATGCAGGGGCTGGTCTGGTTGTTCGCCTGAGGCCCTGGTACGGGGCGCGTTGGAATCTGAGGGGGCAAAGGATGGCTGGACGCGGTGTTTGGATGGCGATTCTGGCGCTGTTGTTTTGCGCTGTGGTCCGGGCGGGTAACGAGTCGCCGCCGCCGACGGTGATTCACCTGGCCAGTGAAGAGTGGGAAGACTATACCGGCGCCGATGGCCGAGGCCTCGGTTGGGACGTGTTACGCGCGGTCTTCGAGCCGGTCGGGGTCAGGGTCGACTTCCGGACCGTGCCGTACACCCGCTCCGTAGGCCTGGCGCAATTGGGCGAAGTCGACGCCTGCGTCGGCGCCTACCGCGATGAGAACGAAGGGGTACTGTACCCGCGCTGGAATTTCGACACCGACCAGATTTATGCCCTGGGCCTGGCGTCCAGCCCGGCGCCCTCAGCGGAAAATATCGGCAGCTACCGACTCGCCTGGGTGCGCGGCTACAAGTACCAGAACTACCTGCCGAACGTGCATAAGTACGATGAAGTGATCCGCCGCACGGGCATCCTGTCGATGCTGACGCACAACCGTGCCGACTTCTACATCGATGCCCTGCCCGAGGTCGACTACGTGCTCGGCATGGCCAAGGATCCCACCCAGTTCCGCAAATCACACGTGGCCCAATTGCCGCTGTACCTGTGCTTCGCCAATACTCCGAGAGCCAGGACGCTGATGGCGCTGTTCGACCAGCGCATGGAGCAGTTGGTGAAAAGTGGGGAGCTGAAGCCGATCTTCAAGCGTTGGGGCCAGCCGTATCCCTTTGCTGGCCAGTGACTTGGCCCATGCGTGCGGCGGGCGCACTATCAAACTTATCGATACTTATCCTCGATAATTCAGCCTAAGCGTCTGCTTAAACCTGCTGTTACAATGCCGCCTCTGCGAATCTCCAGTCCCATACTGATCAGGAGCACAACGGTGCCCGTCGTTTTTGTCGCCGCTTGCAAGCTGCCCACCCCTTTTGCGCAATTCACCATGCATGGCTTTCTCGATGAGGCCACTGGCCGCGAGCACGTTGTGCTCAGCCTCGGCGACTTCGCCGATGGCGCTCCCGTCCTTGGCCGGTTGCACTCCGAATGCCTGACCGGCGATGCCTTGTTCAGCCAGCGTTGCGACTGCGGCTCGCAACTGGAGGCCGCGCTGAAAGCGATTGCCCGCGAAGGCCGTGGCGTGCTGCTGTACTTGCGTCAGGAAGGTCGCGGCATCGGCCTGCTGAACAAAATCCGCGCTTACGAATTGCAGGACGGCGGGGCCGACACCGTTGAGGCCAATGAGCGCCTCGGTTTCGCTGCCGACCAGCGCGACTACGCCATGTGCCTGCCAATGCTGCAGCACTTGGGCGTCAGCTCGCTGCGCCTGATGACGAACAACCCGCGCAAGGTCAAAGCCCTGACCGACATGGGCATCGTGGTCGCCGAGCGCGTACCGCTGCACACCGGCCACAATCCGCACAACAAACTGTACCTGGCGACCAAGGCCAGCAAGCTCGACCATATGATGGGCAACGAGCATCAGGGCGAGGTCGACCGCGCGTGACTCGCGGTCAGGTGCGGCGCCGGTTGTCCTTCAGTTGGTGGCAATATTTCGCCATGGCGTTGCTGCCACTGTTCGTGATCAATGGCGTGTTCGGTGAAAGCGAGGCGATTCTGCCGGTGTTGGCCATGCCGATGTTTATCGCCGGTGTGGCGTCGATGTTTGTCAGTTTGAAGTTCTTCGGCCGCTACAAACATGCACTGATCGCCACCCAGAAAACCCTCGATACCCCGGACGAACCCGGCGCCTGGATCGCTTTGGCGGCCACGCGACGCGCGGCGTTTCTCGCGGCGGGGTTGCCGGCGTGGATCGGCGCCCTGGCAGTATTTGTCGGCCTCGAAGCGGTGCCGTTGATGTTGCTGGCGTTGTCGACCGCGGTGCTGTTCTACCTCTACCGTATCCCGCGTCAACTCGGCTGATGCGCCGCACTTGGCTGGCGGTGCTGCTGGCCTTCGGTGGCCCGGCGCTGGCGGTCGAACGCGTGGTCAGCCTAGCGCCGTCGCTCTCGGAAATCGTCGTCGAACTGGGCTCGGCCGATCTGCTGGTCGGGGTGCTCGATGCCGGCGAGCGTCCCGCTGAGCTGCGCGATATTCCCTCCGTGGGCCGCTACGGTCAGTTGGACATGGAGCGCTTGCTCAGCCTCAAACCGGATTTGCTGCTGCTCTGGCCCGGCAGCGTCGGCCCGGCGCAGCGCGATCAGCTCAGTCGGCTGGGCATTCCCATCTATGTCGCCGAACCTCACAGCCTGGAACAACTCGCGGCGCAGATCGAGGCCATCGCCGACCGACTCGGCCGACCTGAGCGTGGCCAGGCGCTGGCCGCCGATCTGCGCCAACGGCTGGCCAGCCTGCGCCAGCGCTATCGCCGCGACGAGCCGGTGGGCGTGTTTTACCAAGTCTGGGATCGGCCGCTGTACACCGTCGGCGGCGGCCAGATCATCAGCGATGCGTTGGCGCTGTGCGGCGCGCGCAATCTGTTCGCCGACCTGACATTGCCGGCGCCGCAAGTCAGCGTTGAAGCGGTGTTGCAGCGCAATCCGCAGGTGATCCTCGCGAGTGATCAGGCGCAACTCGACGCGTGGAAAGCTTGGCCGCAGATGGACGCGGTGAAGCAGGGGCGACTGTTGTTGGTCACCGATAAAGGCCTGGAGAGGCCGAGCGGGCAGATGATCGAGGCGACCGCCGCACTGTGTGCGCTGGTTGCGCCGGAGCGCTAACGTCGCTGCACCGCCAGTGCTAGTAAGGTTTCGACCACTGTGAATGGGATGACCTGAACTGTCGACTAATCGCCGAGCCTCCTGGGAATACTCTGACAGCTTCTAATGGTGAGATTGATTAGGCTTGTCCAAATTGCGCCGCCGAGCAGGGCCGAGCGCAAAGCCTTTCGATCAATCCACTCAGGACTATCCATGCGTTTGCTCATTGCCAGTGTTGGAGTACTTTCCGTTTTATTGACCGGGTGCGGCACCGTCAAAGGAGTGGCGACGCTGATGGCATTTATCGACCACCCGTTGGTGACCGCTTCTGAGCGTGGTGGGACTAAACAAGACATCCTTGCCATCGAGCAGCCCAAACTCATCACGTCTATTCGCGGTGGGACCGCCCAGTGTTTTGATTACAAGTTGAAAAACAAAGGCAAGAAGACTGATTTCTTCGTCGCCTTTACCGACAAGAGCCAGATCAATGCCAACGGCTTTTCGACCTGTGCCCAGGCGCTCGCCGGCGGCAGACTCAACTCCAACAAATTGCCTCGACAAAAATAAGCGGTACGCTCGGGGTGATTACCACGCTGGGGTCCAAGTCACCCCAAACACCCACGCCCGGCCTTCCTCGCGATAGCCATCCTGCCCGCCGTCATAACTGTACAGCGCGCGGCTGTAACCCTTGTCCAGAAGGTTATCGACTTTCAACTCCAGCCTGACCTCGCGATTCAGCGCCCAACTGCTGCGCAATCCCAGCAGTGCATAACCGCCCAATGGCTGGGTGTTGCCGTTGTCGTCGTAGCTGCTGCTGACCGCTTGCCAACTGGCACCGAGGCCGAGGCGATCGAATTGCCGATCAAGGTCCAGGCTCAGCGTGCGCCGCGCGCGACGGGCCAGGGTGTGGCCGGTGTCGCGGTCGCGCGGGTCGATGATCGCCACTCCGAGGTTGCTCTGCCAGCCAAACACATCCTGCTTGAGCGCCGCTTCGAAGCCATTGATCCGTGCCGAGGCGACGTTTTCCGGGCGGTTGCTGCTGCCGAAGATGATCGCGTCCTCGAGGTCGGTGCGATAAAGCGACGCTTCCAGGCGCGCACTGTCTGTCAGTTGGCTGCGCCATTGCAGCTCATAGCTTTTGGAGGTTTCGGGCTTGAGATCGGGGTTGCTGAAGTCGGGGTAATACAGGTCGTTGAAGGTCGGCGCGCGGAAACCTTCGCTATAAGTCAGCAGCAGGTCGTTGTTCGGGTTGAGCGGCAGGGTGAAGGTGCCGCTCCAACTGTTCTGGCCGCCGAATTGCTGGTTTTGGTCACGGCGCAGCCCGAGTTCGGTGGAAAAAACCTCGGCTTGGAAACGATGCTGGATAAACGCCGCGCGGTTCCAGCGGCTGTCTTCGTCGAACGCGGTGCTGCTGTTGACCCGATCTTCATACCAGTCGCCACCGACGATCAGGCTGTTGCGCGCATCGAGGCTCAGGTCGTTCTGCCAGTTCAGCGAGTCGCGGTAGGTGTTGAACACCGTGCGCTCGTCGCTGAGTTTGTCGAAGGTCTTCTCCCGGTTTTCGCTGTGGCCGAGTTCCAGGCGCGATTTCCAGCGCTCATTGATCCGCCCGTCAACGTAAGTGCTGAAACTGCTGACGGCGAACTCGCTGTAAGGCTGCTGTTGCACGGACTCGAAGGTGACGGGGTCGAAGCGCCCAAACGGGTTGTCGAATTCGCTTTTGCCGCGGTTATCCAGCAGGTTCGCGCCGACTTCGAGGTCATCGTTGACGGCATGACTGAGGCTCAGGCTCACGGATTTACTGCGGTAAGCGTCGTGATCGCCGTCGCTGGGGTAGGAGGCGTGGGTGCGGTCGATGCCGGCGGTGTCGTCGAGGCTGGCCCCGAGGTTGAAGCGGGTTTGCTGATCGCCACCTGACAGGCCCAGGCTACGTTCCCAGGTCTGGTTGCTGCCGACACCGACGTGCAGGCGCGGTTGCAAGCCTTGTTCGACGCCGCGTCGGGTGAAAATCTGGATCACGCCGCCAATCGCATCACTGCCGTAAATCACCGAGCGCGAGCCGCGCAGCACTTCAACCCGTTCGATCTGCTCGATGTTCAAGTGTTGCAGGTTGCTGTCGCCGGAGGTCGAGTTGCCGATCCGCTGGCCGTCCACCAGCACCAGGCTTTGCGCCGACTGCGTGCCGCGAATATAGATCCCCGGCAAACTGCCGCGCCCGCCGGTCTGGCTGACCTGCACGCCCGGTACGCGCTGCAACAGATCGGTGACGCTGCCGGGTTGCAGGCGTTCGATGTCGTCGCGGGTGAATACCGTGTTGGCGGCACTGCTGTCATTGCGCGCTTCGACCTGCCGGTTGGCGCTGATCAGCACGTCCGGCAGCTTCAGCGCTTGGTCGCGTTCGAAGCTCTCGGCGAATACATGGGCGGTGGGCAGCAGGATCAGGGGCAGGGCGAGGCGGGAAAAATTCATGAGCGTTCCGGAATAAGGCACGGACAACTGTGGGAGCGAGCCTGCTCGCGAAGGCGGCAGGCCAGCCAACTGACCAGTGACTGACAGACCGTTTCGCGAGCAGGCTCGCTCCCACAGGGTGGGGCGATTAGATATTCAGCAACGCCATCCGCTGGCGCACCGACGCCTCGATCCCCGCCTCGTCCAGCCCGCATTCCGCTAGCATCTGCGCCGGTTTGGCATGCTCGACGTAGCTGTCGGGCAGGCCCAGATGCAGCATCGACTTGAGAATGTTCTCGCGGGCGAGGAATTCGCTGACTGCGCCACCGGCGCCGCCCATGATTGCGTTTTCTTCAATCGTCACCAGCAGCTCATGGCTGGCCGCGATTTCACGCACCAACGCTTCGTCGAGGGGTTTGACGAAGCGCATGTCGACCACGGTCGCGTCCAGGGTTTCGGCGACTTTCAGCGCTTCGGCCAGTTGCACGCCGAACACCAGCAGGGCGACCTTGCTGCCCTGGCGACGGATCACGCCTTTGCCGATCTCGAGCGGTTCGAGGTCTTTGTCGATGCTCGCGTTCGGGCCGCTGCCACGGGGATAGCGCACGGCGGCCGGGCCGTTGTACAGGTGGCCGGTGCTGAGCATTTTGCGCAGTTCGTTTTCATCGCTCGGGGTCATCACCAGCATCCCGGGGATGCAACGCAGGAACGACAAGTCGAAACTGCCGGCGTGGGTCGGGCCGTCTTCGCCCACCAGGCCGGCGCGGTCGATGGCGAACAGCACGTCGAGGTTCTGCACCGCGACGTCGTGGATCAACTGGTCGTAGCCGCGTTGGAGGAAGGTCGAATAAATCGCCACCACCGGTTTCGCGCCTTCACAGGCCATGCCGGCAGCAAGGGTCACCGCGTGTTGCTCGGCGATCGCTACGTCGAAATAGCGCTGCGGGAAACGTTCGCTGAAGGCCACCAGGTCGGAGCCTTCCTTCATCGCCGGGGTAATGCCGACCAGCCGCTCATCCGCAGCGGCCATGTCGCACAGCCAATCACCGAACACCGCGGAATACTTCGGCCCGCCGGCCTTTTTCGGCGCGGCGGCGGGGGCGTCCAGCGGTTCGAGCTTGGTGATGGCGTGGTAGCCAATCGGGTCGACTTCAGCCGGGGCGAAGCCCTTGCCTTTCTTGGTCACCACGTGCAGGAACTGCGGGCCTTTGAGGTCGCGCATGTTGCGCAGGGTGGCGATCAGCGTCGGCAGGTCGTGGCCGTCAATCGGGCCGATGTAGTTCCAGCCAAGTTCTTCGAACAGCGTGCCGGGGACGAGCATGCCCTTGGCGTACTCTTCGGTGCGGCGGGCGATTTCCCAGGCGCCGGGCAGACGCGACAGCACTTTCTTGCTGCCCTCGCGCATGCTGGCGTAGGTACGGCTGGAGAGGATTTTCGCCAGGTAATTCGACAGCCCCCCGACATTGCGCGAGATCGACATGTCGTTGTCGTTGAGGATCACCAGCATGTTGGCGTTGACTTCCGGCGCGTGGTTCAACGCTTCGAAGGCCATGCCGGCAGTCAGTGCGCCGTCGCCGATTACTGCGATTGCCTTGCGGTCACTGTTCTGCAAGCGGGCGGCAATGGCCATGCCCAGGGCGGCGCTGATCGAAGTACTGGAGTGGCCGACGCCAAAGGTGTCGTACTCGCTCTCGGCGCGACGAGGGAACGCCGCCACGCCGTCCTTTTGGCGCAGGGTGGCCATGCGCTCGCGGCGCCCGGTGAGGATTTTATGAGGATAGGCCTGATGGCCAACGTCCCACACCAACCGGTCGTCCGGGGTGTCGAAGACGTAATGCAACGCGATGGTCAGCTCGATCACGCCCAGGCCAGCACCGAAATGCCCACCGGTCTGGCCGACCGTGTAGAGCAATTCCAGGCGCAATTCATCGGCCAGGGTTTCCAGCTCGGCTTCACCTAACCGGCGCAGGCCGTCCGGCGTGTTGGCACGGTCGAGCAGGGGCGTGGTCGGGCGCTTGCGGGGAATGTCATGAAACGTCGTGGGCATCAGGCGAATCGTTATAGGTATAAAAGATGCCGCAGTTTACCTGATGCATCGGCCCCTGCCCACGCGTTGCATTTAACTTGGCGGATACGCCGTCAGCTGCGGCGCTCGACGATGTAGCGGGCCAGATCGCGCAATGGCTCTGCCGCCGCGTCAAAGGGTCGCAGGGCATGCAGGGCCTGGTCGCGCAATTCCAGGGCGTAGGCCTTGGCGGCGTCAAGCCCGAGCAGCGCCGGGTAGGTCGGCTTGTCCCGAGCGATGTCGGCGCCTTGGCGCTTGCCGAGGGTAGCGGTATCGCTTTCGACGTCGAGGATGTCGTCCTGCACTTGGAACGCCAGGCCGATGGCCTGGGCGTAGCTCTGCAAGGATTTCAGCTCGTCTTTCTCGGCCCGGCCGCTGGCCAGGGCACCGAGCCTGACACTGGCCTCGATCAGCGCTCCGGTCTTGTGCCGGTGCATGTATTCGAGGGCTTTCTGGTCAAGTTTCAAGCCCACCGAGCCGAGGTCGATGGCTTGGCCTCCGACCATGCCGGCCGGGCCCGCGGCGGCGGCCAGGGTACTGACCATTTGCAGGCGGATGTCGGCGTCGCAGTTGCTCAGGCGCGGATCGAGCAAGGCGCTGAACGCCAGGCTCTGCAAGCCGTCGCCGGCGAGAATGGCGCAGGCTTCGTCGAATTGTTTGTGCGTGGTCGGCTGGCCGCGCCGCAAATCATCGTCGTCCATGGCCGGCAGGTCGTCGTGCACCAGCGAATAGGCGTGGATCAATTCCAGCGCACAGGCCGCGCCGTTGGCCTGCTCCGCCTGGCCGCCGAGCGCTTCGCACGCGGCGTAGGCCAGCAGCGGGCGGACCCGTTTGCCGCCGTTCATCACGCTGTAGCGCATGGCTTTGTAGAGGCGGGCGAATTCAGGGCTCGGTGCGTTGAACAAGGTATCCAGCGCAGCGTTGACGCGGGCCTGGGAACTGGCCTGATAAGCAGCAATCATTCGGGCTGTTCCGCGTCGAAGGGTTCCTCGGCCAACTCGCCATCGCGTTCGAGTAGCACCTGCACCTTTTGTTCGGCCTGGGCCAGCGCCGCCTGACAGTCACGAGTCAAGCCGATGCCTTGTTCGAAAGCGGTCAGCGAGTCTTCCAGCGACAATTCGCCATTCTCCAGACGCTCGACCAGCGTTTGCAGGTCAGCGAGGGATTGTTCGAAATCCAGTGCAGCTTTTTTGCGGGCCATGGCGGCGATTTCCGGTTGACGTTAAACCGGCGCGACACTAGCAGACATGGGGGGTTGGGGCAAATGAACGGCGGCCGGTTCCGGCGCATATTCAGTGATCCCTGTGGCGAGGGAGCTTGCTCCCGCTGGGGCGAGTTCCCCCGCCACAAAGGTATGTCGCAACGAACTACGGTGCGGGGTCACCGGGGTAGCGGATCTGGTAACGGGTACTGCGCCCGCCGCCCGGCAGTTTCTTCAGGCAACCTTTTTCCACTAGCTCCGCCAAATGGCGGGTTGCCGTGGCCTTCGACAGTTTTGCCACCGCTTGATACTGGGCGGCACTGATGCCCTGTTCAACACCTCGCTCACCACCGTCCAGCAAGCGATTGACGATTTTGGTCTGCTCTGCGGTCAGCTGTGATTGCTGATGCACCTGCCAGAATCGCGTCTTGCCCAGGACCGCGTCGATTCGCGCCAAGATGCGTGAGCCGAATAACCAAGGTATTCGGCTCACATTATGAGCCGAATATGCCGTTTTATTCGGCTCACCGTCCACCCGACAGCATTTTTCCTACCGCACATTCGGCGGTCTCTGATTGTTAAAAAAACCTCCACTCGATAATCTTCGCGACGTCCAGGACCCGACTATTGCGGGTCTTTCTGACGAAACACCGTATTTTGAGCTGTTACGCGCCGAGGATCGGGCGCAAGGTTTCGTCATGCATGGCAGGAGGCATCACATGCGTTCATTGTTATTGCTGCTGATCGGATTTTGCTGCGCGCCGGCGCTTGCCGCCGAGCCTGCGGCTGAGTTGTCGGAGCCCGTGGGCGGCTGGCGCTACAGCGGCTTGCTCGACCGCAGCGAAAACCCGCAAGTCGCCTACCCGACACCGCCCATTGATCGTGGCGTGCAGCGCAATCGCACGATGATCGAGGGTCAACTCAAGGCCATTGGCAACTTGCGGCCGCCCCATAGCCTGGCGGTCAATGGCAATCCCCTGAATCTATACACCGACGAGCAAGGCCGTTTCGCCCGGCCCTATGCCTTCGGCGCCGGCTCGAACAGCGTTGAAGTGCGCAGCTCCGAAGGCAAGTCCCTCAAGCGCGTGCAATTCTACGAAGCCAACAACCTGCGCACCCCCGAGCAGATTCGCGTGGTGCTCGGCTGGGACGACCCCAAGGCCGAGCTCGATCTGCACATCGTCACCCCCGACGGCCAGCATGCTTTTTTCGCGCGGCCCAGCCTTTCCAATGGTGGCGGTCTCGACCCGGATGGCGTCGACGGCCCGGGCCCGGAAATGTTCACCATGACCGCGCCGTTGCATGGCACTTATCTGGTTTACGTCAACTATTGGGGCAACTTCGGCAGCGGCGGCTATAACTTCGATGAGGCCAGTAACCAGAACGAGGTCATCACCTCGCAGATCAACCTGGTGCTCAACGAAAACACCGTCGATGAAAAACGCGAGACCTTCATCGTGCCGTTGCGCGCCATCGGCGACCTGCTGCTGGTCAAGACTTTCAACTATTAAGCATCCCGCACCACGGATGAATTGGGCTTTGTGAGCATGAGCGTGAACATGAGCGATAACACGGCGTCCCCGGCTAATGAAGCGCCCGGTGCCAAACCTTCTCGTCGCTGGCCGCTCATCGTCGGCGGCCTGGTGTTGGTGGCGGGCGTGGCTGCGGGCATGGGCTGGCTGCTGCACAAACCCAAGGCGCCGATGCCGGAACTGGCGGCGGAAAAACTCGGCATGAGTCGCCCGGACGGTTTGCTCGAAACCCATTCCCTGAGCCAACTGCCCAAGGATCTCCTGGCGGTGCCGTTTCTCAAGGAGACCCTGACCGAGGATTTCGTCTTCTACTACCAGACCCAGGCCGATCGCCTTGGTCTGATCGGCAGCCTGCGCCGGATCATTTATGAGCACGATCTGAAACTGCAGGACAGCCTGATCGAGCAACTCTTCGATCAACCCGCGGATGTCGCCTTGTGGCGTGGTGCGGATGGGCGTTTGAAAGACTTTCTGCTGGTGATGGACCGTGGTGGCCTGGCCAAACTGCTCGAACCGCTGGCCAAAGTGGCGCTGGACGATACGCAATTGAGCCAGCTCAGCGAGGTCAAGGTCGGCGGCGTAACGGTGGCGCTCTACCAATTGCGCTACAACGCCAGCAAGTCCTTGGTGTTCGCCTCTCACGGCGACAAACTGGTGGTGCTGTCCAACCCGTCCAAGCTCTACGACTCGGAGGCTGACGCACCGGAAGACAGCGGCGGCGTGTCGACCCAGGCGATTGCCGCGTTGCTCAATGGCGAAAAGCTCTTCCCTGAAGCGTTCGGCTTGCCGCCCAGGGCGCCGGAAGTGAAGCAGCGGCTGTCGGTGAACGCCAGCGTATTGGCCATGGGTTACCAGCGTTTCATTCCGAACTTCGCCGGCCTGCGTTTCGACATGGACGACAAAGGCTGGCACAGCTACCTGGCGATGGATGAACTGGAGGATCAGCCTGATTTCGATTTCAAACCTATCTGGCAAGCCATGCCAATGGGCGCCAGTGCGTGCGTAGCGTTGCCGCTGGCCGCCGAGCAACAGAAACCGCTGTTGGTGAAGCTTGGCGCCGATGACTCGGTGGCCCAAGCATTGACCGAACACATGGCCGGCGCCGCCGGGTTGTGCTGGTACGCCGACTCGCGGTTGTACACGCCACTGCTGGTGGCCAGCCTGAAGGACAGCGACAGCGGCAAACTCGACGGCGATCTGGGCAAACTGTTCGGCTCGATGGTCGGGGCTTACGAGGGCAAGGTGCCAGACAAAGCGTTTCCGGTGGTCGAGAAGCACGACGGCAACCTGCATCAGTGGCAGCGCCAGGTCAGTTCGAACTTCGGTCCCTATGCGGCCAAGGATGCCGAGCAACCTGATGCGATTACCGGCAAAGCCTTCATGCGCGTGAGCCTGGCGCGGCAGGGCTCGACCTTGCTGTTTTCACTCGATGACAGACTGGTGGACAAGGCATTGGGCACAGTCGACAAACGTTTCCCGCCGATGGCCGACGTACTGCCCAAAGATCTGCTGATGCCGGTCTACTTCGGCCCGGACGCCATGGCGCAACTGATGCAGCAGGAGACTCTCGACAGCCTGCCGCAGGACATGGAACCGGTGTTCTTCAACGCCGCGCAAACCTACCTGATGCCGAAACTCAAGACCCTGAGCGGCTACGGCAAATACGCCCTGACGCTGCCCGAGGGCGCCGAGCCGGACGGCCACTGGCAGTGGCTTCCGCTGGAGTGGAAAGCCCTGTGAGTTCCTTGATCCGCAGCCTTGGCCTTTTGGCTTTACTGCTGAGCGCTGGCGCTGGCGCTGGCGCTGGCGCTGGGGCGGTCGAGGCGCCGCCGCTGGATGTCGCGCAATCCCAGGTGTTCCGCGCCTGGTTCGTGCGCATCGCCCAGGAACAACTCACCCAAGGCCCAAGCCCGCGCTGGTACCAGCAGGATTGCGCCGGCCTGGTGCGCTTCGCCGCCAACGAGGCGCTGAAAGTTCACGACGACAAATGGCTGCGCAGCAACGGCCTGTCCAACCGCTACCTGCCACCGGAACTGCAACTGAGCGACGCCCAGCGCGGCCTCGCCCAGCAATGGCAGCAGGGCGGTGGCAAGGTCGGGCCCTACGTCAACGCGATCAAACTGATTCAATTCAACAGTCATCTAGTCGGCCGCGACGTGGCCCTGGCGCGTCCCGGCGACCTGATGTTTTTCGACCAGGGCGATGACCAGCACCTGATGATCTGGATGGGCCGCTTCATTGCCTATCACACCGGCACCAGCACTCCCACCGATAACGGCATGCGCTCCGCAAGCCTGCAGCAACTCATGACATGGAAGGACACCCGATGGATACCCGACGCAGCCAACCCCAACTTCATCGGCGTCTATCGACTGAATTTTCTCTCCCAATGACCGGTGCCCGCATGCTGCGCTTGTGTTCGAAACTGCCGCTGTTGCTTGCTTTGCTGCTGCCATTGGCCACGGTCAATGCCGAAGACGCTGTCGAGCCAAGCGGCTATACGCCGGTGCCCGGCGAAAGTTTTTTCCTGCTGGCCGACAGCAGCTTCGCCAGCGATGAGCAGGCGATGGTGCGTCTCGAAGCGCCGGGTCGCGACTATCGGCGCTTTCGCATGGAGCCTTACGGCGGTGCCGACATCCGCGTATACCGCATCGACAAACCGCTGGATTTCCTCAAGCGCCAGAAGAACCTGCACCGGGTGGTCAGCGACGGTCAGTTCAAGGGTGAAGGCCTGTCCAACACCCTCGCTTACCTGTGGGACAACTGGTACCGCAAATCCCGTCGGGTGATGCAGCGGGCGTTTTCCTACGAGTCGCGCAAGCAAGTCACCGAGGAAGTGCCGGAACTGAAGATGGGCAACGCCATCGCCGCGCCAACGCCCTACGATGCGCAGCCACAATTCGCCTTGATTCCGGGCCTGCCGGTGGTCAGCCAGTTCCGTTATCCGTTGTGGGACGCCAAACCTATCCAGCCGCCGGCCGGGGTCAACCTGGCAGGCTCGTCCAGTGAGTTTGTCAGCGTCGCGCCGGGCAATGTCTATATCCCGTTGGGCAACCTCAAGCCCGGGCTGTACCTGGTGGAAGCGCTAATCGGCAAGTACCGCGCCACTACCATGGTATTCGTCTCCAACACCGTGGCGGTGAGCAAGATTTCCGGTGATGAATTGTTGGTCTGGGCCGCGCGCAAACACGAAGGCAGTTCGGTGCCGAAGGTCAATGTGCTATGGACCGATGGCCTGGGCGTCATGAACAGCGGCGCCACCGATGCGGAGGGTTTGCTGCGGTTGAAACACGTCAGCCCCGAGCGTTCGTTCGTGATTGGCGAAGACGAAGAGGGCGGGGTTTTCGTCTCGGAAAACTTCTACTACGACAGCGAAATCTACGACACCAAACTCTATGCGTTCACCGACCGGCCGCTGTACCGGCCGGGAGATTGGGTGTCGCTGAAAATCGTCGGTCGTGAGTTCAAAAACGCCCGTGATTCGGTGCTGCCGGGTGCGGCCGACGTCAAGGTCAGCGTGCTCGATGCCACCGGTACCGAGTTGCAAAGCCTGGACCTGAAACTCGATGCCAAGGCCGGCACCCAAGGTCGTTTCCAGTTGCCGGACAACGCAGTGGCGGGCGGTTATGAACTGCGTTTCAGCTACAAGGATCAGCTCTACAGCAGTGCGTTCCGGGTGGCCGAGTACATTAAGCCGCACTTCGAAATTTCGCTGAACCTGGCCAAGCAGGATTACCGCACCGGCGAACCGGTCAAGGGCAGCTTAGTGCTGCTGTACCCGGACGGTAAACCAGTGGCCAACGCCAAGCTCAGCCTGAGCCTGCGCGCCCAGCAATTGTCGATGGTCGATAACGAGCTGCAATACCTCGGGCAATTCCCGGTGGAGCTGACCAGTACCGAACTCACCACCGACGCCAAAGGCAACGCAACCCTCGACCTGCCCGCCGCCGACAAACCAAGCCGCTACATGCTGACGGTGTTTGCCAGCGATGGCGCGGCGTATCGCGTCAAGACCACCAAGGAAATCCTCATCGACCGTGGCGCCGCTAATTTCCGCTTGAGCGCGCCGCAACGCTTTAGTGCAGTGGGCGACAAAATTGCCTTCAGCTACGCCAATGAAAACGAGCAAAACCAGGCAGCGCCGCCGAGCAGTTACAGCTGGGTGCGCCTGGAGGACCAGAGCACGGGCGAAGGCAAACTCACCGCCGCTGACAACAGTTTCAGCCTGGCCTTCGAGCGTCCCGGCACCTACAACCTATCGCTCAAGGATGCGCACGGTCGGGTGATTGGCGCGACCGGGCATTCGGTCACCGGCGAAGGCATCAAAGCCGTGCCGGGCACCGTGGAAATCGTCCTCGACAAACCTGAGTACAAGGCCGGCGAAGAAGCCCTGGCGCTGATCACCTTTCCCGAGCCGATCAGCGATGCGCTGCTGTCACTCGAGCGTGACAAGGTCGAGGCCACGGCGTTGCTGTCCAAGGGCGGTGACTGGCTGAAAATGGAGAAACTCAGCGACACCCAATACCGCGCGCGCATTTCGGTGAAGGACAATTTTGCGCCGAATCTGACCTTCTCCGTGCTCTACACCAAGGGCGGCCAGTACAGCTTCCAGAACGCCGGGATCAAAGTGGTCGCGCCGCAGATCGACGTGGCGATCGCCACTGATAAAGAGCACTACCAGCCGGGCGACACGGTGACCGTGGACCTCAGCACCCAGTTCGCCGGCAAACCCATCCCGGCACACCTGACCGTCAGCGTGGTCGACGAAATGATCTACGCGCTGCAGCCGGAAGTGGCGCCGACCATCGACCAGTTCTTCTACCATCCGCGCCGTAACAATGTGCGCACCAGCGCCAGTCTGTCGTTCATCAGTTACGACGTAGCGTTGCCGGGCAGTCCTGGCGCGCCGGGCAAGGCCAACCGCAGCGAGCGCGGAGTGAAAGTGCTGGAGCGGCCGCGTCGTGAAGATGTCGATACCGCAGCGTGGCAACCGGAACTGATCACTGACGCCGACGGCAAGACCCGCTTCACCTTCAAGATGCCGGACTCGCTGACGCGCTGGCGCATCACCGCGCGAGCCATGGCCGATGACGGCCAGGTCGGGCAGAAGAAGCAATTCGTGCGCTCGGAAAAACCGCTGTACCTGAAGTGGAGCGGCCCGAGCACCTTCCGCGCCGGCGACAAACCGGACCTGGGCGTGTTTGCGTTCAGCCAGGCTGAGCAACCGGTCAAGGCGGAACTGGTGATTCATTACGGCGGCAGTGATCAACGTGTCCCGGTGACCCTGAACAACGGCATCAACTACATCCCGCTGCCGGCGTTTGCGTTCGCCAGTGGCGAGTGGTCCGCCGAACTGGTACAGGACGGCAAAATCGCCGACGCCCTGGCCGTGCGCCTGACCGCGAGCGGTGACGGTTGGCAAGTCACCCAGACTCAAAGCCTGGACGTGGCCAGCGGCGATACGCCGTTGAGCGTGCCGGCGGACGCTACGACTATTCGCCTGCGCCTGGATGACAGCCCGCAAGCGCTGTTCCGGTCGGCCCTCGATGATCTGCTGAGCTACCCGTATGGCGGCGTTGAACAGACGGCCAGTCGCTTGCTGCCGCTGAGCATGGCTTACCCAACGTTGGCGTCGAACCCGCAGATCCGCGACCGCTTGCGTCTGATCATGCAAAACAGCCGCCTGCGCCTGGTGCAAATGGCCGGGCCTTCGGCCAGCTTCACCTGGTGGGGCCAGGACGGCGAGCCGGATGCTTTCCTCACGGCATACGCCTACTACGCCGACTGGCACGCCAGTCAGGTGCTGGAGCTGAGCTTGCCCCCCGAGCATTGGCAACGGGTGCTGGAGGTATATGCCAAACAGGCGAAAAACACCCCGTTGTTGCAGCGGGCATTAATCCTGTCATTCGCTAAGCAGATGCAGTTGCCGGTCAACACGTTGCTCAGCGGGTTGATGGACGACTTGGCAACAGCTGGCGAGGGCAGCGCCGAAAATCTGATGGCTGAGGGCGAGGACAGCCTGGTCATGAGCGACCCGGAGTCGGCCTTGGGTTTGGCGGCGGCTCGGGCGCTGACCGCGTCGCTGGCACGTCAGGCCAAGGTGCCTTTACCGGAGGCGTTCAATCGTCAAGTGGCTGCGGCGCAACAGCGCTTGGCGGTCAGTTCGCAGCCGTTTGCCGAAGCCTTGAGTCTGTCGCTGCAACCGTTCGATCAGGCCAGTGCCCACACGTTGTTGCAACGCCTGTTGCCGCAGCAGTCGACCCTTGAACGGGCGTTGGCCCTGAGCTGGTTGCAACGCAGCATCGAGCAGGCTTCGCCGACCCTTGCGCTGGCACCGGGGGAGGGCTGGAAGAAACAACACAGCGCCACCGGTGAAATGTTCTGGACCTGGCAAGGGGCGGCGCCAATCCCCACGGTCTTGTCGCTGACCGGGACACAGGAACGTCCCCTGCGCGCGTCATTGAGCTACCAGACTCGGCAGCCGCCGGTTGAACCGATGCCGGTGACCATCACCCGTCGTTTGTCGCGACTGGTGCCGGGCGACGAAGCCTTCACCTTCAAACTGGAAGCGGTGGGCACCAAGCCGTTGTCCAGCGACAGCCTGTATCTGGACGAAGTTATCCTCACCAGCAAAGCCGCGAAACCGTTGCGCTACGGCCTGCTGGAGGTGCCGCTGCCACCAGGCGCCGATGTCGAGCGCACCACGTGGGGCATCAAGCTGATGGGTAAGGCCGGGAGCGAGCCGAGCGCACTGGAAAAGGCGCGGTTCGAGCCAGGGCAGATGGCCTATGGGATACCGGTCGATGCCTTGAGCGGAGAGTTGCGCCTGCGGCATCTGGTGCGTTTTTCGCAAAAAGGTCAGTTCAATTTGCCGCCGGTGCGTTTCACTCAGGTCTACGCACCGCAACATCAAGCCCAGGAGCAAAAAGCGGCCCTGGGCCAGGTCACGGTTCAGTGACATGACTCGGCCTTGGGTCTGGCTGCTGATGTGTTTGCTGCCTGCGCTGGCGATAGCGCAGGAGGAACCGTTGCGGCTGGGTTTCAAGGGTGAGCTGCTGTCGTTGAGCCCCACCCAAGTGGTCGCTCGCGAACCGCTGCCCGTAGATTTGCAGACGCCGCTCGGCAGTTTATGGAAGCTGTTCGTCTATGGCTGGCTGGTCGACACCGGCGCCCACGAATCGCCTTATGAATGTCGTGGTCAGTCGAAAGAGGAAGTGTATTGCTGCGCGGCGGGCGGCCAGATTGGGCGTGATCAAGCGCTGGTGAAATCCTGCGGCCTGTACTTCGAACCGGCGCGACTGGGTATCACCAGCACTGACTGGCGCCAGTATTGGCAGGCGCGACAGGCGCCGGAGTGGTTGCTCGATCTGCCGGCGTTACAGCCAGCAACACGGGTGCCCGTGGCTGGATTGCTCAAAGTGCTGGCGTTGATGCCGGCACAGGATCAGGCGCGTCGCGTGCTGCTCGATGTGGTGCTGAATGCTGCTGACGGTAATGTCGTCGGTGAACTCGGTGGGCGCCTGCGGGTGAAAACCTGGAGTTGGCTCGGTGAGCATGATCCGTCTTCGCGCCAGGGTGGGTTTGCCGGATGGACCGCTGACGGCACGCCGATCTGGGCCGGTGGGCGAGGCACCAGCCAGAGGGTATTGCGTGACTATGGCCAGGCACTGTCCACCGTACTGCCGTCGAACTGGCCAGTGGATGCCGGGCGCTGTGTGGAAGTGAATCTGTTTGCCCGCTACCCGTTTCGCCGAGTGCTGGCCGGTGACCAGGTCGTGACGAACGGGCCATTGAAAGGCGATTACCGCGTCGAGTTCGCCAACGACAATGCCTTGGCTATCCACAGTGCCGGCGAATTGTTTTTGCTGGGTGGCCGGCTCGTTGCCCGTCTCGATCGCGAGGAATATGTCGCCCGTGTCTTGCAGCGCGAAGCTGCCCCCGAACCTGCCGAAGCCGCGAAAGCCCTGGCCGTCGCGATCCGCACTTACCTGCTGCAAAACGCTACCCGCCACGGTGATTGCCTGAGCATCGACGACAGCAGCAGCCGTCAGCGCGTTGCTCCGCGTCCCGCCACGCCCGAATCCCGCGCCATCGCCGCGTGGACCAGTGACCTGGTGCTCGCCGGCAGCAGCGTCACCTATCACTCCGACCAGGCCGCCCCGGACAAACTCGCCTGGCAGCACGCCGTCGAACAAGCCAACGCCGGTCAACGCTACGACGCCATTCTCCTGCACGCTTACCCCCGCGCCAGCCTCAGCCGTTGGGACAATCCGGTCGCCTCCTGCGAAGCGTTGCCCGCCGCTCAAGTCTGGCTGCAGAAACAGCGTCCGGGCTGGCGCCAGCGTCTGGAAAGCGAAGTCGGCTACAACGAAACCAGCACCTTCGCCGTCTGCAAGCTTGCCTTCGGCCGCCCCTATGTCGACCGCGAGCGTCAGCGGATCTACGTGCGCGGCGTGCAGTCGCTGCAAGATCGCCTCGACCTGACCCACGAATACCTGCACCTGGCCTTCGACGCACATCCTAACGGCCAGGATGAAACCTACATCGAAGGGCTCGCCCGCCACCTCTTACTGGAATAGGCCATGAAACTCCGTTATCCGCAGGTTTTCCTGTTCCTCTGTTCGATGTACGCATTGCCGTCGGCCCTGGCGGCCGACAGCGCTGTAAAACTCGACACCCCGGTTGGCGGTTGGCGCACTGGCGCGGCGCAAGGCGAGGGCGAAAGCTTTCGCCAGACCGTCAATTACCCCGCGTCATCCGTCAACACTCCGGCTGGCCAAGCCAACACCGCGCGCATCAGTGGTCAGATCAACGCCACGCCGAAAGCCAGTGAGCCCGGCCGGTTGATCGTTAACGGCGTGAGCATGCCGCTGAAAATCGATCCCGCCGGCCGCTTCGATCGGCCGTTCTCCTTTCCCAACGGCAGCAACAGCGTCGAAGTCCGCAGCCCCGATGGTACGCAACGCCACCGCACGCAATTTCTCAACAGCAGCGGCGGCGCTACCCCCGCCAAACTGCGGGTGCTGCTGGCCTGGGACAGCGACGGCACCGACCTCGACCTGCACCTCATCACCCCCGACGGCGCGCACATCTGGTACGGCGAGCGCGCCGTCGCCAACGGCGCCGCCCTCGACGTCGACGTCACCACCGGCTACGGCCCGGAAATCTTCGCCATGCCCGCGCCGATCAAAGGCCAGTACCTGGTGTACGTAAACTACTTCGGCGGCGGCTATCGCAATGACGAAGACGGCCAGGAAAACGCCGAGCAACCGCTGACCACCGCGCAAGTTACGGTGATCACGGAGGAGGGCACGCCAAGTGAGAAAATCGAAAATTTTCTGGTGCCGATGCGGGCGGTGGGGGAGTTGACGTTGGTGAAGGGGTTTAGTTATCCGTGATCTGAGGGCGCCTCACTCATAAAGCCACGGCTTCAACGCTTCAAGGTTCTTCACCACGATCTGTTGCGCCGCGGCTTTCGGGTCGAGTTTTTTCGGGTCAATCTGGAAACGTTGCAGCACGTATTTGACCAAGGCCCGGCGGGTCGGGATGACCAGGGTGCCGTCCTGCATGCCGAAGTCGGCTTCGATGATCGCTTTCTGTTCCGGCTTTAGGCGGGAGTCGGGTTCGATAATTACCTCGACCTCGGTGTTCCAATCGTCGTCGCTGGCGATGAGGTTCTCGGTCTTGCGCTCAAACTCCGGCTCACCACGCAGGCGACTCAAGACAAAGTCGCGGTATTCGCGGTTCTTCTCGCAATACGCCCGCACGTGCCAGCGCATGCCGGTGTAGATCAAGGTGTGAGGCGCGATCAGGCGGATCTCCGGGGCCGGGTTGGCCAGCGACACGTACTCGACCGCAATGACCTCGCTGTCTCGGCACGCCTTGAGCAGCGGGCGCAGGACCTCCGGGCGGATGGTCCGGTCCGGCACTTCCAGCACCAGGGTATGGGCATAGGCCAGGGCGAGGCCTTCGACGTGGGGCGCGCGGGAATGGGTCTGGTTCAGCAGGTGCAAATAGGCGTTGGCACTGTCGTCGATGAACCGTGGCTTGAACACTTTGCTGGGTACGTAGCCTTTGATCTTCTTGTCATATGTAAGATTTTGCGGCGCATGGTCGTTCATGTAGGTGTTGATGTCTTTCGACGCCTGCTGACGGCTGATGCCGAAGCTCTGGATCAAGTGGCCCGTGGTCAGGCGGCCTTCCCACCAGACCACGGTCTCGATCAAACGGTAGCGAAGTGCCAGGTCCCAGCGAACCTGTTTGATGTCCGGCGTGCGTTTCATGACCGCTCCATGTGCTCGATTTGTTTACCTGTATAAGTCTACATTCTATACCTGTCGTCAAACACTACATATTCTTCGGCTGTCTTCGAGATCAATCGAACTCACGAAAAGGATGTGGACATGACAACGTCGGATGCTGTTTCGACAGGGGCTTTGCTGCTGATGGGGGTCATCACCCTGGTGCTGATGATTCAGTACCTGAAGCTGCGGGACGTGTGGCAAATGCTCCGTGAATGCAAGGCCGCGTGCCGCTGGGCACGGGTTCGGGAAGTGGAAAACAAAGAGTTGCGCTCGGCACTGCGCGCCGAGAAAGCGCACGTCGAACAGCTGCAACGCAAGCTGGTTCTGTTGCAGGACTTGGTGTCCGGCGTCCGGGAAGGGTGCTGACATGCCGATCAAACCCAAGCCTTTTACGTTTAGCTGTGGCCGCTGCGGCTGGAAGAAAACCGTTGCGCCGAAAAGCGATGTGCTCGGGCCGGGTGACTGGTTCAGCCAGTGCCCGACGTGCGCCAGCCCTGAGCTGAAAAGGACCCGCGCCAGCCCTTGGGCAGCTTTTTGGGCAGAAAGATGGCCCTGGCATTAGACCTTTGATTCCAGTCGGATGATGGCGAACTGGCATCGTTCTCGGCATAATCGAACCGCTTAAAAATTGATAGTTCGGGTGAACCTGTTCGTGTCTGCGCGCAGTGAGATCGCCCGACGGACCCTCAGGTGGAACATGGGAATTATCGTAGGTGTCGTGCTGTTTTTAATTGTCTTGGGCGCGGTGCTCAGCCTCGTTGAGAAGGGCGCGAAAGGTGCCAGTTCCCGCGTGGTGCGACCCTACATCGGTCTGTTGCTCATCGCCGCTTTGATCGCCGGCATGGGGCTGGTGCTGGGTTGGGTGTTTCGCGGGATTGAAGACTACTTCTTCATCGTGGCCAAGGGCGTCGCGGTGTTCACCGGCGTGGTGTTGTGCGTGCATTTGATTACCGTCATCGCCAAACGGTTTCTGGTGGCGGACTGAGTCAGGTGGTCCAGCGTTAATCGGATAGTGAGTCACCGAGTGTTGATATCAGGGAGTGTGAACAGTGGAATTCAAGTTTTCTTCTTTGCCCAAGGCTTCGGGGACCGTCGCCAATATCTTTATTCACGGTTACTCGGCAGGCCACAGCCTTGAAGACCGGCAATTGTTGCTCAACAGCATTCCAGCCTCTTTGCAGAACTGCGTGAATATCTTCGCATTCTGGCCATCGAGCCACTTTTCCCGGGTCGATAACCTTTCACGAAATTTCTGTATGGCGGCTTCGCGGATTCATCCGGCTGCGGGCGCCGCTGCGTTTGCCGGTGATCGCGTGATCCATTTCACCCGCATTCGTGCCCGGGCCGAAGCCATGGGCAAGGTGTTGCTGGAACAGTTGAACGACTACTTGTTCGACAAGCACCGCAGTGTCACCACCATCAACTTGATTGGTCATTCACTGGGCGGCCGACTGGTCGCCAGCACGCTCACGCACCTGACTCGACCACCTGAAGGGCTGAGCATTGGCGACGTTTTATTAATGGCCGCCGCCGTCAAAGTCGAGCCGGCGCAAGCGCAGCAAATGCGCAGAAACGTCGGCGGCCGAATGATTAATGCTTATTCCAAAGATGACTGGATCCTGCACTTGAACCTGGGCGAGAACAGCCTGGGTCGCAATGAAGTGGAGCACTTCGAAAACATTCGGATTCCGGACTTCGGTCACGGGCACTATTGGGAAAAGTTGGCCGAAGTCATGGCTCGCACGCAGTTCAGCGGGTATCAGCCAGGGCAACTGAGTACAGGTGTGGTGGTGGGCACGGGCGATCATGTGATCAAGGATTCGGTGCTCTACAAAGTGCTCGAACAATCACCGGCCGAACTGACGCAAGAAGCTATCAAACACTTGAAATCCAGTAGCTGGACCGACATCAAGGACGGCGAAAAAGATCAGGCTTATGCCTTCGCCCGTGAGCTGCAACTGGTGGGCGGTCATTGCCTGGTGAATGTCGCCCGGGGGCGCGGCATCAGTTACAGCCAAGTATTGAGCATGCTGACCGACCACTACGAATTGGGTTCGCAACTGCATAAATGCGGCAACATCATCGAGACCGAAGAACTGCTGGTGAAGTCCTTCTTCCGACACGCCTTTCCCGACGGGCATCCGCTGTCACGCGATCCTTTAGCGAATGCCAGAGCCATGAGCCGCGACACTTACTTCAAGCACATCGACGCCTTGGCCGAACGCCTGACCGTTGCCTCGTACTTCAAATCACCCAGCGTCGCCGTCGACATGACCGACCCTGGCGCCGGCACTGCGGTGTCGAGCGGCGCGGTGATCGGGTTCACCCGTTCCTCAATGTTGGGGCTGCTGGGCGAGATCGCGAAAAAGCCGATGAGTCGACTGGTGACTAACGTCAAAACCGCGCTGAAGCCGGGTTACTCTGCGCTGATCCCAGCGGTGGCGATCGTGTTTTATGCGCGGCTGATGCTTGACGATGAAGGGTTGATGTAACAGCGACGTTCACACCGCGAGTCACACATGGCTGCGGGGATTTTCAACTTGGATGAAAAGAGTCAGAGCATGATTGTCGAACTGCAATCCCCGGAAGAGATTTACCTGAATGTTGGCAAAGCGGTAGCGGCGATTCTTCACACCCTGGAATCCACGTCCCGTGACCAGAAACTCGCGCAGCAGCAAAACAACGCTCGCGCCATTCTTCAAGGCGTGCAGCAAGAGCTGAACGACGCCATGGTGGACCTGCAAAGCCATGCCGAGTGGGACACCTTCACGCTGGCGTTCTACGGCGAAACCAGTGCTGGCAAGTCGACCCTGGTTGAGACGCTGCGCATCCTGTTGAACGAAGATTCCAAGGTCGAACAGCGTCGGCGGTTCCAGCAATTGCAGCAGGAACAGGGCTTGAGCGAGGCGGACCTGCAAAGTCTCGAAGCACAGATTGCCGCGTTGGACGAACAACTGGCCGGTATCCAGAGCCAGTTGCAAGCCGTCACCGAGGATTTTGATCTGCAGGACGCAACCCTCGCGGCCGAATTGCAGGGACTGACGCAAAGCATCGCTGACAAAAAGCGCAACGCCAACCTGTTCCAGCGCCTGCTCAACGCGCTGCGTCAGTTGCCGGAAGAGAAACTGCTCACCCAGCGTCAGGCATCGGTTGCGCCGCTGCAGTCGCAACGCCTGGCCGCCATGGCGGAGGTCGAACATCAGAGTGCTCAATGGCAAGCTGACAAGACCATCCGCCTCGCCCGGCAGCAGCAGGCCCTGCAAAGTCTGGCGCACTTGGAGCAGCACGCCGACGGCGCGATCATCGGCGACGGCCGCCCCGACTTCACCCGGCAGACCCAGCGCTACGACTTCGCAATCGACGGCCAGCCCTTCGCGTTGCTGGACGTGCCGGGCATTGAGGGTGATGAAAAACAGGTCAAGGATGAAATCGACGGCGCGGTGAAAAAAGCCCACGCCGTGTTTTACGTCACCGGCAAACCCACGGCCCCGCAAAAAGGCGACGCCGAACGCCAGGGCACGCTGGAAAAAATCAAAGCGCACCTCGGCGCGCAAACCGAAGTCTGGACCCTGTTCAACAAACGCATCACCAACGCCATGCCGCTCTCCAAGCCGCAATTGGTCACGGATGACGAACAGGCCAGCCTCACCGATCTGGACGCCAAGCTCGCCGAGCAACTGGGCGAGCATTACCGGCGGACGATTTCACTCAGTGCCTGGCCGGCCTTCCTGGCGGTGGCCGACTGCCTGGTGCCGCGTTCATCGGCGGCGAATACGCAGGCCAAGTTCCTCGCCAAAATGAGCGCCGAACAGATGCTCGACAAGTCCGGGCTAAAGGCTTTTTGCGGGCATTTGAAGGACAATCTGGTCAAGGATTATCGGGCCAAGATCAAGCGCTCCAACCTCAACAAGGTCAAGCGGGAAATCAGCAAGGTCATCCATCAACTCTCGACCCTGCGCCGCGTCGAGTTTCGTCCGCTTGAAGAAGAGTTGCGTCTGGAGACCGACAGCGCCCAGGCACAACTGGCCTTTGCGTTACAGGCACTGGAAACCCGCCTGACCGCACGGGGCGAGGAAGCCATCCGCCAGTTCAAGACCACGGTCCGTCGCGAGGTTTACGCGCGAATCGAGGCCGGGATTGGCAACGATGAGTTTCGTCGGGCGCTGGAGCAGAGCATCGCCGGTCAACAGCAAGTGCTGGAGCACGCGCTGCCGGACGTGATGCAGAAGGAAGTCGACAGCTTCGCCGGGCAGATTGGCGCGGTGGTGGCGCAGTTCGAGGCGCATGCCAAGGATTTGTTGGCGACCTACAGCCAGTTGCGCATCGGCCGGCTGAATGTGCCGTTCAACGTCGATATCAAAATCGATAACGGCCTGAATATGGTCAGCCTGTTGGGGACCCTGGCCGGTGGCGCGCTGATGTTCTGGAATCCTGCCGGGTGGGCGCTGATGGCCTTGGGCGGCCTGACCCTGCTCGCCAGCCTTTTCAAGGCTGGATGGGGTTTGCTCAGCCCCAGCTACAAACAAGGCCAGCAGCGCAAGTCGGTGGATGAGAACCTCGAGAACATCACCGAACAGCTGCAGCAGGCCTTCCGCACAAGCCTGGCCGATGCACTGCCCGCGCTGCAAAGCAAAGTGGCCGAAGTCCAAGCGGACTTGAACGAGCCGGTGGCACAGATCGCCGCCATCAATAAGGTCCTGAGCGGCTCTCTCGCCCAGTTGACCCAGCTCTCCAATGACATTCAGGTTGAAGGTAATCGTTGATGGAAACCACGCTCGATGTATTTCAGGCCCAGCAGGCCGGTGCGCTGGACATTCTGGCTCGCTTGGAAACCTTTCTGCGCCAAGGCGAAAGCCTGGGCGTGTCGATTGATCCGACGCTGATCGCCAAACTCGATACCTCGCGGCACCAAGTGGCCGGTGAGAAACTGAAAATCGCCCTGGTCGGCGGTTTCTCCGAAGGCAAGACCTCAATTGCCGCCGCGTGGATGGAGAAGCTCGACAAGTCCAGCATGAACATCAGCCAGCAGGAGTCCTCGAACGAAGTCAAAGTCTACGAAGTGGGCGACGATTTCGTGCTGATCGACACCCCGGGGCTGTTCGGCTTCAAAGAGCAATACAACGCCGATACCCAGACCATCGAGCAGTACAAGGACATCACGCGCAAATACGTCAGCGAGGCGCACTTGGTCCTGTACGTGATGAACTCGACCAACCCGATCAAGGAAAGCCACGCCGACGAATTGAAGTGGCTGTTCCGCACCCTCGACCTGCTGCCGCGCACCGTGTTCGTACTCAGCCGTTTTGATGAAGTCGCCGACGTCGAGGACGAGCAGGATTACCTGGCCAACCTTGAAATCAAGCGCGACAACGTCAAGAGTCGCCTGCACGACTGCCTCGCCGCCACGGATGCCGAACTGGCGGACATGGCCATCGTCGCCGTTTCCGCCAACCCGTTCGACATGGGCACCGACTACTGGCTGGCCAATCTGGACAAATTCAAGGCGCTGTCACACATCGCCAGCCTGCAGAGGGCCACCGTAGAGAAAATCAAAAGCAGCGGCGGCGTCGCCGTGGTGGTCGAGCAAGCGCGACACAGCGTGATCCTCGACGTTCTGCACAAAGAACTGCCGGTTGCCGTCGAAAATGACGAAAAAATCGGCGAGGAAGTGCAGCGTCTCGAGCGCATGGGCAAGACCCTGCAACAACAACTGCAAGCGGCCAGCGGCCGGATCAGCGACGTCCGCGGCTGCCTGCGCAACTTCGTTTTCGACTACTTCACCGACCTCATCCTGCAAGCCAAAGGGCTGACCCTGGAAACCTACGGCGAATTTTTCGAGCGTGAAATCGGCAACGAAGGGCGCGTGCTCGGCAACAACCTGCAAAGCGAGTTCGAGCGCCAGCTCAAAGGCGTCACCCAAGAAATCAGCAGCATGCGCCTGAGCTTCACCTCGGAAATTGAACACTTCAACAGCACCGTCACCAAACTCGGCAAACAAGGCGTCAGCTACGTCGTCAAAAGCAATCTGATCAACAACACCTCCGTGCTCGCCACCCGCGACGGCATCGCCGCTGCAGCCGGTGCACTCGGCATGGACCTGGGCAAAATGCTCAAATTCAAACCCTGGGGCGCGGTCAACCTGGCAAAGAACATCAACGGCGCCTTGGTCGTGGTGGGCTTCGCCTTGGAAGCCTGGGACAGCTACCAGCAATACCAGCGCGAAGAAGCCTTCAAAAAAGCCAAAGCCAGCATGATCACCAGCTTCGAACAACAACGCGCCGAACTGGCGGATCTGCTGGACAGCGATGAATTCATCGTGAGGTTCTTCCCGGAATACCAGGGCTTGCTGGGCACTGTGCAGGAGATGAACAGCACCATCGCGCAGCGGCAGGAACAGCGGGGGCGGTTCAAGGAATGGCGGGAGGTTGGCGAGGTGATTGAGGCGGAGTTTGTCCGGTTGGGATGATGCCTGTGGGCGAGAGCAGGCTTCGGGCATTAAAAAGCCGGCTTGTGGCCGGCTTCTCGGGGACTGCTTTGGTTCATTTTTGGTAAACCGCGTCAGCCTTCAAAACGTACATCCGGATCTTGCGTCCGGCTGTGGGAAGGGGTCAGAAAGTGATCTGCCCAGTCGGTGCAATCCAAGCCGCGAGGCGGGTCGATTGCAAATGTGGGGCGCAGGATACGCGCGTTTTTTGTAAATGCCCAGTGTGGAGTGGGGGTTAGGTGTGGCGGGTGTGCCGGACCTGGGGGTAGGTCCGGGCTAAGGGTGAGAGTTAGTCCGTCTTCGCGAGCAGGCTCGCTCGCGCAGGTTGCATCACGGCGAAATGCCCAGAAACGGTATCGGCGGTCGTTTCTTGTTCAGCGTCGACCACCAGAACACCCATCCCAATATTGATATGCGTTGTTCTTCTATTTGCCCGGCGCTGAAGACTTCGTCGGGGTATTGCGCCTGATTGTGGCTGCGCAGGCGCAGGCCGTTGCCGGGCAGGCGGTGCAGGTATTTGATGCGGAGCATGCCGTCGTGCTCGATGGCGTAGATCTGGCCGTCGACGATTTGTGTGAGGCCGCGGTCGATGGCGACGATGGAGCCGTCTTCGATGCGTTCGGCCATGCTGTTGCCGACCATGAGGGTGCAGATGGCGTCTTTGTAGACGATTTGCAGGTGGTCAAGGTGCGCGCGAGGCAGGCGCAGGTGGTTGTCGGGGTCTTCGACGACGTGGGTTTTGCCGGAGCCGGGGGCGGTGGGGGCTTCCTGGTAGAAAGGAATTTCCACGTCGAGCGGCTCGACGACGGTGTAGACGCCGCGCACGGCGGAGGCGTCGTAGACGTTGCCAGCTTCATCCTGGGGCGGGCGCAGGCGCAGGGACTCCTTGGGCCCTTCGCCGCAACACAGCCATTTACTGTTGACTGAGAGCAATCCTGCGATCTCTTCCATTCGATTGTCGGGCACGCCCCGGTGGTACCAGTTGTTCACGTGCTGCGGTTCTACCTTGCAGAACGCGGCAAATTCCGTGGGCGTAATTTTCACTTCCTTGAGTAGCGCTCGAAAGCGCGGACCGCATTTGTGTTTTTTCATAAACGCGGAGTTTACTGAGCAGGTGCGGGGGTTTGAATAAACGTGCCGTTCAAATTTGGCAGGAGATTTTAGTGAGTTTGTCAGCCAGCTTACGCCGCCGTTAAACGCCCGCAAACTCGGGGTAAACATGCTGTTTAACGGTTTTATCCAGACATAAAAAAACCCCGGATCACCGGGGTTTTTCTTGCCGCTTGTAGCTCGCGATCTAATCGCTGCAGCTCAACCTTTATAGGCTGCTACCGACTTCATGATCTCGGTGCGGGCCGCTTCTGCGTCGCCCCAGCCGTCGATCTTTACCCATTTGCCTTTTTCGAGGTCTTTGTAGTTCTCGAAGAAGTGCTTGATCTGTTCCAGCAGCAAGGCTGGCAGATCGGTGTATTCCTTCACGTCGACGTACAGCTGGGACAGCTTGTCGTGCGGCACCGCGATCACTTTGGCATCGCCGCCGCCATCGTCGGTCATGTGCAGGATGCCAACTGGACGGGCGCGGATCACCGAACCTGGGGCCACCGGGTAAGGGGTCACGACCAGCACGTCGAGAGGGTCGCCGTCGTCAGCCAGGGTGTTCGGGATGAAACCGTAGTTGGCCGGGTAGAACATCGGGGTGGCCATGAAACGGTCAACGAACAGGCAATCGCTGTCTTTGTCGATTTCGTATTTGATCGGCGCGTGGTTGGCCGGAATCTCGATCGCGACGTAGATGTCGTTCGGCAGGTCTTTGCCAGCCGGAATCTTGCTGTAGCTCATTGGGCGGTGCCCCCGTTAGTTGACCAAAAACACTTGGCCGGATTGACCAAAAAGTGGCGGCGATTATAGGCATATTCCGCCACCGATGCCACGTACCTAGGGGTCTTCGAGACCTTAGTCGTGTGCCTGATAGACCGGGTCTTGCGCCTGAAGTTGCTGGAGCCTGGCCAGTGGATCCTGGCGGTAGAAGCGTTTCAGTTGCGTATAGACCTGTGGATAAGTCTGGTGCAGCAGGTCCGGGGCGCTGAAGAAGTATTCGCTGGTCACCGCAAAAAACTCGGCGGGGTTTTCCGCCGCGTAGGGGTCGATCGCGGTTTCCGCGCCCGGATTGCGTTCGAGCTGCTGGTCGAGGTCATCGTAGGCCTGTTGCATAACCGTCGCCCATTCGCTGACGCGCATGTCGGCGTGCAGCGGCGGCAGGCCGTTGGCGTCACCGTTGAGCATGTCGAGCTTGTGCGCCAGTTCGTGGATCACCAGGTTGTAGCCTTCCCAGCCACCACTCGCCAGCACACCCGGCCAGGCCAGGATCACCGGGCCTTGCTGCCAGGCTTCACCGCTGTGCTCGCCGTCCCACTCGTGCTCGACACCGCTGGCGTCGCGGTGGCGCTGCGGGCTGAGGAAGTCGTCGGGGTAAAGAACGATTTCATGGAAACCCTGATACCAGTTCAAATCGCCCAGATGCATCAGTGGCAACTGCGCCTGCGCGGCGAGCAGCAGCCGCTGCTCCTGGTGCAGTTCCATGCCGGGGAGGGCGGTCAGGGTCTTGTCATGCAGGAACAGCACGCAGGCTTCACGCAACCACTGGTCTTCTTCGGCGCTGATGCCGTCGAGAAAACTCAGTTGATGGCGCACCCGCTGCCAGGTTTCATCGGCAACTGGGTGCCTGGCGAGGGTGCGCTGGCGCCGCCAGGCGCTCAGTGACCACATCGCCGATCAGCGCGATTGCGCTTTGGAGCTGGCGCCGCCCATGCGACTGCGCACCACGCCAATGATCATCGGCACCAGCGACAGCAGGATGATGCCCACCACTAGAAGCGACAGGTTTTTCTTGATGAACGGTACGTTGCCAAAGAAGTAGCCCAGCGTCACCAGGCCGCCGACCCACAGAATAGTGCCGAGCACGCTGAAGCCGAAGAAGCGCGGGTACGGCATCCTGGCCACGCCGGCGACGAATGGGGCAAAGGTGCGGATGATCGGCAGGAAGCGCGCGAGGGTGACGGTTTTACCGCCGTGTTTCTCGTAGAAGTCGTGGGTTTGTTGCAGATAGTCGCGGCGGAAGATTTTCGAGTTGGGGTTGCTGAACAGACGCTCGCCCGCCGTTCGTCCGATCACATAGTTGGTACTGTCGCCGAGAATCGCCGCCAGCATCAGCAGGCCACCGAGCAGCACCGGGTCCATGCCGCCGCCCGCGGCCACGGCGCCGGCGATGAACAGCAGCGAATCACCCGGCAGGAACGGCATCACCACCAGTCCGGTTTCGCAGAAAATCACCAGAAACAGGATGGCGTAGATCCAGGGCCCGTAGTTGTTCACCAGCAGGTCGAGGTACACATCGAGATGCAGGACAAGATCGAGCGGGTTGAAATCCATGGGGCACCTGTGGTGACGGCCCGACTCAGCAGGCGTGTGCGGATGACTTCCTGTAAGACTACAAGCGAAGGTAGTTTTTCTTACAAGCTGAAAGGACGGGATTATACGGGGAGAGTGCTGAAAAGCGCGTCGAGTTTGTAGCGGGGGATGTCGATGATTTCTAACACTGGAGGCTGGGTGCAGCCTCCTTGGCAAGTGAACGCCTAAGCCTTTAGAGCGCGTCGCTGATCGGCAGCACGTAGTTCTTGAACTCGGTGTCTTCCTTGAAGCCAATCGACTCGTAAGTCTTTTGCGCCACTTCGTTGTCGCTGCTGGTGGACACGCGCATGCGCACGGCGTGGGTGTCCTTGGCCATTTTCCTCGCGGTGCGGATCAGGTTGTCGGCGACCAGTTGCCGGCGGGCGTCTTCGGCGACGTAGATGTCATTGAGGATCCACACGCGCTTGAGCGACAGCGACGAGAAGCTCGGATAGAGCTGGCAGAAGCCCATCAGTTTCTTGTCGTCATCGTCGGCCAGGGCCAGGTAAATCACCGACTCTTTGCGGCGCAGGCGTTTTTCGAGAAAGGCCCGGGAAGAATCCGGGTAGGGCAGCGAACCGTAGAACTCGCGGTATTTGACGAACAACGGGGTCAGCAGGTCCAGGTGTTCCAGGGTCGCTTGAGTAATCCGCATGGTAGGTCTCGACTTCAAGTGGCGATCAAGGCGCGGCTGATAGCGCGTTCGGCATACGGTTCGTACTCGGTGCAGCCGTGGGTCGATGCTGCCTGAAATCGAAGCAAAAACGCAATGCGGAAACGGTTCAGGCTTCGGGCGGGCTCAGTAGGAAATTACCTTTCATATCACTGGCATCGTCCGACTCGACCGTCTGAAGTTGCGCTTCGTCCTTCAAACTCACCCCCGACAGTTGCCGCCGACACGCCTCGCGCATCAGGTACAGCAAGCGATGCGCGGCCACGCCGTAGCTCAAGCCCTCCAGGCGCACATTGGATATGCAGTTACGCTGCGCATCGGTCAGTCCGACTTTGGGCTGGTAGGTGAAATACAGTCCCAGGCTGTCCGGTGAACTCAGGCCGGGGCGCTCGCCGATCAGAATCACCACCATTTTCGCGCCGAGCAGTTCGCCGACTTCGTCGGCCACCGCGACCCGGCCCTGTTCCACCAGCACCACCGGCGACAGCGACCAGCCGTCCGCCGCGCTCTGTTCCTCGAGGCGGGCGAGAAACGGCAACGTATGGCGATTCACCGCCAGCGCCGACAAGCCGTCCGCCACCACGATGGCCAGGTCGACGCCGCCGGGATGGGCGAGGGCGTAGTCGCGCAACACTTGGGCCGAATCGTCGCTCAAGCGCCGGCCGAGGTCAGGGCGCTGCAAATAGGTGTTCCGGTCGCTGGCCGCGCTGTGCAGCAGCAGGCTTTCGCGGCCGCGTTCGGCCAACTGCGCGCTGAGTGCGGCGTGGTCGAACGGCAGGTGCACCGCGTCGCGAGCCTGAGCGTGGGCGTATTGAAAATCCAGCTGCGCACTGGTCGGCAGGCTGGTGCCGCTGCGGCCGAGCGCGATGCGTGCCGGGGTCAGGCGACGCAGTTCCAGCCAAGGGTTTTGCGGGTCAACGGGTGGTTTATCCATCGGCGGCTCACTCATCCCAATTGCGCCAGGGCCTGGCGGAAGGCCGGCGGCAGGCTATTGCCGAAATGCACCTTGCCGTCACCTTGGGTGAAAATGCCCATTTTCGCCAGCCATTGTTCAAACTCCGGCGCTGGTTTCAGCCCCAGGGTTTGCCGCGCGTAGAGGGCGTCGTGGAACGAGGTGGTCTGGTAGTTGAGCATGATGTCGTCGGAGCCGGGGATGCCCATGATGAAGTTGATCCCGGCCACGCCCAGCAGCGTCAGCAGGGTGTCCATGTCGTCCTGGTCGGCTTCGGCGTGGTTGGTGTAACAGATGTCGCAGCCCATGGGCACGCCGAGCAACTTGCCGCAGAAGTGGTCTTCAAGGCCGGCGCGGATGATCTGCTTACCGTTGTACAGGTATTCCGGGCCGATAAATCCTACGACGGTGTTCACCAAGAACGGTTTGAAATGTCGCGCCACGGCGTAGGCTCGCGTCTCGCAGGTCTGCTGGTCGACGCCATGATGGGCGTTGGCGGACAGCGCGCTGCCTTGGCCGGTTTCGAAATACATCAGGTTCTGCCCAAGCGTGCCGCGGTTGAGACTCAACCCTGCGTCGTAACCTTCCTGTAGTAGGTTCAGGCTGATGCCGAAACTGGCGTTCGCTGCTTCGGTGCCGGCAATCGACTGGAACACCAGGTCCAGGGGCACGCCGCGGTTGACCGCTTCGATGGACGTGGTGACGTGGGTCAGCACACAGGCCTGGGTTGGGATTTCGTAACGCTGAATGATCGCGTCGAGCATTTCCAGCATGGCGCAGATCGAGGCAGTGCTGTCGGTGGCGGGGTTGATGCCGATCATCGCGTCGCCGTTGCCGTACAGCAGGCCGTCCAGAATGCTCGCGGCGATGCCGGCCGGCTCGTCTGTCGGGTGGTTGGGTTGCAGGCGAGTCGAGAGCCGGCCGTGCAAGCCCAGGGTGCCGCGAAATTTCGTGACCACGCGGATCTTCTGCGCCACCAGCACCAAATCCTGCACGCGCATGATTTTCGATACGGCGGCGGCCATCTCCGGGGTCAGGCCGGGTGCGAGGGCGCGCAGGCTGGTTTCATCGGCGGCGTCACTCAGCAGCCAGTCGCGGAAACCGCCGACGGTGAGGTGGCTGACTACGGCAAAAGCTTGTTTATCGTGAGTGTCGACGATCAGTCGGGAGACTTCGTCGGCCTCGTAAGGAATTAGCAGTTCCTGCAGGAAATGGCTGAGGGGGATGTCGGCCAGCGCCATTTGCGCCGCGACCCGTTCGCCGTCATTGAGGGCGGCGACCCCGGCGAGGAAATCCCCGGAGCGTGCCGGACTGGCTTTGGCCATGACCTCTTTGAGGTCGGCGAAACGGTGCGTCTGGGCGCCGACGGTATGGGCAAATCCGGCCATGGGGCGGTCCTCCGGTCAATGTCGCAATCTGTTCTGCGGGACGTTGCATGCCCTTCAATATGGCAGGTAACAGACAAACAGCCCGTTTCGGAACAAAAAAGCAAGGCCCGTGCCAGAGCGTTTCTATGGTTTTGGGGTGTTAGTGGAGGACTTTTCGCGAGCAGGCTCGCTCCCACATGGGACCCTATTCAATGTCCTCTGTGGGAGCGAGCCTGCTCGCGAAGGCAATCCAAAGAGCGACACAGCGCTAACTGCGCCGCCCAGACCGGTTAGAAGAAGCCCAGCGGATTAATGTCGTAGCTGACCAGCAGGTTTTTGGTCTGCTGGTAATGATCGAGCATCATCTTGTGAGTTTCGCGGCCGACGCCGGACTTTTTGTAACCACCAAACGCGGCGTGCGCCGGGTACAGGTGGTAGCAGTTGGTCCACACGCGACCGGCCTTGATCGCCCGACCGACGCGGTAGGCACGGTTGATGTCGCGGGTCCAGAGGCCGGCACCGAGGCCGAACTCGGTGTCGTTGGCGATGGCCAGGGCTTCGGCTTCGTCCTTGAAGGTGGTGATGCTCACCACCGGGCCGAAGATTTCTTCCTGGAACACGCGCATCTTGTTGGTGCCCTTGAGCAGGGTCGGCTGGATGTAATACCCGGACGCCAGGTTGCCTTCGAGTTTTTCCACCTTGCCGCCGGTCAGCAGTTCGGCGCCTTCGCCCTTGGCGATTTCCAGGTACGAAAGTATTTTGTCGAATTGCTGTTCAGATGCCTGAGCGCCGACCATGGTGTCGGTGTCCAGTGGGTCGCCGCGCTTGATCTGCTCGACCTTCTTCATCACCACTTTCATAAAGTCGTCGTAGATCGACTCTTCCACCAGTGCGCGAGACGGGCAGGTGCAGACTTCGCCCTGGTTGAAGAACGCCAGCACCAGGCCTTCGGCGGCTTTTTCAATGAAGCTCGGCTCGGCTTTCATGATGTCAGCGAAGAAGATGTTCGGCGATTTGCCGCCCAGTTCCACGGTCGACGGAATGATGTTCTCGGCAGCACATTTCATGATGTGCGAGCCTACCGGGGTCGAGCCGGTGAAGGCGATTTTGGCGATGCGCTTACTGGTAGCCAGGGCTTCGCCGGCCTCTTTGCCGAAGCCTTGCACCACGTTGAGCACGCCCGGCGGCAGCAGGTCGCCGATCAACTCCAGCAGCACGGTGATGCCCAGCGGCGTTTGCTCGGCAGGCTTGAGCACTACGCAGTTACCGGCGGCCAGGGCCGGGGCGAGTTTCCACGCCGCCATCAGGATCGGGAAGTTCCACGGGATGATCTGCCCGACCACGCCCAGCGGCTCATGGATGTGATAGGCCACAGTATTGCCGTCGATTTCCGCGGCGCTGCCTTCCTGGGCGCGCAAGCAACCGGCGAAGTAGCGGAAGTGGTCAGCCGCCAGCGGAATGTCGGCGTTGAGGGTTTCGCGTACGGCTTTGCCGTTATCCCAGGACTCGGTAATCGCTAGCACTTCGAGATTCTGCTCGATGCGGTCGGCGATTTTCAGCAGTACCAGCGAGCGCGCCTGGGCGGAGGTGGCGCCCCAGGCATCGGCGGCGGCATGGGCGGCGTCCAGGGCCTTGTCGATGTCTTCGGCCGTGGAGCGCGGGAATTCGGCAATGGGCTGGCCATTGACCGGCGAAGTGGTGGTGAAGTACTGACCTTTGACAGGCGCGACGAACTCGCCGCCGATGTAGTTACCGTATTTGCTCTTGAACGAAACGATAGCGCCTTCAGTACCGGGGTGAGCGTAACGCATGATGGGTTTCTCCTTGGCTTTGTATTTATAAGGGAGGCGCCCGGTGGTAAAGCGCCGAGCCGCTTGCCTTAAGCGTAGAGCAAAGGTTGGGCCACTGCTTTGCAGCTCAGGCAAATCAAGGCGTTACGCGATTTTTGTCGGACGAATGGGGCGCGGTCGTGACGCTATCGATACAGCGCCCGTTACACCTTGTACCGTTTCTGCCACAGCGCATGACGGGTAGTCCTGCCAGCATTGCAAAGCGCTTGGGGCTGGAGGATGCTGGGCCGCACACTCACCTGGCGGGGAGAATAATAAGAAATGCACGACAACCACTTGAGTCGCCATGCCCGGCAAGTCTTGACCGTCACCCAAGGCAAACCCCACCTGCATGGACCCGGCGCCGATCCGTCGATTGCCCGTTCCTGGTTGCGCTGTCTTCAGGACTACCACCTCGACCCGGCCTTGGCCGTCGCGCCCACGGTGCTCGAACACGGGCGGGTGCTGGAAAGCCGCGAGCGCTTGCAGCAAGTGCTGAGCATCGCCGGCACGGAAATGGCCAGCCTGCATCAGCAACTTTCCGGTGCTGGCCATGCGGTATTACTGACCGATGCGCGCGGGGTGATCCTCAATTGCGTCACCGCCCCTACCGAGCGCAAGATTTTTGAGCGCGCCGGCCTGTGGCTCGGTGCCGACTGGAGCGAGGCCTGCGAAGGCACCAACGGCATCGGCACTTGCCTGGTGGAGCGCCAGGCGCTGACCATTCACCAGGACGAACACTTTCGCGGGCGCCACACCGGGCTGACCTGTTCGGCAAGCCCGGTGTTCGACCCGCACGGCGAATTACTCGCGGTGCTCGACGTCTCTTCGGCGCGGCAGGACGTGTCGCGCCAGAGCCAGTTTCACACCATGGCCCTGGTCAATCTCTCGGCAAAGATGATCGAGAGCTGTTATTTCCTGCGCCATTTCGATCACCAATGGTTGCTGCGCTTTCACCTGCAAGCCGAATCGGTCGGGCTGTTCAGCGAAGGCTTGCTCGCATTTGACGGTGACGGTCGGATCAGCGCGGTCAACCAGAGTGCACTGAACCTGCTGGGGCACGGGCGCGGCGGGTTACTCGGGCAGCCAGTGGAAAATTTCTTCGATTGCAGCCTCGACCAGTTGATGGGCCGCGCCAGCCCTCAGGCCAGCGCCAGTTGGCCGTTGCGCACCCGCGATGGCCGGCATTTGTTCGCCCTCTTGCGTGGTCAGCCGCGCGGCGTGCCGGTACGGTTATCGCCGAAAGCGCCCGAACTGGCCGAGCGCTCGCCACAGTCCGGCATCTGCCTGGGCGACGCGGCGCTGCAAGCGGATTTCCGCAAAGCCCTGCGCGTGTTCGAGCGGGACGTGCCGCTGCTGATCAACGGCGAAACCGGTTCCGGCAAGGAGGCCTTTGCCAAAGCCGTGCACCAGGCTAGTCAACGCAGCGACAAAGCCTTCGTCGCCCTGAACTGCGCGGCGATCCCGGAAAGCCTGATCGAGAGTGAATTGTTCGGCTATCGCGGCGGCAGTTTCACCGGTGCGCGCAAGGAAGGCATGCGCGGCAAGCTGCAACAGGCTGACGGCGGCACCTTGTTCCTGGACGAAATCGGCGACATGCCGCTGGCCCTGCAAACGCGATTGTTGCGGGTGCTGGAAGACCGGCAAGTGGTGCCGATCGGCGGCGAGCCAGAGTCGGTGAATGTGCGGATCATCAGCGCAACCCACCGCGATCTGCTGGCGCGGGTGCAGGACGGCAGCTTCCGCGAAGATTTGTATTACCGACTCAACGGCCTGGAAATCACCCTGCCGGCGTTGCGTGAGCGCAGCGATAAATCGCAACTGCTGGATTTTTTGTTGGCGCAAGAGGCGGGCGGCGAGCCGGTGTTGATCGATGAACCGGCGCGCCAGGCACTGCTGGAATTTGCCTGGCCGGGCAATGTGCGGCAATTGCGCAACGTGCTGCGGACCTTGGCGGCGTTGTGCGATGAAGGGCGGGTCAGCGTGGAAGACCTGCCGGCGATGATCCGCCAGGCGCGGCCAGCGGTGGCGATTGAAGCACCGTCCGAACATCCACTGGACGACGCCGAACGCCTGGCCTTGCTCACGGCGCTGGAGCAGCAGCGCTGGCACATGACCCACACCGCCGAACAACTGGGCGTCAGCCGCAACACGCTCTATAGAAAGCTGCGCAAGCACGGGATCGAACGGTAAATCGCGTCGCGACCGATCGCGGGCAAGCCCGCTCCCACAGGAATTATGTCGTTCACGACATTCAGGCATGGCACAAGACCTGTGGGAGCGGGCTTGCCCGCGATTGGCGTCCGTGAGATCCGAAACACAAGGTGCGAATTCCCCCTCCCTACGCTAACCTGCGGCCATGTTTTACGAGGTCGACTATGCACATTCATATTCTTGGTATCTGCGGCACTTTCATGGGTTCGATGGCAGTTCTGGCCAAAGAGCTGGGCCATCACGTGACGGGCTCCGATGCCAACGTCTATCCGCCGATGAGCACGCAACTCGAAGCCCAGGGCATTCAGTTGACGCAAGGCTACGACCCGGCGCAGCTCGACCCGGCGCCCGACCTGGTGGTCATCGGCAACGCCATGTCCCGTGGCAACCCGGCGGTTGAATACGTGCTCAACAAAGGTTTGCCTTACGTTTCCGGCCCGCAATGGCTGGCCGAGCACGTGCTGCGTGGCCGCTGGGTGCTCGCCGTCGCCGGCACCCACGGCAAAACCACCACCAGCAGCATGCTCGCCTGGGTGCTGGAGCACGCTGGCATGAGTCCGGGGTTCCTCATCGGTGGCGTGCCGCAGAATTTCTCGGTGTCCGCACGCTTGGGCGCTACGCCGTTCTTCGTGATCGAAGCCGACGAATACGACAGCGCCTTCTTCGACAAGCGCTCGAAATTCGTTCATTACGGCCCGCGTACCGCGATCCTCAACAACCTTGAGTTTGATCACGCCGACATCTTCCCCGATCTGCCAGCCATCGAACGGCAGTTCCATCACTTGGTGCGGACCATCCCGAGCGAAGGCCTGGTGATCCACCCGACCACCGAGCCGGCCCTGCAACGGGTTATCGCGATGGGCTGCTGGACCCCGGTGCAAACCACCGGTACCGGCGGCCAATGGCAGGCCAAGCTGTTGAGCGAGGACGGCTCGGCGTTTGAAGTGCTGTTCGAGGGTGTAGTTCAGGGCGTGGTTGAGTGGGACATGACTGGCCAGCACAACGTCGCCAATGCCTTGGCCACGTTGGCCGCCGCCCGGCATGTCGGGGTGGTGCCGGCCCTGGGCGTCGAAGCCCTGAGCGCGTTCAAAAGCGTCAAGCGTCGAATGGAGAAAGTTGCCGAAGTGCGCGGCATCACCATTTATGACGACTTCGCCCACCACCCGACCGCCATCGCCACCACGCTGGACGGCCTGCGCAAACGCATTGGCGACGCGCCGTTGATCGCGATCATCGAGCCACGCTCCAACTCCATGAAGCTCGGCGCCCACCGCGACGGCTTGCCGGAAAGTGTCGCCGATGCCGATCAGGTGATTTGGTACGCCCCGGCCAACCTCGGTTGGGACCTGGCTGCCACCGCTGCGTTGTGCAAAGTGCCGTCGATCGTCAGCGATTCGCTGGAAGGCATTATCGAGCGAGTGAAGAGCCAGGCGCAGCCGGGCACTCATGTGGTGATCATGAGCAACGGCGGTTTCGGTGGCCTGCACGGCAAACTCGCCGAGGCGCTGCAATGAACACTTTTGCCCAGAGCGGCGGCCCGGAACGCATCACCCTGGCGATGACCGGCGCCTCGGGCGCGCAGTATGGTTTGCGCCTGCTCGATTGCCTGATTCGCGAAGATCGCGAAGTGCACTTCCTCATTTCGAAGGCCGCGCAACTGGTGATGGCCACCGAGACCGACGTGTCGCTGCCGCCCAAGACCCAATCGATGCAGGCGTTTCTCACTGAGTACACCGGCGCGGCGGCCGGGCAGATTCGTGTGTATGGCAAGGAAGACTGGATGTCGCCGGTGGCCTCGGGCTCCGGTGCGCCAGCGGCGATGGTCGTGGTGCCGTGTTCCACCGGGACGTTGTCGGCGATTGCTACCGGTGCCTGCAACAACCTGATCGAACGCGCCGCCGATGTGACCTTGAAGGAGCGCCGCCAGTTGATTCTGGTGCCGCGCGAGGCGCCGTATTCGAGCATTCATCTGGAGCACATGCTCAAGCTCTCGAACATGGGCGTGACGATTTTGCCGGCCTCGCCGGGTTTCTATCATCAGCCGCAGACCATTGATGATTTGATCGACTTCGTGGTGGCGCGGATTCTCAACTTGCTGAGTATTCCCCAGGACATGCTGCCGCGTTGGGGTGAACATCATTTGAGCAGCGATGAATAAGCTGTTATTGGTCGTCCTCGCGTTGCAACTGACGGGTTGCGCCACCGCTCGCACGCTGGACGCGGCCAAACCCGGAGCGCCGGTGGTGTATGCGGGCACGCGGTTGGATTTGTATGCGATGAACGGCGGCTGTTGCGCCATGGACCGGTTCGGCGCAGAAGCCCCGAGCTACCCCGGCGTCGACCTGCCGGCCAGCGCCTTGCTGGACACCTTGCTGCTGCCACTGTCGTTGCTGACGGTGCTGGGGGTTGGGTTTCAGGCGACGGGTGGGCTTTAGACTGCCCATTTTTATGGGGCAGGCCTTTGTGGCGAAGGAGCTTGTTGTGGTGAGGGGGCTTGCCCCCGTTGGGCTGCGCAGCAGCCCCAAAACCCTATCCTCACCTAGCCAGACAAACCTAGCAGCCTGATTTCAGGGTTGCTGCGCAACCCAGCGGGAGCAAGCTCCCTCGCCACAAGATCAAAATCAAGATCAGCGCGCCCTTTCCCTACAGGCGATCGCTGCTATTTACCCAGCTTGCGCAATTCATCCGATTCCACCACCCGCACGCCGTCCTGTTCTTCCAGGGCCAGGCGCCACATGGCGCGGGCCAGTTGGCAGGCTTCGATGCCGTGGTATTTGCCGGGGATCAGCCGCGACAGCGGACCGGCGACTTTCTCGGCCAGGCGCGGCTCGAGCCGTTCGCCCAGCAGCAGGGAAGGGCGGCAGATGGTCAGTTGCGGCCAGTCCTGGTCGCGCAAGGCTTGTTCCATTTCCCCTTTGACCCGGTTGTAGAACACCGAGGATTTCGGGTCGGCGCCAATCGCGCTGATCACGATCAGGTGCCGCGCGCCCATTTCCCGTGCGCGTTTGGCGAAGGCCACTACCATGTCCAGGTCAACGGCGCGGAACGCCTCTTCCGAGCCGGCCTGTTTGATGGTGGTGCCGAGGCAGCAATAGGCGATATCGACCCGGCCGTTCAGTTGCGGCAGGAACACCTGCGGGTCGCCGACCGGGTTTTCCAGGTGTGGATGTTCTGCCAGCGGCCGGCGTGAGGGCGCCAGTACGCGGCTGATAGTGGGTTCGTTGAGCAGGCGATCCAACAGGTGTTCACCGGTCAAACCGGTGGCTCCGGCGAGCAATACATGCTGAGGCGTCAAGTACATAGTGTTTCTCCCCTGATACGGTTACAGCTTAGTTGCCTTTGGCTTCCTTGCTTGTAATGGAGACACTTTGTAGCGCTTTTCGTGCCTGCTGCTTGCGTAACAATTGCCAATGCGAGAGCACGGTCCGTGGTGCCCAGATTTGCGGTTCCGAGGCTTCGAAGTTGTCCGCCAGTTCGCGTTCGGCCACGGTGGCCTTGGCCAGTTTGAAGGCTTGTTCGAGGTCGTCGGTCTGGTTCAGCGCCTGGGCAAACAGCGCATCGCCGAAGTAGGTGAAGTTGGCTTCTTCCGAGCACCCGAAGGACACCCGATCGGCGCGCGAGGCGGTCATGATCAAGGTACGCTCGTCTTTCAGCGCCGGAATGAAACCGCCGGAGTAGCAGGCGGAAATCACGATGATTTTGTCACGATTCTTCAACGGAGCCAGCACGGCAGCGAGTTCGTCGGCTGGCAGATCGGCCAGTTCCATGCGCGGCTGGTCGAGCACCAGTTCGTGTTCGCTGCTGCCGTGGCTGGTCAGGTAGATGAAAATCAAGTCTTCCGGGCCGCTGCGTTCGGCCAGGGTCAGGGCGGCGCGGCGCAGGTTTTCGCGGGTGGCCATCGGCCGGTCGCCGAGGTGTTCGCGGTGATTGACCAGGCGAATCTGGCCGAAGGCACCGAAGCGGCTGGCGAGCATGTTGGCCACGTAGTCGGACTCGCGCAGGAACACGCTCTGCTTGCCATCGCCGCCGAGGGTCAGGGTGTACAACTCGACCGCCGAGGTTGATGCCGGGACGCTGGTCAGCGCCTCTTCGAGCAACCGGCCCTGGGCCAGCAAACCGAGTTCGAGGGTGTCCGGCAGCAACTTGCCATCGCCGTCGCGCACCCGCTGGCCGTTGAGCCAGGTGCCGCTCTGCACGGTGCCATCGGTGAGCACGAGTGTGCCGTGGCCCTGATAGCTGTCGTTGTCGAACTGGCCGATGTAGAAACTGCCATCAGCCAGGTTCAAACGACCCTGGCCGGCGAAGCGCCAGTCGCTGAACTGGCCGATGTAGTGGCTGCCGTCGGCGCCGATCAGTTCGCCCTTGCCGCTGAGCACGCCTTCCTTGAACTGGCCGAGCCAGACGTCGCCGTCCGCGTTTTCGTAGCGGCCCCGACCGTGCAATTGATTGTTCTTGAAGCCGCCGGCGTAGAGGTCGCCATCGGCGCTGGTAAACGTACCGTTACCTTCCAGTTGGCCATTGACGAAACGCCCGGTGAATTGGTTGCCGTTGCCATCGCCGCGCTGGCCTTCGCCGTTGGGCTTACCGTGAGCGAACTGGCCTTGATAGCTGCTGCCGTCCTCCAGTTCGAGGCGGCCGAGGCCGGAATATTGATCGGCCTTGAATTCGCCACGGTAGGTGACGCCGTTTTCCTTGAGCGTCCCTTCGCCGTCCCGCCGCCCCAGTTTGAAGCCGCCGGTGTAACTGCTGCCCGGCGTGGTCAGGCTGCCTTGGCCGTAAAACAGGCCTTGCTGGAATTCGCCGCGATAGACTTCGCCGTTGCTACCGTGCCACTCGCCCTGTCCATGCCACTGGCCCTTGTCGAACTGGCCGGCGTACCAACTGCCGTTCGGGTAGTCGATGCGCCCCTGGCCCTGTAACAAGCCGTCCACCAGATCACCGCGATAGCGCCCGCCGTCCGGCAGGCGGGCGTCGGGCGGCAACGGTGATTCGCCGTCTCCGCAAGCGGTGAGCAACAGGGCGAGGGCAAGGGGGGCGAGTGAGCGCATAGCGGGATCCGGGCAATTAGGCGACCGAGTATGCCGCAGCTATGTGTCTGATATATAGGCCCCGGCGAAACAGCCTGTGGGGCTGTTTCGCATTCAGGCGTGGGTCAAACGAAGCACAGCGACAGCGGTTCGGCAATATACGCCGGTTTGTCCTGGCCTTCGATTTCCAGAGTGGCGGTGGCTTTGAGCAGCCATTGGCCGGGTTTCTTCTCGGTGACCTCGGTCAAGTCGACCTTGAGCCGGACTTTGGAATCGACCTTCACCGGTTGAATGAAGCGCACGCTGTCGAGGCCGTAGTTGACCACCATCTTCAAGCCTTCCGGCAGAATCAGGATGTCTTCCATCAGCTTTGGAATCAGCGACAGCGACAGGAAACCGTGGGCGATGGTGCTGCCGAACGGGGTCTGCGCAGCTTTGACCGGGTCGACGTGGATGAACTGATAATCGCCTGTGGCTTCGGCGAACAGGTTGATGCGAGCCTGGTCGATGGTGAGCCATTCGGAACGTCCGAGTTCCTTGCCGACATAATCTTTGAGCTCTGCAACGGGAACATAGGGCATTGAGACTCTCCTTGGGTTCATCGGTGTTTGTTGGTTTTATAGGTGCGTCGCGGGGAGAGCAGGGCTCCCGGATAACCACTTTAGATCATCATGGTGATTTGCTCCGGTCAACCCACCATGCTGTTGGCGAATGCCGATCCATAGCGCGTGCGTGCTTATAATGTGCAGCCGCCGTTGCGGCGGCCGAGTTTTGCGGGGGAAGACGGATGTTGTTACGTGGCCTGACCTGGCTGGTGCTGTTTCAATTGCTGGGCACTGCCATCAATCATTTGTGTGTGCCGGTGTTGCCGGGGCCGATCATTGGCCTGCTGCTGTTGCTGATCTATCTGATCATCCGCGGCCAGGTCGGCGAGCCACTGAACCTGGCGGCCAGCAGCCTGTTGCGTTATTTGCCGTTGCTGCTGGTGCCGCCCGCCGTCGGGGTGATGGTGTACGCCAAGGATATCGTCGCCGATTTCTGGGCCATCGTCGGCGCACTGGTGGTGTCGCTGGTATTGGCCATGGCGTTCGCCGGCGTGCTGATGCAACGCCTGGTCAAGCGTCACGCGCCACCGCCCGAGGATCGCCCATGAGCCTCGACTGGCAAGGCGCCTGGGCGTCGGTGATCCACCATCCGTTGTTCGGCATCGGCATTACCTTGGGCGCCTATCAATTGATATTGGCCGCCTATGAGAAAACCCGCTGGATCTTCCTGCAACCCGTCCTGCTGTCAATGCTCCTGGTCATTGCCGTACTGGTGAGCTGTGGCCTGAGCTACGTTGAGTACCGCAAGAGCACGGAGATCCTCAGCATCCTGCTCGGCCCGGCCACTGTGGCGCTGGCGGTGCCGCTGTATCTGAACCTGCGACGGATTCGGCAGTTGTTCTGGCCGATTTTTACTACGCTGGTGGTAGGCGGCGTGGTCGCGACCGGTCTGGGCGTGCTGCTGGGCTGGTGGTTTGGCGCCGAACACATGATCCTGATGACCATGGCGCCGAAGTCGGTCACCTCGCCGATTGCCATGCTGGTGGCCGAGCAAATCGGCGGCGTGGCGGCGCTGGCGGCGGTGTTCGTGTTGATCACTGGCGTCATTGGGGCGATTGTCGGGCCGAGCCTTTTGACCCGGCTTGGGGTCCATAGCCCTGAGGCGCGAGGTATGGCGCTGGGCATGACCGCCCATGCCGTCGGCACCTCGGTAGCGTTGCAGGAAAGTGATGAGTGCGGCGCGTTTGCCGCGTTGGCGATGAGTCTGATGGGCGTGGCCACGGCGGTGTTGCTGCCGTTGGCGGTGTCGATGGTGGTGTAAGGAAATGTCTATGAGTTTGCCGCTGTTCCCGCTGAACACCGTGCTGTTTCCCGGCTGCATCCTCGATTTGCAGATCTTCGAGGCGCGCTACCTGGACATGATCGGCCGCTGCATGAAGCAGGGCGGCGGCTTCGGCGTGGTGTGCATTCTCGACGGCGACGAAGTCGGCATCGCCCCCGAAGGTTATGCCTTGGTCGGCTGCGAAGCGCTGATCACCGACTTCAAGCAGCAGGACAATGGCTTGCTGGGCATCCGCGTCCAGGGCGGTCGGCGGTTCAACGTGCTACGCACTGAGGTGCAGCGCGATCAACTGACCGTTGCCGACATCGAATGGCTGGAAGACGAACCGGAACAACCGCTGCAAGACGAAGACGCCGACCTGGTCGCGCTGCTCAAGGCCCTGGCCGAGCACCCGATGGTCGAAGCGCTGAACATGGGCACCGAAGCCACCGGCCAGCAATCCCTGGCCAACCAGTTGGCCTACCTGCTGCCGTTCGCCGAACTGGACAAGATCGACCTGCTGCAACTCGACGACCCACAGCAACGGCTGGACGCGATCCAGGCCTTGCTTGATGAGCTGCAGGGCGAGTTGTTTGCCTGATGGTCAGTAGGCATACCGCAACATGGTGTGCGGAAAGTGCCGGAGCATGAAAAACCCGAACAGCGCGACCATCGCCGGCAGCACCAGCCACCAGACTTTCGGCGGCATGGCCGGCAATGCTGTTTGGCGTTGACTAAGCCACAGCCCGGCGGCGCACAGGCAGGCGGCGAGCATGGCGCCGGCCAGCACGTCGGTCGGCCAGTGCGCGCCGAGGTATACCCGCGACAAGGCAATCGACAGCGCCGGCAGACACGCCAGGAACAACCAGGTCAGGCGCATGCGCGGTGGCTGGCCGCGCCCGGCCAATACCGCCAGGCACAGAAACAGCGCGAACGCGCCGGACGCGTGGCCGCTGGGCATGCTGTAAGTGGTGAGCGGATCGGTGAGGACTTCCGGGCGTACGCGGGCGAAGAAATACTTGGTGCCGGTGTTGGCCAGCGCCGTAAATAGCAACGTGCCGCCGACGAAAATCGCCTGGCGCCACTGTCGCGCCAGTAACAGCAAGACCGTGAGCAGACCACTGAACAGCAGCATGTTGCGGAATTCACCGATCAGGGTGAACGTCACCGCCACTTCATCGAGCCACCCGCTGCGGTGTTCTTGCACCAGGGTCATGACGCCTTGATCGAGCGCGGTCAGGTAGGGGTAGCCGATAAACAGGCCGATCAAAATCAGCAAGCCCAGCCCGGCGATATACGCGGAGGCCTGGCGATGCCGGCGCAGGCTGCTGGTGACGCTCAAGCCGATCATCACCGCGATGCTGCCGGCGACAATCCCCGCTTCCGGCCAGAAACCTTCGGGCAGCGGCAGACGGATCGCCGCACCGGTGGCCCAGCCCGGCAGCAGGTACGCGGCGCTCCAGCCGGCGGCGGCCAGCACACTGACGGCGGCGAAGCGCGGGAAGGGCATGTCGAACATCCCCGCGACCATTGGCAGCATCGGCCTTAGCGGCCCGATAAAGCGCCCGACCAACAGGCTGGCGATGCCGTACTTCTGGAAGTACGCCTCGGCGCTGGACATCCACTCCGGATGGTGGCGCAGGCCAGGCAGGCGTCGGATGTTCTGGTGGAAATTGCGCCCGAGAAAATATGAAACAAAATCCCCGAGCAAACCGCCGAGGAAACCCAGCAACAGGGTTTCACTCAGCGACAGCGCGCCGCTGCCGGCCAGCACCGCTATCGCGAACAGCAGCACCGTGCCCGGCACAATCAGCCCGGCAATTGCCAGGCATTCAATGCACGCGACGATGAATACCGCTGCCGCCAGCCATTGCGGGTTGGCCGATAACCAGCCGGTCACGCTATCGAGCCATGGGCCCATAAAGACAACTCCATCCAAATGTTTTAGCTGACCCTGAGGCCGAACCCAATCTTCAACACACCACCGAACCTTGTGGGAGCGAGCTTGCTCGCGATAGCGGACTTCCAGTCACATGGATGCTGAATGTGCCGCCATCATCGCGGGCATGCCCGCTCCCACAGGGATTTTCAATCGATTCAGGAAAGCAAAAAATAATCGCGACCTTCGACCTGCCCCCGGCGCAGCGGGTTCCGCGTGCAGTACGGCGCGTAGGCGGCATCGACGAAGCGGTACATCAGGTGTTCGTCGCGCCCCTGCGGGATGCCGAGGCGCGTGGTCTGGATGATGTGGGCCGGGGCAGGCCCGGTGTCTTCCACCAGCAGCAGCTCGTGATTGAAACGCTTGGCATCCCACATTGGCACCTTCAGGCCCAGTGCCTTGCACAGTAAAGTTTGCCCGGCGCAGAGCTTCTGCGAGGCGCGCGGGTGACCGTTGGCGTCGGGGTTATTCAGTAGCATTTGCGCCAGGCTGGCCGGGCCGCTGAGTTCATCGACCCACGGGTACGCTGATTTGATCAGCACTGCGTTGCCCGGGCCCTGGGCGCTGAAGTTCAAGGAATCGCCGCCACGGGCGTAGTACATATAGATGTGCCCGCCATCCAGAAACAAAGCCTTACGCTTTTCTGTGTAACCCAAGGACGCATGGCTGCCTTTTTCCGCGCAGTAATAGGCTTCTGTTTCGATAATTCGCGCCGACAGCCACAAATCGCCCACCCGGTGACGAATGACTTTGCCCAGCAGTTCTCTGGCCAATACTTGCGCATCACGATCGAAAAAAGCGTCTGGAAGCCCCACGGGCAGGCGGGATGCGGCGGGCGAAGCGGTCAAGTCAGGCATGGCAGGCCAGGGCAATCACGGCTAAAGGTGCGGCGATGATAACAATTCAGAGCTTAATTCCCGCTGAACACCGGCATTTCGCCCTCCATTTCGACCATCCGCCCGTCACCGCTGTTAGTCGAGGGACGCCGCAGCTATAATCTGCCGCTTTCATCTTTGCAAGACCACGCCAGACCATGACTGAGTCCGTTCTTGACTACATGACCCGCTTGGGTCGCGCTGCCCGCGAAGCCTCTCGCGTGATTGGCCGCGCCAGCACCGCGCAGAAAAACCGCGCCCTGCAGGCCGCCGCCAATGCGTTGGACGCTGCCCGCGCCGAGCTTGCGGCAGCCAACGAACTGGATTTGGCAGCGGGCCGCGCCAATGGTCTGGAGCCGGCGATGCTCGAGCGTCTGGCGCTGACCCCGGCGCGCATCGACGGCATGATCGTCGGTCTGCGCCAGGTGGCGGCCCTGCCGGATCCGGTCGGCGCGATTCGCGACATGAGCTTCCGGCCGTCGGGTATCCAGGTTGGCAAGATGCGCGTGCCGCTGGGCGTGGTCGGGATCATTTACGAGTCGCGCCCCAACGTGACCATTGACGCCGCCAGCCTGTGCCTGAAGTCCGGCAACGCCACCATCCTGCGTGGCGGCTCCGAAGCCATTCATTCCAACCGGGCGATTGCCGCGTGCATCCAGCGCGGTCTGGCCGAGGCCGATTTGCCCGCCGCCGTGGTGCAAGTGGTGGAAACCGTTGACCGCGCGGCGGTCGGTGCGCTGATCACCATGCCCGAATACGTCGACGTGATCGTCCCGCGCGGCGGTAAAGGCCTGATCGAGCGGGTCAGCCGTGACGCCCGGGTGCCGGTAATCAAGCACCTCGATGGCATCTGCCACGTGTACGTCAGCGCCCACGCCGATCTGCCGAAAGCCCAGCGTATCGCGTTCAACGCCAAGACCTATCGCTACGGCATCTGCGGCGCCATGGAAACCTTGCTGGTGGACGGCCAGGTCGCCGAAACCTTCCTGCCGGCAATGGCTGCGCAGTTTCGCGAGAAAGGCGTTGAGCTGCGCGGCTGCGAGCGTACTGGCGCGATCATCGACGTTAAACCGGCCACCGCTGAAGACTGGGGCACCGAGTACTTGGCGGCGATCCTGTCGATCCGCGTGGTCGACGGCGTCGAGCAAGCCATCGAACACATCAATAAACACGGATCCCACCACACCGATTCGATTGTCAGCGAACACCAGGGCGAAACCCGGCGTTTCGTGGCTGAAGTCGATTCGGCCTCGGTGATGATCAACACGCCGACCTGCTTCGCCGATGGCTTCGAGTACGGCCTGGGCGCGGAGATCGGCATTTCTACTGATAAGCTGCACGCCCGCGGCCCGGTGGGCCTTGAAGGGTTGACCTGCGAGAAGTACATCGTGGTCGGCGACGGCCAGTTGCGCGGCCAGGAGCCGGTCTGACTTGGGCGACCTTGAGCCGTCGGCTGCCTTGAATGTCAGCGGACCCCGGCGCATCGGGATGCTGGGCGGAACGTTTGATCCGGTGCACATCGGCCATTTGCGCGGTGCGCTGGAAGTGGCCGAGTCGCTGAGCCTCGATGAGTTGCGCCTGACACCCAGTGCCCGGCCGCCGCATCGGGACACGCCGCAGGTATCGGCGGCCGATCGGCTGGCGATGGTCGAATGTGCGGTGGCCGGTGTCGCGCCGCTGGTGGTGGACGCCCGGGAACTGGCGCGGGACAAACCGTCCTACACCATCGACACCCTGGAACTGATGCGTGCGGAACTCGCCGCTCACGACCAGGTGTTTCTACTTTTGGGCTGGGACGCATTTTGCGGCCTGCCCACTTGGCACCGCTGGGAAGAGTTGCTCCAGCATTGCCACATCCTGGTGTTGCAACGCCCGGATGCCGACAGCGAACCGCCGGATGCCTTGCGCAACCTGCTGGCAGCGCGCTCGGTAAGCGACCCGCTGGCCCTCAAAGGGCCGAGCGGACAGATTGCATTCGTCTGGCAGACGCCGCTTGCGGTATCCGCCACCCAGATCCGTCAACTGCTGGCCAGCGGTAAGTCGGTACGTTTCCTGGTGCCCGACGCGGTCCTGGCCTACATCGATGCGCATGGACTTTACCGTGCGTCGAACTGAATAGGAGTGCCTCAAGGCACGTGGCAACAACGTGTATTGAAGCGCCCGAACATACGAGCAAAACGAGTTTTATATGACTGACAAAGATCTGCATAAAGTTAAGCGCAAGGGTTCGTTCAAGAGCGCCCCGCTGCCCGTAGAAGTGCGAACCGGCGAAGCGCTGGCCGGCGAAGCCCTGGTCAAGGTCGCCGTTGCGGCCCTCGAAGACGTCAAGGCCCAGGATGTGCTGGTGATCGACGTTCGCGAAAAGCAGAGCATCACCGACTACATGATCATCGCCACCGGTACCTCCAACCGCCAGATCGGCGCGATGCTGGACAAAGTCCGCGAAGCGGTGAAAGCCCAGGGCGTCAAGCCATTGGGTGAAGAAGGCAAAGGCGACAGCGACTGGGTGCTGCTGGACATGGACGAAGTGATCGTCCACATGATGACCGCCAGCGCGCGTCAGTTCTATGACCTGGAACGCCTGTGGCAGGGTGCCGAGCAGAGCCGTGCCCAGAGCGCTGCGCACCACAGCCCGGAAAACAGCCATGAGCATTTCGTCAAGCTCAACAAAGACCAGCAGTAAGGGTTCGCTGTGCGACTGCGACTGATCGCCGTCGGCTCCCGCATGCCCAAGTGGGTGGAAGAAGGCTGGCATGAATATGCCAAGCGTCTTCCGTCCGAGCTGGCGCTGGAACTGGTGGAAATTCCGCTCAATACCCGTGGCAAGAACGCCGACGTGACGCGTTTCATCCGTCAGGAAGGCGAAGCCATGCTGGCCAAGGTCGGTCCCAACGAGCGGGTCGTGACCCTCGAGGTCCATGGCAAACCGTGGAGCACCGAGCAATTGGCGGTGGAACTGGATCGCTGGCGCTTGGATTCGCGCACGGTCAATTTCATGGTCGGCGGCCCCGAAGGGCTGGCGCCGGAAGTCTGTGCCCGGGCCGATCAGCGCTGGTCGTTGTCGGCCCTGACGTTGCCGCACCCGCTGGTGCGGATTTTGATCGGTGAACAGCTGTATCGCGCCTGGACAGTTCTGTCCGGGCACCCTTATCACAAGTAATAGCCCCTCATGTCTCAGCCGATCCGCATCAAGGACCACGAGAAAGACGCCCGTCTGGTGCGCGGCCGCGTCGTGTTCGGGGCTATTGCGGTCGTTGCCTTGATTTGCGTGCTGATCGCGCGCCTGTATTTTCTCCAGGTGATCCAGTACGAGTACCACTCGACCCTGTCGGAAAACAACCGCGTCCACGTTCAGCCGATCCCGCCGACCCGTGGGCTGATTTTCGACCGCAATGGCGTGGTGGTGGCGGACAACCGCCCCAGCTTTAGCCTGAGCATGACCCGCGAACGCTCCGGCGACTGGCAGCAAGTGCTCGACGTGATTGTTGAAGTGCTGCAACTGACCCCGGAAGATCGCGGCATTTTCGAAAAGCGCATGCGCCAGGGCCGGCGGCCGTTCGAGCCGGTGCCGATTCTGTTCGAGCTGACCGAAGAGCAAATCGCCCGCATCGCCGTCAACCAGTTCCGCCTGCCCGGCGTCGAAGTGGTTGCGCAATTGGTCCGACATTACCCGCAAGGCGCGCATTTTGCGCACTCGGTGGGTTACATGGGGCGGATCAACGAGAAAGAGCTGAAGTCGCTGGACCCGGTGAACTACAGCGGCACGCACCACATCGGCAAAACCGGTATCGAGCGCTTCTACGAGCCTGAGCTGCATGGCCAGGTCGGTTACGAAGAGGTCGAGACTAACGCCCGTGGCCGGGTGCTGCGGGTGCTCAAGCGCACCGATCCAATTCCCGGCAAGGACATCGTCCTGAGCCTCGACATCAAGTTGCAGGAAGCCGCCGAGCTGGCGCTCGGCGGTCGACGCGGCGCGGTGGTGGCCCTCGACCCGAGCACCGGCGAAGTGCTGGCGATGGTCAGCCAGCCGAGTTTTGACCCGAACCTGTTCGTCACCGGCATCAGCTTTAAGGCCTACGCCGAGTTGCGCGACTCCATCGACCGGCCGCTGTTCAACCGCGTGCTGCGCGGCCTCTATCCGCCCGGCTCGACCATCAAGCCTGCAGTGGCGATTGCCGGCCTGGACTCGGGCGTGGTGACCGCTTCCACCCGGGTATTCGACCCCGGCTACTACATGCTGCCCAACTACGACCACAAGTACCGTAACTGGAACCGCACCGGCGATGGCTACGTCGATCTCGACACCGCGATCATGCGTTCCAACGACACTTACTTCTACGACCTGGCGCACAAGCTGGGTATTGATCGGTTGTCCTCCTACATGGGCAAGTTCGGCATCGGCCAGAAGGTCTCGCTGGACATGTTCGAAGAATCGCCGGGGCTGATGCCGTCCCGCGAATGGAAACGCGCGACTCGCCGCCAGGCCTGGTTCCCCGGCGAGACCCTGATTCTCGGGATCGGCCAGGGCTACATGCAGTCGACCCCGTTGCAATTGGCCCAGGCCACGGCGCTGGTGGCCAACAAAGGCAAGTGGAACCGTCCGCACCTGGCGAAAACCCTGGAAGGGGTCAAGCCGCTGGACGAGAACCCGATGCCGGACATCATCCTGCGCGACCCGTCGGACTGGACCAAGGTCAACCACGGCATGCAGCAGGTGATGCACGGCGCCCGAGGCACCGCCCGCAAAGCCGCGATCGGCGCGCAATACCGGATCGCCGGCAAGTCCGGGACCGCCCAGGTGGTGGCAATCAAGCAGGGCGAGAAGTACGACCGCTCCAAGGTTCAGGAGCGCCACCGCGACCACGCTTTGTTCGTCGGTTTCGCCCCGGCGGATAACCCGAAAATCGTGGTGTCGGTGATGGTCGAGAACGGTGAATCCGGTTCCGGCGTCGCCGCACCGGTAGTGCGTCAGGTGATGGACGCCTGGCTGCTCGATCAGGACGGTCGCTTGAAGGCCGAATACGCCAGCCCAACCAGCGCGGAGGCTACGGCCAGTGAAGAGTAATTTCGACCGCATACTCTCCAGCGAGGATGTGATGCGTCGCCGCGCGACGCTGCTGCAACGCATGCACATCGACGGCCCGCTGCTGATCCTGTTGCTGACCCTGGCCGCCGGTAGCCTGTTCGTGTTGTATTCGGCCAGCGGCAAGAGCTGGGACCTGCTGGCCAAGCAGGCCACGTCGTTCGGCATCGGCCTGGTGTCGATGATCGTCATCGCCCAGTTTGAGCCGCGCTTCATGGCCCGCTGGGTGCCGCTGGGCTACGTGTTCGGCGTGACCTTGCTGGTGGTGGTGGACGTAATGGGCCACAACGCCATGGGCGCCACGCGCTGGATCAATATCCCCGGCGTGGTGCGCTTCCAGCCATCGGAGTTCATGAAGATCCTGATGCCGGCGACCATCGCCTGGTACCTGTCCAAGCGCACCTTGCCGCCGCAGCTCAAGCATGTGGCGGTCAGCCTGATGCTGATCGGGATCCCGTTCATTCTCATCGTGCGCCAGCCCGACCTTGGCACCTCGCTGCTGATTCTCGCCGGCGGTGCCTTCGTGCTGTTCATGGGCGGGCTGCGCTGGCGCTGGATTCTCAGCGTGATCGCCGCCGCCGTGCCGGTGGCCATTGCGATGTGGTTCTTCATCATGCACGACTACCAGAAGCAGCGAATCCTGACCTTCCTCGACCCTGAAAGCGATCCGCTGGGCACCGGGTGGAACATCATTCAGTCGAAAGCGGCAATCGGTTCCGGCGGTGTGTTCGGCAAGGGCTGGCTGCTGGGCACCCAGTCGCACCTGGACTTCCTGCCGGAAAGCCACACCGACTTCATCATCGCAGTGATGGGCGAGGAGTTCGGCCTGGTGGGCATCTGCGCCTTGCTACTTATCTATCTATTGCTGATTGGCCGGGGGCTGGTGATCACCGCCCAGGCGCAAACGCTGTTTGGCAAATTGCTGGCCGGCAGCCTGACCATGACGTTTTTTGTTTACGTTTTCGTCAACATCGGTATGGTCAGTGGCCTGTTGCCGGTGGTGGGGGTGCCGTTGCCGTTCATTAGCTACGGAGGAACTTCGCTGGTAACGCTGCTGTCAGCGTTTGGGGTTTTGATGTCGATCCATACCCATCGCAAGTGGATCGCGCAGGTTTGAATAAGGTGAATTGTTTAATGCAAGTAGTGCGTGGCTGGGCGACTCGATATGCGCCGTGGGTCGGCCTGGTAGGCATCCTGGGTACCGCGGAATCCGCGCGGGCCGGCGATTACGAAGGCTCACCGCAGGTGGCCGAATTCGTCGGTGAAATGACCCGCGACTACGGCTTTGCCGGTGAACAGCTGATGGGCGTGTTCCGCGAAGTCGAGCGTAAACAGTCGATTCTCGATGCGATTTCCAAGCCCGCCGAACGGGTCAAGCAATGGAAAGACTACCGCCCGATGTTCATCACCGACGCGCGTATCGCCCGTGGCGTGGACTTCTGGCGCCAGCACGAAGCGGTGCTGGCCCGCGCCGAGCAGGAATACGGCGTACCGGCCCAGGTGATCGTCTCGATCATCGGCGTTGAGACTTTTTTCGGCCGCAATACCGGTAATTTCCGGGTGATCGACGCGTTGTCGACCCTGGGTTTCGACTATCCTCCCCGGGCCGAATTTTTCCGCAAGGAATTGCGTGAATTCCTGCTGTTGGCCCGTGAAGAACAAGTCGACCCGCTGACCCTCAAGGGCTCCTACGCCGGGGCGATGGGCTTGCCGCAGTTCATGCCCAGCAGCTTCCGCGCCTATGCGGTGGATTTCGACGGCGATGGCCACATCAATATCTGGAACAACCCGGACGATGCCATCGGCAGCGTCGCCAGCTACTTCAAGCGCCATGGCTGGGTTGCCGGCGAGCCGGTGGTCAGCCGCGCCGACGTGCGCGGCGAGCGGGTCGACGAGGGTTTAACCACCGGCATCGAGCCGACGAAAACCGTCGGGGAGTTGCGAGCCTTGGGGTGGTCGAGTCATGATGCGCTGCGCGATGATATGCCGGTCACGGCGTTCCGCCTCGAAGGCGACAATGGCCCGGAATACTGGATGGGCCTGAAGAATTTTTACGCAATCACGCGTTATAACCGCAGTGTGATGTACGCCATGGCCGTACATCAGCTGTCTGAACAGCTGGTCCAAGCACGGGGCGTCAAGTAATGCGGGCATTGCCTATCAATAAACCCCTGAAGCTCATGGCTTTCGCCGCGATGGCGGTGCTGGTCGCCAGTTGCTCGACCAGTCGCGCACCGACTCAGAAATCCCCGTCCACCGCCGTGCGTTCCACGCCCGGTCTGGACATCAACCGGGCCCACAAGGACGGCGCGCCGTGGTGGGACGTGGATGTGTCGCGCATCCCCGATGCCACGCCGACCCTGCATTCCGGCCCGTACAAGGCCAATCCTTACACGGTGCTGGGCAAGACCTACTTCCCGTTGCAGGAATCCAAGACCTACGTGGCCTCGGGCACGGCGTCCTGGTATGGCACCAAGTTTCATGGTCAGAACACCGCCAACGGCGAGGTTTATGACCTGTACGGCATGAGTGCCGCGCACAAGACCTTGCCATTGCCCAGTTACGTTCGTGTGACCAACCTGGACAACAACAAAACGGTGATCCTGCGGGTCAACGACCGCGGGCCGTTCTATTCCGATCGCATCATCGATTTGTCCTACGCGGCGGCCAAGAAGCTCGGCTATGCCGAATCCGGCACCGCGCGGGTCAAGGTCGAAGGCATCGATCCGCAGCAATGGTGGGCGCAAAAAGGCCGGCCGGCGCCGTTGATGCTCAACGAACCGCAAGTGGCGCAAAATACCGCGCCGACCGTCACCACCGGGACCGTCGAACAATGGACCCCGCCGCCCCAGCAACACGCGGCGGCCGTGGTGCCGGTGCAGGTGGCGGATGCAAAAAAAAACGCTTCTGCACCAGCGTCTGGCCAGTATCTGCAGGTGGGCGCGTTCGCCAACCCGGACGCTGCAGAACTCCTGAGGTCCAAGCTCAGCTCGATGGTGAGCGCGCCGGTCTTCATCAGCTCGATCGTGCGCAACCAGCAGACCCTGCACCGGGTACGCCTGGGGCCGATGGGTTCGCCGGGTGAAGTGCAGCAAGTGCAGAACAGCGTGCGCCTGGCCAATCTCGGTTCGCCGAGTCTGGTCACGGCCGAGTGACACACAGGACTTGATTGAGGGTTCGCCCGCGGTACGGGGCGAATCAGGTTGTTGGCTCGTCGAATAACAAAAGCCCGGCAAGGGTTTTGAGTGAGCAACTGAACACGCGATGACTCGTTAGAAGGTCATTTGATTAGTTTTGCCCTCGGGCAGTTTCCATTAGCGATTTCGAGAGACGGATGAACATCACCACCTTTGCCAAACGTATTTGCCTGCTAGTCCCGCTGTTGCTGTCGCCCGCTGCCTTCGCAGCCGAGATCGCCCCGGCGGCACCGCAACTGGCCGCTAAATCCTATGTACTCATGGACGCCAGCAGCGGCAACGTGCTGGTCGAGAACAACGGTGACCAGCGTCTGCCGCCGGCCAGCCTGACCAAGTTGATGACGGCCTACATCGCGACCCTGGAAATCCGTCGCGGCCAGATCGGCGAGAACGACCCGGTGACCGTCAGCGAAAACGCCTGGCGCACCGGCGGCTCGCGGATGTTCATCAAGGTCGGCACCCAGGTCACCGTCAGTGACTTGCTGCACGGCATCATCATCCAGTCGGGCAACGACGCCAGCGTGGCCGTGTCCGAGCACATCGCCGGCAGCGAAGACGCGTTCGCCGACATGATGAACAAAACCGCCGCGGACCTCGGCATGACCAACAGCCACTTCATGAACCCGACCGGCCTGCCGAACCCGGAGCACTACTCGTCGGCTCATGACATGGCCCTGCTGGCGCGCGCGATCATCCACGAAGACCCGGCTCACTACGCGATCTACTCGCAGAAAGAGTTCTTCTGGAACGGCATCAAGCAGCCGAACCGCAACCTGCTGCTGTGGCGTGACAAGACCGTCGACGGTCTGAAAACCGGTCACACCGAAGAAGCCGGCTACTGCATGGTGTCCTCGGCGGTACGTGATGGCATGCGCCTGATCGCCGTGGTGTTCGGCACCAACAGCGAATCGGCCCGTGCCGCTGAAACCCAGAAGCTGCTGACCTACGGTTTCCGCTTCTTCGAAACCCAGACCTTCTACCAGAAGGGCGCCGAACTGGCCCAGGCTCCGGTCTGGAAAGGCACCACCAACCAAGTGAAGGCTGGTCTGGCGCAAGACCTGACCATGACCATGCCTAAAGGCCAGTTGAAGAAACTCGCGGCCAGCATGACCATGAACCCGCAACTGGTCGCGCCGATTGCCAAGGGCGACGTGATCGGCAAGGTTGAAGTCAAACTGGACGACAAAGTGGTGCACAGCGCCGACCTGATCGCGCTGGACGCTGTCGAGGAAGGTGGTATCTTCCGCCGCATGTGGGATAGCATCCGTCTATTCTTCTACGGCTTGTTCAACTGAAATAGTGTGGACCTGCATGGCCCCGTTCCGATTCGGCACGGGGCCATGTCCGTTGCCACGGCTTACGAGGCCGTTACGCCATGACAGACACCGAAGTAAACCCACCGAAGATCGAATTCCCTAACGTTGATTACCCGGTTAAGGTGATCAGCGATACCGGTGTGGGTAACAAAGACAAGATCATCGCGATCGTCAAGAAACACGCGACGGTCAACGATGACCGGGTCGACGAACGCCAGAGCTCCAACGGCAAATACACCACCATCCAGTTGCACATTGTCGCCACCGGTCAGGATCAGCTGTACAACATCAACAGCGAATTGCGGGCCACCGGCTTCGTGCACATGGTGTTGTGATGTCGCGGACCCTCGGCTTCCGCGAGCTCGGCCGGATGCCTTACGAACCGGTCTGGCACGCGATGCAGCGTTTTACCGATGGGCGCGGCAGCGACCACGCCGACGAAATCTGGCTGGTGGAGCACCCTCCGGTGTTCACCCAGGGCCAGGCCGGCAAGGCCGAACACCTATTGTTGCCGGGGGATATCCCGGTGGTGCAGGTCGATCGCGGCGGCCAGGTGACTTACCATGGCCCCGGGCAGTTGGTGGTTTACCTGCTGCTGGACGTGCGCAAGCTGGGTTTTGGCGTGCGTGACCTGGTCACGCGCATGGAACAATGCCTGATCGAATTGCTGGCCGGCTACGGCGTGACCGCCGCGGCCAAGGCCGATGCACCGGGTGTGTATGTCGACGGCGCGAAAATCGCCTCGCTGGGTCTGCGGATCCGCCACGGTTGTTCCTTTCACGGCCTGGCCCTGAACGTGGACATGGACCTGGAACCGTTTCGACGGATTAATCCCTGCGGTTACGCCGGGCTGGCGATGACCCAGCTGTGCGAACACGCAGGATCGATTGAATTTGCCGAGGTAAGTGCCCGGCTGCGCGCGCAGCTCGTCAAACACCTCGACTATGCTGAGCAGACGACCCTCACGGGCGGAATCGACTGATATGACTACTGATGCAGTGCAAACCATGATCCCGACGCTCGATGTGACCGAGCGTCCGGCCCCGCGTGCCAAGGTTGAAGCCGGCGTCAAGCTGCGCGGCGCCGAGAAGGTTGCACGCATTCCGGTGAAAATCATTCCGACCACTGAACTGCCGAAAAAGCCTGACTGGATCCGCGTGCGCATCCCGGTCTCGCCGGAAGTCGATCGCATCAAGGCGCTGTTGCGCAAACACAAGCTGCACAGCGTCTGCGAAGAAGCATCTTGCCCGAACCTGGGCGAATGCTTCTCCGGCGGCACCGCGACCTTCATGATCATGGGCGACATCTGCACCCGTCGTTGCCCGTTCTGCGATGTCGGCCACGGCCGGCCGAAGCCACTGGATGTCAATGAGCCGGAAAGCCTGGCCATCGCCATCGCTGATCTCAAGCTCAAATACGTGGTGATCACCTCGGTTGACCGCGACGACCTGCGCGATGGCGGTGCCCAGCACTTCGCCGACTGCATCCGCGAGATCCGCAAACTGTCGCCGAACGTCCAGCTCGAAACCCTGGTCCCGGACTATCGTGGGCGTATGGACGTGGCGCTGGAAATCACCGCCGCCGAGCCGCCAGACGTGTTCAACCACAACCTGGAAACCGTGCCGCGTCTGTACAAGGCTGCGCGTCCGGGCTCCGACTACCAGTGGTCGCTGACCCTGCTGCAACGCTTCAAGCAGATGATGCCGCACATCCCGACCAAATCCGGCCTGATGCTGGGCCTGGGCGAGACTGACGAAGAAGTCATCGAAGTGATGAAGCGCATGCGCGAGCACGACATCGACATGCTGACCCTGGGCCAATATCTGCAACCGTCCCGCAGCCACTTGCCGGTGCAGCGTTTCGTGCACCCGGACACCTTCGCCTGGTTTGCCGAGGAAGGTTACAAGATGGGCTTCAAAAACGTTGCGTCCGGCCCGCTGGTGCGTTCCTCGTACCACGCCGACGAACAGGCCAAGCTGGTCAAGGCTGAGTTGGTCGCCGCGCTTTAAGACCTGTTTATCACGCCCGCAAGGTTGTTTACCTTGCGGGCGTTTTTTATGGGATTTCCTACGACGCGCGCCGCGTCGTCCCGCACGTCGTGATGCCGCGGCCTCTTCTGTTTCTCGCGGTTCCTGACTACTGTGTGTGGAACTTTCACCCAGGGAGAATCATGGATGACTGCTCGACCCACGTTAGCCTTGCTGCCTCATCAAGCCGTTCCGGCATTGCCTGCCGAAGGCGTGATCGCGGTAATCGCCCCGGCAGGCCCGGCGCCACTGGACAGTGCCAAGGCCGAGCAATGGATGAGCGCGCGCGGCTATTCGATCAAAGTGTTCCCCGGAGTGTACGAGAAGGACGGCTATCTCGCCGGCAGTGACGACCAGCGCCTGAATGACTTGCACGCTGCCTTCGCCGACCCCGAGGTGGATGCAATCATCTGCCTTCGCGGCGGTTACGGCACACCGCGCTTGCTCGACCGCGTCGACTTCGACCTGCTGCGCCGCCACGCCAAGCCCTTTATCGGCTACAGCGACATCACCGCGCTGCACGTCGCCATCAGCCGATATGCCGGCTTCGTGACCTTTCACGGGCCATTGCTCAACGCCGACCTGCTGAGTGAACGACAGCCGCCGACCGAGTCTTCGCTGCTGAACCTGCTACGCGGCCAACTAACGGCTGGCAGCGTCCTGGCGCACCCGGTGGCCTATCCGTTGACCACCGTTGCGCCAGGCGTCGCTCACGGGCGCTTGCAGGGCGGCAACCTGTCGATGATCGCCGCCACTCTGGCCACGCCTTATGCGCTAGAGGCCGATGGGGTGATCCTGTTTATCGAAGACGTCAACGAGCCGCTGTACCGGATCGACCGACTGCTGACGCAACTGCGCCTGGCCGGTGTGTTGGCCAAGCTGCGTGGGGTGCTGGTGGGGGATGTGGCCGGGGTTGATCCGACAGCGCTGGCGCTGCTGCTCAAGCAGATGCTCGGGCCCTTGCGGATTCCAGTGCTGGCCGGCTGGCGCAGCGGTCATTGCGATCCAAACCTGACCTTGCCCTTGGGCGCGCTGGTCAGGCTGGATGCGGGGGGGCAAACGTTGGTGTTGGAACAGGACGTGGTGATCACGGCTTAGTCAGCCGCAACCGGTGGGAGCAGCCTGTTCGCGAAGCTTTCAGCGGCTACGCAGCCCTTCCAGCAATTTATGCGTCGGATAGCCATCCGCCGGCCAGCCAAAGGACTGCTGGGCGGCGCGGATGGCTTTACGGGTGTTGGCGCCAATGATGCCGTCGGCGGTACCCGCGTCGTAGTTCTGCGCGCTGAGCAGTGATTGCAGTTCCATGCGCTCGGTGCGGCTCAACGGCAGGTCTTCCTTCGGCCAACTGCCGTAGATCAGACCGCCACCGCTGAACCGTTCCGACAGCAAACTCACCGCCAATGCATAGGACGAGGAGTTGTTGTACTTAAGGATCGCGCGGAAGTTGTCCAGCACCAGGAAGGCCGGGCCGCGATAGCCGGCGGGCAGCAGCAGGGCGGCGGACAATTGCTCTGCACCGGCCGGCACTGGCGCGCCGTTGGCCAGGGTGACGCCGAGCCGCTGCCATTCGGCGACACTCTTGCGGATTGTGCCGTCGGCCAGGACATAGTCGAAACCGCTGGCCAGTTGCACTTCAAAGCCCCACGGCTGGCCTTTCTGCCAGCCCGAGCTCTGCAGGTAATGCGCGGTCGACGCCAGGGCGTCGCTCGGGCTGCCCCAGATGTCGCGGCGGCCATCGCCGTCAAAATCCACGGCGTGGGTGTTGTAGGTGGTGGGGATGAACTGGGTTTGTCCCATGGCACCAGCCCAGGAACCGAGCATTTTCTCGGGATCGATATCGCCCTGTTGCAGAATTTGCAGCGCGGCAATCAATTGCGCGTGGGCAAAGCCCGGGCGGCGGCCTTCGTAGGCCAGGCTGGCAAGGGAATTGATGACCGATTTGCTGCCCTGGAATTGACCGAAGTTACTCTCCATGCCCCACACGGCGACCAACGCCTGGCGATCGACGCCGTAACGCTGTTCGATGCTTTGCAGCACGTCGGCGTATTGGTTGACCAAGGTCTGGCCTTTGCGCACCCGCAACGGCGACAGCGCGCCATCCAGGTACTCCCATACCGGGCGGGAAAACTCCGGCTGGCTGCGGTCGGCGCGAATCACGCTGGCGTCGAAGCTGACATTGGCGAAGGCGCGGTCGAACAGGTCGGCGCGAATCCCGGCGGCCAGGGCATCCTTGCGGAAACCGGCCTGCCATTCGGCGAAGGTCTGGGTCGGTTGCAGGTCCAGGTTCTCACCGGTCGGCACCACCGGAGGAATCACGGCCGGAGCGGTCACGGCGGGGACGGTCAGGAGTGGTTGAGCGTTGGCGGCGGTGGGTTTTTCCGCGCAGGCGACAAGCAGAACGAAGCTGGAGGCAGCAATCAATTGGCGAACGGGCCAACGACGGGAAATACAAAGCGGCATGCACGGGTCCAGAAAATACGAATCAGGTGCAGACCTTAACATGGAGTAGGGGGGCTGCGCTTTAAGCGGCCAGAAAGTAAGAAGCCTCCCAGCTATTAGACTGGAAGGCTTCGCGGCGGTAGCTGCCTTTGCCCTTGCCGGCGCGTTCTTGACGGCTGCGGAACAGTGGCTGGGCGATGATGGATTTGGCCTTGTTGGGGCCATGCTTGGATGGCTTTTTGCTCATGATGATGCTCGCAAGTGAGTGGGTTTTGCGGGGCAAATCATCGGCTCAACTTGGGCATCTGTCTAGACCCCGCGTTGCGTAGGAATTTTCGACAAGTGAGGCCACAAGGGCCACCAAGACCACAAGCCCATTACTCCGCCGGCAGCGACAGCCTCTGCCCGGCCATCAACAACGATAACCGGCTCAGGCTCATCCACGGCGAACCCGCCGCCTGGCCTTTGATTTGCGCGTCGATGCGTTGGGCTTCGAGCAGCAGTTGCGCCCAGCGTGGCGCCGAATAGCGCTGCAAGGCCTTGCTCATCAGCGGTTTGCGCTTATCCCAGACCGGCGGACGGGCCTGGCTGAACGCCTTGTCCAGCGGCACGCCCTGGCTGTATTGCAGCGACAGGTTGGCCAGTAACCGCAGTTCCCGGGCCAGGGCCCAGAGAATCACCGGCGGTTCGACACCTTCACCGCGCAAGCCTTCGAGCATGCGCAGAGCGTGGGCCGGTTCGCCGTTGAGGATGGCGTCAGTCAGGCCAAACACGTCGAAACGAGCACTGTCAGCCACCGCCGCTTGCACGGTTTCGACGGTGATTTGCCCGTCCTCGGCCATCAGCTTGAGCTTTTCAATTTCCTGAGCCGCGGCCAGCAAGTTGCCTTCAACCCGGGCGGCAATCAGTTCCACCGCGTCCTGGTTGGCAGACAACCCGGCCTGGGACAGACGCTGACGAATCCAGCTCGGCAACTGGCTGACGTCCACCGGCCAGATCTGCACGAACTGGGTCTGCGGACCTTCCACCAGAGCCTTGCCCCACTTGGTCTTCTGCGCGCTGCCGTCGAGCTTCGGCAGGCTGATCAGCAGCAGCGTGTCTTCAGCGGGGCGCGAACAGTATTCGATCAGTGCCGCCGCGCCTTTGTCGCCGGGCTTGCCGGACGGCAGGCGCAACTCCAGCAGGCGTTTCTCGGCGAACAACGACATGCTCGCCCCGGCCTGCAGCAGCGTGCCCCAGTCGAAACTGGCGTCGGCAGCGAACACCTGGCGTTCATCGAAACCTTGCTGGCGGGCGGCTGCGCGAACGGCGTCGGCGGCTTCCTGGAACAGCAACGGGTCATCGCCACTGATGATGTACACCGGTGACAATGCGCTTTGCAGGTGTTTGCCAAGTTGGGCGGGGGCGAGTTTCATAAGACGAGGCTAGCGGGGCGCCTGAGCGCCCCGTCCGGCTTATTGCTGAGGGATTTCGAGCGGCGACTGACGCGGGGTTTCCGCTTCAGCTTTCTGCGCCGCTTCCAGTGCATCGGCGTCAGCCTTGGCGCGAGCATCGGCGGTGGCCTGCAACTGCTCCAGGCGGGCCGGCGTGATCTGCTGCAAGCGAATCATCATGCGCTGGACCAGCTCGCGACGGGTTTCGACGCGTGCGGTGTTGGCTTCCTGGTCGGAACCCACCAGGTTGTTGCCGTCGTGGATGAAGATTTTTTCCACTTCCAGTTTGTCGCTGATCAGCGGCAGGTTGTTCTGGCCGCGGATGTCGTATTCCAAAACAGTGGTTACCTGGTATTCACCGGTGCGACCGGCACCGGCGTAGCTGAGGATACGCTGGCTCTCCTGCTCATCGGTCAGCACCAGTTTGTACGGCGCGCCGGCATGCACGTTGACGCCGCTGCCGGTCAGGACCTGACGCAGTTGGGTCACGGTTTCGCCGTAGGCATTGCGGGCGCTCAGGTCGAGTTCCTTGAACGCCAGTTCGGTGGTGCCGGTGCCGCGCAGCTGGAAGCCGCAGGCGCTCAACAGGACCGCGAGGCCCATCACCAACAGATTGCGTTTGATCATCTTGTTGCTCCCCTTGAAACCAGGTAGGCCGGATTGTGCGGCCCGAAAGGTTTTACTCGGCGCCCGGTCCGCGACCGGGCGCCTGTTCCAATTAGCTGGCGACGATATTGACCAGTTTCCCGGGCACTACGATCACTTTACGAATGGTCAGGCCATCGACGAAACGCAGCACGTTGTCGTTGGCCCGCGCCGCGGCTTCGATGTCTTCGCGGCTGGCACTGGCCGGCACGTCAATCTGGCCGCGCAGTTTACCGTTGACCTGGATCACCAGGGTCAGGCTGTCCTGCACCAGCGCGCTTTCATCCAGCACCGGCCAGCCGGCGTCGATCACCGGTTCGGCGTGACCCAGTTGCTGCCACAGCTCATGGCTGATGTGCGGCGTGATCGGTGCCAGCAGCAGGGTCACGGTTTCCAGGCCCTGTTGAACCAGTGCGCGATCCTGTGCGGTGACGTGTGCGGCTTTTTCCAGCACGTTCATCAACGTCATTACCTGAGCGATGGCGGTGTTGAATTTGTGGTTCTGGCCAACGTCATGGCTGGCCTGCTTGATCGCCAGATGGATCGCGCGGCGCACGGCTTTCTGCTCGTCGTTCAGGCTGGCGACATCGAGTTGGCCCGGCAGGCCCTGGGTGACGTGGGCTTGCGCCAAGCGCCAGACGCGCTTGAGGAAGCGGTGCGAGCCTTCGACCCCGGAGTCGGACCATTCAGCGCTCATGTCCGGCGGCGAGGCGAACATCATGAACAGGCGGCAGGTGTCGGCGCCGAACTGATCGATCATCGATTGTGGGTCGACGCCGTTGTTCTTCGACTTGGCCATCTTCTCGGTGCCGCCGATTTCCACCGGCAAACCGTCGGCTTTCAGCTTGGCGCTGATGACCTTGGCTTTGCTGTCACGCTCCAGTTCGACGTCGGCCGGGTTAAACCAGGTGTAGGCGCCGTTGGCTTCGCGACGATAGTAGGTCTCGGCGATCACCATGCCTTGGGTCAGCAGGTTCTTGAACGGTTCGTTGGAACTCACCAGGCCTTCATCGCGCATCAGCTTGTGGAAGAAGCGCGCGTACAGAAGGTGCAGGATCGCGTGTTCGATGCCGCCGATGTACTGGTCGACGGGCAGCCAATGATCGGCGGCTTTTTTCTCCACCAGGCCGCCTTCATAGTGCGGCGAGGCGTAGCGGGCGTAGTACCAGGACGACTCGACGAAAGTGTCCATGGTGTCGGTTTCACGTTTGGCAGGCTGGCCGCATTTCGGGCAGTTGCACTCGTAGAACTCGGGCATGCGCGCCAGTGGCGAACCGGCGCCATCCGGCACCACGTCTTCCGGCAGCACGACCGGCAATTGATCTTCCGGCACCGGCACATCGCCGCAACTGTCGCAGTGGATGATCGGGATCGGGCAGCCCCAGTAGCGCTGACGGCTGATGCCCCAGTCGCGCAGGCGGAACTGAGTGCGCGAGGCGCCGAGGTTTTTCTTGATCAATGCGACTTCGATGGCGTCGAACGCACCCGCGAAATCGAGGCCATCGAATTCGGCGGAGTTGATCAGCGTGCCGTGCTCGCCGTAGGCGTCTTGCCATGGGGCCGGGTTGCTGTCGCCGGAACTGGTGAGCACCACTGATTTGATCGGCAGGTTGTACTTGGTGGCGAATTCGAAGTCACGCTCGTCGTGGGCCGGCACGGCCATGACCGCGCCGTCGCCGTAGTGCATCAGCACGTAGTTGGCGACCCACACCGGCAGTTTTTCACCGGTCAGCGGGTGCTCGACGAACAGTGAAGTGGGCAGGCCTTTTTTCTCCTGGGTGGCGACGTCGGCTTCGGCGACGCTGCCGCCCTTGCATTCGGCGATGAACGCCTGCAACTCGGGATTGTTCTGCGCGGCCTGGGTGGCCAGCGGGTGTTCAGCAGCCACGGCGACATAAGTCGCGCCCATCAGGGTGTCAGGGCGGGTGGTGAAGACTTTCAAGGTGCCGGCGGCGCCGATCGAATCGACGTCGTACGGGAACTGCACTTCCATGCCACGGGATTTGCCGATCCAGTTGCGCTGCATGGTCTTGACCTGTTCCGGCCAGCCCGGCAGATCGTCGAGGCTCTCCAGCAACTCATCCGCGTAAGCGGTGATCTTGAAGTAGTACATCGGGATTTCGCGCTTCTCGATCAGCGCGCCGGACCGCCAGCCGCGGCCGTCGATTACTTGCTCGTTGGCCAGAACGGTCTGGTCGACCGGGTCCCAGTTCACGGTGCCGTTCTTGCGGTAGATCACGCCCTTTTCGAACAGGCGAGTGAACAGCCATTGTTCCCAGCGGTAGTAATCCGGCTTGCAGGTGGTGACTTCGCGCGACCAGTCCACCGCCAGGCCCAGGCTGCGCAGCTGGGTTTTCATGTAGGCGATGTTTTCGTAGGTCCACTTGGCGGGCGCGACGTTGTTCTTCATCGCGGCGTTTTCCGCCGGCATGCCGAAGGCGTCCCAACCCATGGGTTGCAGGACGTTTTTGCCTTGCATGCGCTGGTAGCGGGAGATCACGTCGCCGATGGTGTAGTTACGCACGTGCCCCATGTGTAGCTTGCCGCTGGGGTAAGGGAACATCGACAGGCAGTAGTAAGTCTCCTTGCCTGGCTGTTCACTGACTTCAAAGGACTTTTGCTCATCCCAGAACGACTGGGCGGCGGCTTCGATTTCACGGGGCTGATAGTGTTCGTGCATGGCTACTTTTGAACTGAATGGGGTGGCCTAATCCTCTTCAACGCAATGCCGGGCAGTGATCACGCCGATGCGGCGTTTCGTGGCCCAGCCGAGCTGGAAGTGGAGTTACAGGAAGCGCCGTAGCATACATGACCGCGCTTGGCCTAGGGAAACGCTGATTGTGCCGCGCAGTCCGTTGGTCGCGGCGCGCAGCCGGTTCGCGCAGCGAAGCTAAGCTGCTAATTGGGGAGTAAGTCTTATCTTCAATGAGGTGAGGGATGGTTGAGTCACGGAAAAAGGTCGCGACACCCGAGTTGTACGAAAAACTCATCGACCGTCTGGGCATGGCCCTGGACGCGGCGAGAACCGCTGGCCGGCTGCGCGATGAGCGCCCCGTGGATCTGGAATTGCGAGGCTTGAGCCCCGCTGAGTTCGAACTGATCAAAGCGTACCTTGATCGCAACGATCAGGCGCCACAAGCAAACGTTCAACAGGCAGTAAAACCTGTCAGCGTGCCTCGTTCAGCCAATGTCATCTGGCTGAAAGACAAGGCGCGACGCAGGGACGCGGGAAAGGTCCGGTCCCAGCAGTTCAAGTAAGCGTCTATGGCCGGTCTGGCCCGTTCAGTCATCAGGCTTCTTGCATGAAAAACGGTCCGCACTAGTTGTTCCTTCGCTGTAACCCACTTAGGCTTCGGGCATCTTTGGAGATGCTCGATGCCTTTTCGCTATTTCGTTAAACAACTTCTGTTGCCGCCCGGCCTGTTTCTGCTGTTGCTGGCGCTCGCCTGGTGGTGGCGGCGTTCCCGGCCACGGCTGGCCGGCGCGTGTTTCGCCGTGGGCCTCGGCGGCTTCTGGCTGATGAGCCTGCCGGTAGTGGTGCAATGGGGCGCGAAAGCGCTGGAGCGAGTGCCGCCGCTAGAGCGCAGCGAGTGGACGGCCCTGGCGCAGCGGGCCGATGTGATCGTGTTGCTGGGCTCCGGTCGTGAGCGCGGCGATCTGGCGTTTGGCGATGACCAGCCCACCGGCATCGGTCTGGAGCGCGAGCGCTACGCCGCGCGGCTGGCCAAGGCTTCGGGCCTGCCGGTGTTGACCAGCGGCGGCCTGCATTACGGCACGCCGCCAAGCGAAGCGAAATTGATGGCCGATTCGATGCTCGATGATTTTGGCGTCAACGTGCGCTGGCAGGAGGGCCGCAGCCGAACGACGTGGGAAAACGCCCAGTTCAGCGCCGAATTACTGGAACCGTTGGGATTGAAACGCGTGGTGGTGGTAACCCACGCCTGGCATATGCCGCGCAGTGTCTGGAGTTTTGAAGCCGCCGGCCTGACCGTGGTGCCGGCGCCCGTGGGATTCCTGGGCACGGACAGCGGCGAGCCGTTTGGTGGGTGGATGCCGACGTTCAAGTCGATCTGGCGGTCGGGGCAATTAATGAATGAGGCGGTGGGGCAGGCGGGGTATTGGTTGTTTTATCGTTGACCAGACCCCTTGCCACACAATCGAAAGCAGATCAAAAGCCTGAAAGCACTCAGACGGTTTTCGCCATCCGATTGGCCATCAGCGCCCAGCCAAACAGCCCCAGGCACAGGATCAGCAGTGGCCACGAGCGCCATTGCAGGTAAGGCGTCAGGTTGTGCATCGGCACCACGTCGCCGTAGAGCACGCCCTGTTCGAATTGCGGGATCTGCGCGGTGATCTGGCCGAACGGGTTGATCAGGCCGCTGACACCGTTGTTGGTGGCGCGGATCATCCATCGACCGGCCTCCAATGCGCGCATCTGCGCCATTTGCAAATGTTGCAGCGGGCCAATCGAGGTGCCGAACCAGGTGTCGTTGCTGATGGTCAGCAACAGGTCGCTGCGCGCCGAGAGGCTGGCGGCGAATTCCGGGTAGACCACTTCATAACAAATGAACGGCGCGATCTGGTAACCCTTGGCCTGTAACAAAGCCTGGTCGGCGGGGCCGCGGGCGAAGTCCGACATCGGTAGGTCGAAGAACGCGATCAGGCCGCGCAGCATGTCCTGCAGCGGCACGTATTCGCCGAAGGGCACCAGTTTCTGTTTCAAGTAAGTGCCGTCGCCTTCGCCGACCACGGTGATGCCGTTAAAGAAACGCCGTTCATGGCGCACCACTTCGCGGATCGGCACACCGGTAATCAGCGCGGTTTTCCGGTCCGAGGCGAAGTTGCCCATCATGTTCAAGTAACCCTCGGCGGATTCCTTGAGCACCGGCACGGCGGTTTCCGGCCAGATCAGCAGGTCGACACGCTTGGAAGCAAAACTCAGGTCGCGGTACAACGCCAGTTGCGCATTGAGCTGCGCCGGGTCCCATTTCATGCTTTGCGCGACATTGCCCTGAATTGCCGCGACGCTCAGCGCCGGGCCGGAAGGGCTGGTCCAGGCGTGGTCCTTGAGCGCGATGCCCGCCAGCCAGGGGCCGAACAACAGCACCGCGCCGCCGGCGATGAACACTTTGCGCCCGGTCTTCAACAGGCGCGCGGCGTTATAGATCAGCGCGGCGGTCAAGGCGAGGGTGAAGGACACCAGCCACATTCCGCCGAGGGGCGCGAGCCCGGCCAGCGGTCCGTCGAGCTGGCTGTAACCGGAATACAGCCAGGGGAAACCGGTGAGGAACCAGCCACGGAAGGCTTCCTGGCCGACCCACAACGCGGCGAACGCCAAGGCATCGGCCAGCGGTGCTTCGTTGCGGCGCAGCCAGCGCGCCCAGAGCCAGGCGGGCAGGGCAAAAAACCAGGCAATCGCGGCGGTAAACGCCAGCATCAGCAACCCGGCCAGCAGCACCGAAGCGCCGCCAAAATGGTGGATGCTGTAGTAGATCCAACTGGTGCCGGCGCCGAACAAACCAAAACCGAAACACCAGCCACGGCCCAGCGCCTGGCGCGGCGACAGCTCGCGCAATCCGGCGTAAAACAGGCCGACCGCCAGCAAGGCCAGCGGCCAGATATTGAATGGCGCCAGGGCCAGGGTGGTGATTGCACCGGCCGCCACGGCCAGCAGGTTACCGGGCCAGCCGGGGCGGGTCAGACGATGCATGTCAGTCCTTAACGGGCGATAGGTGTCAGGCGCAACAAGTGGATACGACGGCTGTCGGCATTCAGGATGCGAAAGCGATAGGCACCGATTTCAGTGATTTCATTGCGTTTTGGCAGGTGCCCGAACGCGCTCATCACCAGGCCACCGACGGTGTCGAACTCATCGTCAGAGAACTCGCTGTCGAAGAATTCGTTGAAGTTCTCGATCGGCGTCAGCGCCTTGATCAGGAAGTCACCGCTGGGCAGCGGCTTGATGTAGCTGTCTTCTTCGACGTCGTGCTCATCTTCGATGTCGCCGACGATCTGTTCCAGCACGTCTTCGATGGTCACCAGGCCAGCCACGCCGCCGTATTCGTCGATGACGATGGCCATGTGGTTATGGTTGGCGCGGAATTCGCGCAGCAGCACGTTCAAGCGCTTGGACTCGGGCACGAAGGTGGCCGGGCGCAGTAAATCCTTGATGTTGAAGCTGTCGCCGTTTTCCTTGAGGATCAGCGGCAGCAGGTCCTTGGCCAGCAATACGCCCATCACGTCATCGTGGCTTTCGCCGATGACCGGGTAGCGCGAGTGGGCCGAGTCGACCACCGCCGGCAGGAATTCACGGGGTGTCTGGGTCGCCTTGATGCTGATCATCTGCGAGCGCGGGACCATGATGTCTCGCACTTGCAGGTCAGCCACCTGGATGGCGCCTTCGACGATGGCCAGCGCTTCGCTGTCCAACAGTTTGTTCTGGTGTGCATCGCGCAGCAGCTCCAGCAGCTCCTGGCGGTTTTTCGGCTCGTGGGCAAAAGCCTGGGTGAGCTTACCCAGCCAAGACTTCTGCCCGTTGCTCGATCGATCTTCGCTCATAGCGATTACTCTGAATCCTTTGTTGTAACGATAGGGGGGGTGTCGGTTTCGTCGTCCGCGTACGGATCGGGATAGCCCAGTTCAGCAAGCAACTCGCGTTCCAGCGCTTCCATTTCTTCGGCTTCGGCGTCATCTATATGGTCGTAACCGAGCAGATGCAAGCAGCCGTGCATCACCAGATGCGCCCAGTGGGCTTTCAGCGCTTTGCCCTGTTCGGCGGCTTCGCGCTCGACCACCGCCACACAAATCACCAGGTCGCCCAGCAGCGGAATGTCGAGAAACTCGTCCGGTACGTCCGCCGGGAACGACAGCACGTTGGTCGGGTAGTCTTTCTGCCGCCAGGTGTGGTTGAGCTCGCGGGCTTCCGCCTCGTCCACCAGGCGAATGGTCATTTCCGAATCCGCGCTGCGCTGGCGCAGGGCCAGTTCGCACCACTGGCGGAATTCGGCTTCGCTGGGGGCGGGGGATTCGGTCGCCAGTTGCAGGTCAAGCTCAAGCATCACGGCGGCTGTCCTTGGCGGCGGCATCGTCGGCCACGCGATTCTCGAAGCGCTCGTAGGCTTCGACAATGCGTTGCACCAGCGGATGGCGTACCACGTCCTTGGGCATGAAGTGGGTGAAGCTGATACCCGGCACGTCTTTGAGCACTTCGATCACATGGTGCAGCCCGGATTTCGTGCCTTTGGGCAGGTCGACCTGGGTGATGTCACCGGTGATCACGGCGGTGGAGCCAAAGCCGATCCGGGTCAGGAACATCTTCATTTGCTCGACCGTGGTGTTCTGGCTTTCGTCGAGGATGATGAAACTGTTGTTCAGCGTGCGCCCGCGCATGTAGGCCAGCGGCGCGACTTCGATCACCTGGCGTTCGATCAGTTTGGCGACGTACTCGAAACCGAGCATTTCGTATAGCGCGTCGTACAGCGGGCGCAGGTACGGGTCGATCTTCTGTGACAGGTCGCCGGGCAGGAAGCCAAGCTTTTCGCCAGCCTCGACCGCTGGACGCACCAACAGGATGCGGCGGATCTGCTCGCGTTCCAGCGCATCCACCGCGCAGGCGACCGCGAGGTAGGTCTTGCCGGTACCAGCCGGGCCGATGCCGAAGTTGATGTCGTTACCGAGGATCTCCTTCACGTAGCGCAACTGATTCAAGCCGCGCGGGCGAATCATGCCTTTCTTGGTGCGCAGGGCGACGGACGGTTCGGCGGGGGAATGGTTGTCCAGCTCTTCGACGGCCGATTCCTGCAGGAACAGGTGCACCATGTCCGGCGACAGCTCGGTACCCTTGGTTTCCCGGTACAGGCGGCGCAGCAGGTTTTCCGCGGAGGTGGTGTGCTTGGGGTCGCCGATCAGCTCGAATTGATTGCCGCGGTTGCGGATCTCAATGGTCAGGCGCTGTTCGATCAAGCGCAGGTGCTCGTCGAATTGCCCGCACAGATTGGCGAAGCGGCGAGCCTCGAAGGGCTCGAGGATGAAACGATGTGGTTCGATGGGTGCGTTCAAGGTCGTATTAAGCCGCCCTGGGGCAATTAAGATGAAATGAAGGATAACGCCAGAGTCGTGGGTGCGAAAGCTCTTATATGAGGTCGCCCGATTTCAGACTCTGGCGCTGAACCTGTGGGAGCGAGCCTGCTCGCGAAAGCGTTTTGCCAGACACATTTATGTTGAATGTGCCGCCAACTTCGCGAGCAGGCTCGCTCCCACGGGGGGTATGCGGCGTTACCGAATCAGCGAGCCCCGCAACGAGTGCGGTTGCGCGGCGTCGATGTGCACGTCGGCAAACTGGCCGATCAGCGTCGGAGTATCGCAGCGGAAGTTGACGATACGGTTATTCTCGGTGCGGCCCTGCAATTCGCCGGGGTCTTTCTTCGAATAATCGGTCACCAGAATGCGCTGCACCGAGCCGACCATTTGTCGGCTGATCTCAAAACCTTGCTGGTTGAGGCGATGTTGCAGCGCGTTGAGGCGTTCTTTTTTCAGTTCTTCCGGGGTTTCGTCCGCCAGGTCAGCCGCCGGTGTGCCGGGGCGCTGGCTATAGACGAACGAGTAGGAGAAGTCGAAGCCGACGTCTTCAATCAGCTTCATGGTTTGCTGGAAGTCTTTCTCGGTCTCCCCGGGAAAGCCGACGATAAAATCCGAACTGATGCAGATCCCCGGGACCGCCGCGCGCAATTTGCGTAGCTTGGATTTGTACTCCAGGGCGGTGTGATTGCGTTTCATCGCCGAAAGGATGCGGTCCGAACCCGATTGCACCGGTAAATGCAGGTGTTTCACCAGTTCCGGCACTTCGGCGTGGGCCTGGATCAGGCTGTCGGAGAACTCCAGCGGGTGCGAGGTGGTGTAACGGATCCGGTCGATGCCGTCGACGGCGGCGACCACGCGGATCAGTTCCGCCAGGTCTGCCAGGCGTCCGTCGTGGGTGGTGCCGCGATAGCCGTTGACGTTCTGCCCGAGCAAGGTCACTTCGCGCACGCCGTTTTCCGCCAGGTGGATGATTTCGGCGAGCACGTCGTCGAACGGTCGGCTGACCTCTTCGCCACGCGTATACGGCACCACGCAGAACGTGCAGTACTTGCTGCAGCCTTCCATCACCGAAACATAGGCGCTCGGGCCATCGATGCGCGGCTCGGGCAAGTGGTCGAATTTCTCAATTTCCGGGAATGAGACGTCAACTTGCGGCAGTTTGGTCAGGCGCGCGGCGTCGATCATTTCCGGCAGGCGATGCAGGGTTTGCGGGCCGAACACCACGTCGACATAGGGCGCGCGATCACGGATCGCTGCGCCTTCCTGGCTGGCCACGCACCCGCCGACAGCGATGACCATTTCCGGGTTGGCGAGCTTCAATTCCCGCCATCGACCCAGTTGCGAGTAGACGCGGTCCTGAGCCCGTTCGCGGATGGAGCAGGTGTTGAGCAGGATCACGTCGGCGTCTTCAGCGCGAGCAGTGACTTCCAGGGCCTGATGTTCACCCAGCAGATCGACCATGCGCGAGCTGTCGTACTCGTTCATCTGGCAACCGTGGGTTTCGATGTAAAGCTTCTTGGCCATGGACGGGTTCATCACCTGATTCAAAGAACCGCGCATTATAGGGAACATGTCCTCAGGTTCCTACCGCTGCGCGTCCGGCGGCTATGCTATAGTTCGCGCCCTCATTTTTATCCCCGATGTGTTACCCGCCCACCATGACCAAACGTGAAGCTCCAATCTATAAGGTGATTTTCCTCAACCAGGGCCAGGTGTTCGAAATGTACGCCAAGCAGATCTATCAGAGCGATCTGTGGGGTTTCCTGGAAGTGGAAGAGTTCGTCTTTGGCGAGCGCACGCAGGTGGTCGTCGATCCGAGCGAAGAGAAGCTCAAGGCGCAGTTCGAAGGCGTGGTGCGCAGTTTCGTGCCGATGCATTCGATCGTGCGCATCGACGAAGTGGAGCGCCTCGGCACCCCCAAAATCAGCGAAGCCCGCGGCGCGGTCGGCAATGTCATGCCGTTCCCGATGCCGATGCCGGAAAAGTAGTTTCCTAGGCTTGCGTTTCAGTTTGTTTCATTGTGTAGGACGCTTCTGATATTTAGCCGGCGTATTGACGGCTTGCCGGAAAAATATCAGTTTGTGTTCACGCAGTGAGTGCCATGAATCCATTCATATAGAGCTCAGGCCGCCAACTGCCGAATAGCTCGGTCGTGGCGAGGTTGAACTAAAAGTTTGTTGTCTGCGTTTAGCGTTAAACGCAAGTTGTCACTCGACGGCTAATCCAATAGTGCTTTTCAGAACAGTTAATAGCGGACTTATGGGTTCGGGAGTAGCTCTGTGCGCGATCCTCGTTATGACATTCTTTTTGAACCAGTGCAGATAGGCCCCGTTCGGACGCGGAACCGTTTTTATCAGGTGCCCCACTGTAACGGCATGGGGCATGTGCATCCGTCGGCAATGGCCCGCATGCGCGGGATAAAAGCCGAAGGCGGCTGGGGAGTGGTTTGTACGGAGGAATGCGAAATCAGCCCTCTGAGCGAATTCTCGCCTTATATAGAAGCGCGTCTGTGGGATGAGTGTGACATCCCGGCGCTGGCCCGGATGTGTGAATCGGTCCATCAGCATGGCTCATTGGCGGGCGTTGAATTGGCCTTCAATGGCTACTCCGCGCCCAACCGCTACAGTCGTGAAATCCCTTGGGCGCCCTCCAACACACCGGTGCGCGGCTACGACCCGGTGCAGGCTCGGGCCATGAGCCGGGCCGACATCCAGCAACTGCGTGATCTGCACCGAGCCGCCGCACGGCGGGCGCGGCAGGCCGGTTTCGACATTATTTATGTGTACGCGGGCCATGACCTAGGCCTGCCGTTTCATTTCCTGACCCCGCGCAACAACCGGCGCACCGACGAATACGGCGGGGAGTTGAAGAACCGTGTACGTCTGCTGCGAGAACTGATCGAAGACACTCGGGATGCGGTCGGTGATCGCTGTGCAGTGGCCGTGCGCCTGGCGGTGGATGAGCAGGTGGCCGACGGCCTGTCGCGGGAGGGTGAGGGCGCTGAAATCTTTTCGATGCTGGCGGATTTGCCCGACCTGTGGGACGTCAATGTCGCCGACTGGAGCAACGACAGCGTGACTTCGCGCTTTGCTGGCGAGGGTTATCAAGAGTCGTTGCTGCTGGGGCTCAAGGCGCTGACCCGCAAGCCATTAGTGGGTGTCGGTCGGTTCACTTCGCCTGACACCATGGTGTCGCTGGTCCGTCGTGGTGTGCTGGACCTGATCGGCGCTGCGCGCCCGTCCATCGCGGACCCCTTCCTGCCGAAGAAAATCGAAGAAGGCCGGATGGATGAAATCCGCGAGTGCATCGGCTGCAATATCTGCGTCAGCGGTGATCACACCAGTACACCGTTGCGCTGCACCCAGAACCCGACCATGGGGGAAGAGTGGCGACGGGGCTGGCATCCCGAATCGGTGCCTGGAGCGCGCCAGCCTGGCCGGGCGCTGGTAATCGGCGCAGGCCCTGCCGGGCTCGAGTGCGCGCGGGTACTCGGTGCGCGAGGCATGGACGTGGCGCTGGTGGAAAGCTCGCGCGACCTGGGCGGCCGCGTGACGCTTGAGTCCAGACTCCCGGGGCTGGCGAGCTGGGCACGGGTTGTCGACTATCGCCTCGACGCGCTGAGCCGATTGGCGTCGGTGGACATCTACCGCGAGAGTCGGATGACTGCCCAGGACGTGCTGGACTTCGCCGCCGAGCACGTCTTCATCGCGACCGGCTCACGCTGGCGCCGGGACGGCCTGGGTCGCGCCCTGCGCCAGGCGCTGCCGGGGCTGGACAATCTTCCGGTGTTAACGCCGGACGACGTGATGGCCGGCGCTATTCCGCCGAGCCCGGTGCTGCTGTTCGACGACGATCACTATTACATTGGCAGCGTCCTGGCCGAGCGGCTGGTGGCGCAAGGAGTGGACGTTATCTTCGTCACCCCGGCGCCCGACGTGGCGACATGGACCCACCATACCCTCGAACAGCACCGCATCCAGCGCCGGCTGCTGGAGCTGAATGTGACCCTGATTGCGTCCCACAGCCTGTGCGGCATTACCCCCGACGGCGTGATGGCGGCCTGCGTCTACACCGGCCGGACGCGGATGATCCCGGCGGCTGCGCTGTTGCTGGTGACGTCCCGACAGCCCGAACAAGCCTTGTACCAGGCCTTCAGCGATGCGCCGCAAACGTGGCGAGCAGCCGGGATTCGATCCGTGGAGTTGGTCGGCGACTGCCTGGCGCCGGGCACCATTGCGGCGGCAGTGTACGGCGGGCATCGCATGGGACGGGAGTTCGACGCGCCGGCCGGTTCAACGACGATGCGTCGGGAGGTTCCGTATCTGCAAGTGTTGTAGCGAAGTACCGTTCTTCAAATAACGAGGAATATAACAATGAAAAAAACAATCCTGTTGCTATCGCTGTTTTTCATCGTGTTATTCAGTCTTTCCCTTTTTGCCAAGGATTACGAGGTCATACGATTTGGTGCCGATCCTAATTACGCACCTTTCGCTTATAAAGATGAAACCGGCAAGTTAGTGGGGTTCGAAATTGATATCGGCAACGGTATCTGTGCGCATCTTGAAGTGCGTTGCCAGTGGGTTGAAGCCGACTTTGATGGTCTTATTCCCAGTCTGCGGGCAGGGAAGATCGACGCGATATTGGCGTCGATGACCATTACTCCGGAGCGGTTGAAGGTGATCGATTTTTCCTCAGAGGTGTTTTCCAGTCCCACCGCCATGGTGCTCAGGAAAGGTGCGAATCTCGATGAGCCCAAGGGGCAGTCCGTTGGTTATTTGCAGGGGACCACCCAGGAACTTTACTCCCGACAGGTATTGGCCAAAGCGGGCATGAAAGTGGTGGCCTACCCTGATCAGGAGCAGGCCTACAACGATCTGGTCGCGGGCCGCTTGCAGGCTTCGTTACAGGACGCGCAACAGGCGCAAAGCGGTTTCCTGAATTCGCCTCGGGGCGCCGGTTTTGTCCTGGGGCCGATGATCGACAGCGAGTTGATGCCGTCGACCAGCGGTATCGGCATCGCCAAGGGCAACGTCGCCCTGAAAACTCTGCTGGATAAGGGCCTGGCCGCCCTGCATGCCGATGGCACCTATGTGCGGCTGCAGGACAAGTATTTTGCCGGAGTCGATATGTACAGCGGCGACTGACCCACCTTATCCGCCGGCCGACGCAGCGCTGGCTGAACACTCATGACCCCGAGCGACGGGAGGTCCGATGCAGACCCGACAGCATGAATTATTGGCGGCGGTGCCAGGCACCACGCGGTTCATCCACAGCTTTCATTACGGCCCGTCCGATGCTGAAGGCAAGGTCTATATCCAGTCGTCCCTGCATGCGGACGAATTGCCCGGCATGTTGGTGCTGTGGCACCTCAAGCGACGGCTCGCGGAACTGGAAGCCGCGGGTCGATTGCGCAGGCCGATCGTGCTGGTGCCGATGGCCAATCCGTTGGGCCTTGAGCAAGTGTTGATGGATGTGCCCCAGGGGCGGTTCGATAACGACAGTCGGGAGAACTTCAATCGTTTCTTCGTTGATGTCAGTCGGCAAGTGGGCGACAGGGTCGAGGCGCAACTGACCGATGACGTCGACAACAATCTGCGCCTGATCCGCTCAACCCTAGTGCGGGTCATGGCCAGCCAAGTCCCAACGACTCCGCTGCAATCCCTGCGGCTGGTCTTGCAAACCCTGGCCTGCGATGCCGAGGTGGTGCTGGACCTGCATTGCGATTTTGAAGCCGTCCAACATCTGTACCTGTCCCCGGAAGCCTGGAACCGTGTCGAACCCTTGGCCAGGTATCTGGGGGCCAGGGCCTGTTTTATGGCTGAAGAAGCGGGCGGTCGGTCGTTCGATGAGTGTTTCACATTGTTCTGGTCGCAACTTCGGGCGCGTTTTCCTGGGCGACTTGCACAGCCGGGGTTTGCGGTGACGCTGGAGCTGCGCGGAGTGGCTGACGTCAGCCATGAACTCGCGGGCCAAGACTGCCAAGGGTTGATCAATTACCTGACCCACGCTGGCGCGATTCAGGGCGCCGCGCCTCCCTTGCCAGCGTTGCTTGACCAACCGACGCCGCTGGCGGGGGTTGAACCACTCATTAGCCCGGTAGGCGGGGTGATCGTATTTTGCGCCCGAGTGGGTGATCAACTGGAGGCCGGGCAGGTGGTGGCAGAGATCATTGATCCGGTCACTGATCATGTGATGACGGTGACATGCACGCGGGGAGGGTTGCTCTATGTGCGTTCGTTGCGGCGAATGGCCACTGCGGGCATGACCATTGCCCATGTCGCAGGCGTGGAGGCGTATCGGCAGGGCTATCTGTTATCGCCTTGAGTGCCAGTCAAGGCAGTGGCGAGAATGGCGTGCGCCCATCGGCGCTTTGCAGTTCCATCAGGTATTTGCGGAAGATCTGCCCGAGTACCTGGGTGGCCACTTCGAGATCTTCGCGGGGCATTTTCTCGGCGACTTCGTCGGCGGTGTCCAGCGCATCTTCTGCGCCGTTGACCGCGGCCATCTTCAACACGATATACGCCTGGACGTTATTGGCCGGTACGCCTTCACCGTGGAAGAACATGGTGCCGAGTTTGAACTGCGCCTGAGCGTGGCCTTGCAGCGAAGCCTTCTCGAAATAGCCCAGGGCTTGATTGAGGTCGCGCGGCGCATTCTTGCCGTCGTAGTAGAACTCACCCAACTCGTATTGCGCCTGCGCATCCCCGGCGTCCGACGCTTTCTGACAGGCATCGAGTGCTTGCTGAAGGTCTTGGGGCTGGGTATTGAGGGTGCAACGACCCATCGCTGGGATCAACAACGAGTTGCCGCCTGCTTGTGCGTGCGCGAGCAGGGGCTGAAGGAGCAACAGGCAGCCCAATGCAAGGGTGCGGCCGGTGCGGTTCATGAGAATCGACTTACCTCTGAAGGGCGCGCGGACCCATCGAGGGATCCAATAAGCGCGCATTATGAAATAAGCAGGGCCATCCTTACAAAGTCTTTACTCGTTTTTCTGCTGCTTGGGATAGATATCGGTCGCTTTCGGGGAGATTTCAGGCGGCGCGGCGGGAAAATGCCCACGCTTGTAGGAGAATGCTGACGCTGGTTATGGCCAACGTCAGCGGTTGCACTTATTTGAGGGCGGCGAAGGCGCGCTCGGCGGCGTCCAGGGTCAGCTTCAGTTCGGCGTCACCGTGGGCGATCGATGTGAAGCCGGCTTCGAAGGCACTCGGCGCCAGGTACACGCCACCTTCCAGCATCAAGTGGAAGAAACGCTTGAACAGGTTGGCGTCGCTTGCCATCACGTCTTCGAAGGTGACGATGTCGTCGGCACCGCTGAAGTACAGGCCGAACATGCCACCGGCCTGGGTGGTCACGAACGGAATCCCGGCAGCATCCGCGCGTTGTTGCAGGCCGTCGAGCAGGCGAGTGGTGTAGTCGGTCAATTCGGCGTGAAAGCCTGGGCGGCTGATCAGGCGCAGAGTCGTCAGGCCGGCGGCCATGGCCAGCGGATTACCCGACAACGTGCCCGCCTGGTAGACCGGGCCCAGTGGCGCAATGTGCGACATGATTTCGCGTTTGCCGCCAAAGCAGCCGACGGGCATGCCGCCACCGATAATTTTGCCGAAAGTGCTCAGGTCCGGCGTCACGCCGTAATGCGCCTGGGCACCGCCGAGGGCCACCCGAAAACCGGTCATCACTTCGTCGAAAATCAGCACTACGCCATGCTTGTCGCACTGGGTCCGCAGGCCTTCGAGGAAGCCTGGTGCCGGTGGCACGCAGTTCATGTTGCCGGCCACCGGTTCAACGATGATGCAGGCGACGGTCTGGCCAACGTCGGCGAGCATGGCCTCGACCGCGTCGATGTCGTTGAACGGCAGCGTCAGTGTATGTTTGGCGAAGTCCGCCGGCACGCCCGCCGAGCTTGGCACGCCTTGGGTCAGCGCGCCGGAACCTGCTTTGACCAGCAGGCTGTCGGAGTGACCGTGGTAGCAGCCTTCGAACTTGATGATCGCGTCGCGGCCGGTGAAACCACGGGCCAGGCGAATCGCGCTCATGGTCGCTTCGGTACCGGAGCTGACCATGCGCACCATTTCCATCGACGGCACGATCGAGCACACCAGGTCGGCCATCTCGGTTTCCATGGCGGTCGGCGCGCCGTAGGACAAGCCGTGTTGCAACTGCTGGCGCACTGCGTCGAGCACGTCAGGGTGGCTGTGGCCGAGGATCATTGGGCCCCACGAGCCTACATAATCGACATAGCGCTTATCGTCTTCGTCGGTGACGTAGGCACCCTCGGCGTGCTTGAAGAACAGCGGCGTGCCGCCGACGCTCTTGAACGCGCGAACCGGCGAGTTGACGCCCCCGGGGATGTGTTTCTGGGCATCGGCAAACAGGGTTTCGGAACGAGACATGATCGGGCTCTCAGACATCAGGATTTGAATAATGCGTTGAAGGCGCGGGCGCGACGGGTGACTTCAGTCGTGCTCTCGGCGCCAAACAGGCCGTGAACCACCGCCAGCAAATCGGCGCCGTGGGCCACCAGCGGGGCGGCGTTGTCCAGGGTAATGCCCCCAATGGCGCAGATCGGCAGGTGCAAGCGGCTGCGAGCCTGGGCGAGCAATTCGAGGCTGCAAGTCGGTGCGCCGGGCTTGGTGTTGGAATTGAAGAAGCGGCCGAAGGCGACATAGCTTGCGCCTTCCTTGGCGGCTTGCTCGGCCAGTTCGAGTTGCGCGTGGCAGGTCGAGCCGATGATTGCGTTGCGCCCAAGCAGTGCGCGGGTCGGCGAGAGCGGGCCGTCGGTCTGGCCCAGATGCACGCCGACGCCCAGGCGCGCGGCCAACTCGGCGTCATCGTTGATGATCAACTGAGTCTTGTACGTTTCGCACAAATTGCGCAGCGCCTCAGCCTCGCGCAGGCGCCGGGCTTCATCGCTGCTCTTGTCGCGATATTGCAGCAGCGTCACGCCGCCTTCCAGCGCCGCCTCCACATACGACAGAAATTTGCCGGCCAGCAATTGGCTGTCGGTGATGGCATACAGGCCACGTAGCTTCATCGGGCAGGCCTCATGGCGTTACGAGCAGAAATCCAGCGGCAGCCGGCGCGGCACGAATTGGCCTTTGCCGAGTTGTTCCGCGTCACGCAGGGTGCGCCAAGTGTAGTCCAGCGCCGTTTTCACCGCGCTGGTCAGGTGCTCGCCCTGGGCGAGGCGACCGGCGAGGGCGCTGGCCAGGGTGCAACCGGAACCGTGGTAGCTGCCGGGCAAACGCTGGCAGGTGAACGTCTGGCGACTGCCGTCGCGGCTGTACAAACGATTATGGACTTCGTGTTCGTCGCCGTGGCCGCCGGTGATCAGCAGGTGTTTAACGTACGGCAGGAGTTTTTCGGCGCACTGGTCGGCGGTGCCTTCAGGCAATTCAGCAAGAATGCGCGCTTCAGGGAGGTTGGGGGTGGCGATGATCGCCAGCGGCAGCAAGCGCTCGCGCATGGCGTAGCCGACTTCGTCCTTGCCCAGGCGTCCGCCGCCGCCGGCGCGCAGCACCGGATCGCAGACCATCGGCAAATGCGGGTGCGCCTGGAGCAGTTCGACCACAGTGTCGACCATGTCCAGTGAGCCGAGCATGCCCAGCTTGACCGCTGCGACCTCGGAGTCGTTGAGCACGGCATTGGCCTGGGCCAATACCCACTCACGGTCGAGAACGCGGAAATCGCTGACATTGACTGTGTCTTGCACGGTCAGGGCAGTGACGGCCGGGGCCGCATGACAACCCTGAGCGAGCAGGGCTTCGATATCTGCCTGCAGGCCGGCGCCACCACTTGGGTCGTGGCCGGAGAGACAGAGGACAACGGGGCGAGAGCTGTAGATATTCATGGTGCGCGAGCTTACCACCAAACATGTTTTTCCGGTTGCAGTGGCGGTCAGGCTTGCCGATACAGCGGGGTCAGCTTGTGCATGATGGCGTAAGTGTGGCCATCTGACCAATTCAACAGGTCTGTTGCAGGTTTGTGCTCTGAAAAGCCCGTTCTAGAGCCTTTGTAGGAAAAGTTTCAATGGTGCACAATGGCCATCAACGGCTATGCTAGAGTGGATCCAAACAAAAACAGGGTAATGCCGGTCTTACGTCTGCCAAAGGGAATGGGGGGCTTCCTGACAAAACCGGACTGGCCACGCTGGGGCATAAATGCGCTTATTTTTGATGTTACTGCTTTGCTGGCCGCTGGTAGCGAGCGCTGTCGAATTCGACGAATCCATTCAAAGTCTGCCGCTGGGCACCGTGCTGCAAGTCTATGAAGACGCGGGCGGCCAGGCGGACATTGCCGATATCCTCGCGCAAGCGGCGGCGGGCAATTTCAAGGCGCACGATAAAGCCACGCTTAATGCCGGTTATTCCCGTTCGGTGTTCTGGCTGAAAATCGACCTGCATTACCGCCCGCGAGATCCGGCCGCGCAACGCACCTGGTTGCTGGAACTGGCGTACCCGCCCCTCGATCATCTCGACCTGTACCTGGCCGATGCCGACGGCCGTTATCATCTGACGCAGCAGACCGGCGACGCACTGCCGTTCGCCAGCCGGGAGATCCGCCAGAACAATTACCTGTTCGACCTGAACTTCAAGCCTGATCAAACGCAAACGGTCTACTTGCGCCTGCACAGTGAAGGGTCGATCCAGGCGCCGGTGACGCTGTGGTCGAGCACCGCGTACCTCGAAGAACAACCGGTGCGCCTCTATGTATTGGGCATCATCTATGGCGTGTTGCTGGGGATGGTGGTCTACAACCTGTTCATCTTCCTCAGCGTCCGCGACACCAGCTACCTGTATTACATCGTCTATATCGCTTCGTTTGGCCTGTATCAGTTGTCGGTGAACGGCGCGGCGGTGGAGTATTTCTGGCCGGACAATCCGTGGTGGGCCAACGCCGCGACGCCGTTCTTCATCGGTTGCGCCGGTTTGTTCGGCAGCCAGTTCGCCCGCAGTTTCCTGCAAACCGCCCAGCACAGCCCGTGGCTGGATCGGCTGTTGCTGGCGCTGATTGCGTTCGGTGCGCTGGTGGTCGGGTTGTCGTTGATGACCAGTTACGCCCTGGCCCTGCGCCTGGCCACTGCGTTGGCGCTGACGTTTACGGTGGTGATCTTCGCCGCCGGGATTCTCGCCTGGCTGCGCGGCTTGCGCGTAGCGCGTTACTTCATCATCGCCTGGTCGGCGTTTTTGCTGGGCGGCATCGTCAATACCCTGATGGTGTTGGGTTATCTGCCAAACGTGTTCCTGACCATGTACGCCAGCCAGATCGGCTCGGCGATTGAAGTGGCGCTGTTGTCGCTGGCCCTGGCCGACCGCATCAACGCCATGCGCGAGCAACAGGCGCAAACCCTGTACGACGCCGGCCAGACCCTCGAAGTGCTGAACCAGCAACTGGCCCACAGCAACGCGCTCAAGGACGAATTCCTCGCCACCCTGACCCACGAACTGCGTACCCCAATGAACGGCGTCATCGGCTCGCTGGAGTTGATGCAGACCGTGCCGATGGACGCCGAGCTCGAGCAGTACCAGCAGACCGCCGCCGGCTCGGCGCGGGACATGATGCGCATGGTCAACGGCATCCTGACCCTGACCGAATTGCAGGCTGGCAAGCTCAACACTTACCCCGGCCCGTTCAGCCTGCGCGCGGTGGTCAAGGCCTTGCAGACGCAATTCGAGTGCAACGCCACCGGCAAGGGGCTGGATTTCAAAGTCGAGATCGCCGCCGGGCTGCCTGATCGGCTGATCGGCGACAGCGCCAAACTCAGCCAATGCCTGGAATGCCTGCTCGACAATGCGATCAAGTTCACCAAGGTCGGCGGCCTGGCGTTGCGGGTCAGCGGCAAACCGGCGAAGGAGGGGCGAGTCGGCCTGTCGTTCGCGGTGATTGACACCGGCATCGGCTTCACCGACCTCGGCGAAGCGACCATGTACCAGCGTTTCTTCCAGGTCGACGGTTCGATGACCCGCGAATATGGCGGCCTCGGCGTTGGCCTGGCGATCTGCCGGCAACTGGTGGAACTGCTCGGTGGCAGCCTCACGCACAGCTCCGAGCCGGGGCGCGGCAGCCGATTCCAGCTCGACGTCGAGTTCGAAACCCCGGACGCCGTGCAGGCCCCCGGCACGCCGCACCCGCTGTGCCGCGCGCGTTTGCCCCAGGCGTGCAGCGTGTTGCTGGTGGATGACGATGGCATTAACCAATTGGTCCTGCGCGGGATGTTGCTCAAGCTCGGTTACCGGGTGCGCACGGCCGACAATCGCCTGGCCGCCCTGACCCTGCTGCGCAGCGAGCAAGTCGATGCGGTGTTGGTTGACGGTCAGACTTGCGTGATGGATGCCGCCTCGCTATGCAGCGAAATCCGTTCGTTGGCGGGTTGTGGGCGGGTGCCGCTACTGATGGTAATCGCCGGCGCCGGGCGCGAAGCGGCGCCCGCCGACCCTGGCATTGAGTATTTAAACAAACCGGTGAAATTCGAAGACTTGCAGGGCGCGCTGCTGCGTCATGTGTTACTCGCCGGGCAGGGCGAAAGCGCCGGTAATTAGGCGGGTATGCCACTTTGATCGGTCACGGGGCGGTGCTTAACTGGAGCTCTTTGGCCGACCAGAGGAGCCCGTCATGAACCTGCATCAGTTCGCCGAAACCCACGACGTCACCAATCAGCCGCCCTCGCTGGACGGCGTCAACCTGTACCGCATCGACCTGCCGCTGCAGCAATGGTCGCAGCGTTTCGGGGCCGGTTGGGCCGAGTCGCGGATCGACGCTTACGGCGCCCTTGCCGGCGGGCCGCTGATGGCTGCAGGGTTCCTGGCCAATGAAAACAAACCGGTCTTTTCCAGCCATGACCGCTACGGCCATCGCATCGATCTGGTTCAGTTTCATCCGGCTTACCACGAGTTGATGCGCACGGCCGTCGAACACGGCCTCACCTCGTTGCCGTGGGCGCAACCCCAGGCCGGCGCGCATGTCGCCCGCGCCGCCATGACCTACCTGCACAGCCAGGCCGAAGCCGGCAGCGGCTGCCCGCTGACCATGACCTTCGCCAGTGTGCCGGCGATGCGTCTGCAATCGGACCTGGCCGAACAATGGCTGCCGAAAATCCTCGCCACTGAATACGACCCGCGCAATGTCGGCATGGCGCACAAGGCCGGCGTGACCATCGGCATGGCAATGACCGAGAAACAGGGTGGCACCGATGTGCGGGCCAACACCACCAAGGCTTATCCGGTGGGCGCCGGCGGTCCAGGCCAAGCCTATGAATTGGTCGGGCACAAGTGGTTTTGCTCAGCGCCGATGTGCGATGCCTTCCTGACCCTGGCGCAAACCGACAAGGGCCTGACCTGCTTCCTGCTGCCGCGCCATCGCCCGGACGACACGCGCAATCAGTTTTATATCCAGCGCTTGAAAAACAAACTCGGCAATTGTTCCAACGCCTCTAGCGAAGTCGAGTTTCGCGGCGCCCTGGCGTGGATGGTCGGCGAAGAAGGGCGCGGCGTACCGACGATTATTGAGATGGTGGCCATGACCCGTTTCGATTGCATGGTCGGTTCCAGCGCCCTGATGCGTCAGGCCCTGACCCAGGCCAGCCATCACTGCGCCCATCGCCAGGTCGGCGGCAAACGGCTCAGCGAACAGCCTTTAATGCAGAACGTCCTCGCCGATTTGGCGCTGGAAAGCGAAGCGGCGCTCGCCTTGAGCCTGCGTATGGGCCAGGCGCTGGATCAGCTCGACGACTCGCAGGAAGCCAAGTTCGCCCGGCTGGTGACGGCCGTGGGCAAATACTGGATCTGCAAGCGCGCCCCGGGAATGATCAACGAGGCCGCCGAGTGCATGGGCGGTGCCGGTTATGTCGAAGACAGCATCCTGCCGCGACTGTATCGCGAGGCGCCGGTCAACTCGACCTGGGAAGGCTCCGGCAACGTGCAATGCCTGGACGTGCTGCGCGCCTTATCCAAAGAACCTGGCGTGCTCGACGCTTTGTTCAGTGAGTTGGGCGATGGCCACGGCGATCGACGTCTGGCCGCGCACATCAGTCAGTTGCAGGCGGCGTTCAAGGACACTGACGACATTCAATACCGCGCCCGACAATTGACCGAGGACATTGCCCTGGGCCTGCAAGCCAAACTGTTGCTGGAAGCCGGCAACAGCGCAGTCAGCGATGCCTTTATTGCCAGTCGGCTAGGGAACGCCGGACGGGTGTATGGCGTGCTGCCCCGAGGGCTGGACGTTGAGGCGATCGTCGCCCGCTCAACGCCGCAATCATTCTGACCCGCCCCAACCTTGTAGGAGCGAGCAGGCTCGCTTCTACAAGGGATCTCGGTTTGAATCAGGTCTGCGTATCACCACGCCACTGTTCCCGTCAGCCAGTGTTCAAGGCAAGATGAAGTCCTGCAAGTCAGAACACAGGAAGCTGATCGTGACCGAAGCGTTTATCGTTGTTCAAACCGCCGAGCAAGCCGTGGACCGGCTAGCCGAATTACACGAGCGGGCCACCACCGCGTTGAACCAGGCGCTCAAGCGCTACCTCAAGGACCGCGTGGAGCCGGACGCCGAGCAACGGGCGCAGTTCCGCTACCCCGAATTACGCCTGACCTATCACTGCCAGGGCGAAGTCCCGCAAACCACCCGCGCCTACGCCAAAGTGCAATTGCCCGGCACCTATAGCGTCACCGTCACGCACCCGGCGGCGTTTCGCAAATACTTGCTGGAGCAACTGGTGCCGCTGATGCACGACTTCACCGTGACGGTGGAAGTGGGCGTCAGCGCGCAGAACATCCCGTACCCTTACGTGGTCGAGCAAGGCGATGAACTGGCCGGCTCCGGGGTCACCGCGGCCGTGTTGGCGCGGGTGTTCCCGAGCACTGACCTGTCGGCGGCCACCGATGGCATCGCCGATGGGCTCTACGATTGGGAAAACACCGACCCGCTGCCGCTGGCGCTGTTTGACGCGGCGCGGGTCGATTTCTCCCTGCGCCGCCTGGTGCACTACACCGGTAGCGACTGGCGCCATGTGCAGCCGTGGATTCTGCTGACCAACTACCACCGTTATGTCGACCAGTTCATCGTCCATGGCCTGGAACAATTGCGCAGTGACCCGCGTTTCGTGCGCATGGTGTTGCCGGGCAACGTGATCATCGACAAGGACATGGACCACGGCGAAGCCTCGGCCATCGCCGCCGGCGTGGTCTGGCACCGCTACCAGATGCCGGCTTATCACCTGATCGCCAGCGATGGCCACGGCGTGACGCTGGTCAACATCGGCGTCGGTCCGTCCAACGCCAAAAACATCACCGACCACTTGGCAGTGCTGCGTCCGCATTGCTGGTTAATGATCGGCCACTGCGGCGGATTGCGGCAGTCACAGACCATCGGCGACTACGTGCTGGCGCACGCTTATATGCGCCGCGACGGCATTCTCGATCGCGTGGTGCCGCCGAACATTCCGATCCCGGCCCTTGCCGAAGTGCAAATGGCATTGCAACAAGCCGCCGCGAATGTCACGGGCGAGAAGGGCGAAGAGCTGAAAAAACGTCTGCGCACCGGCACCGTGCTGACGTACGACGACCGTAACTGGGAACTGCGCTGGGCCCAGGAGCGCCCGTTGATCAACCTGTCCCGCGCCGTGGCGGTGGACATGGAAAGCGGCACCATCGCCGCTCAGGGTTATCGTCTGCGGGTGCCGTACGGCACGCTGTTGTGCGTCTCGGACAAGCCGCTGCACAGTGAAATCAAATTGCCGGGCTCGGCCAATGCCTTCTATGAACGCGCGGTCAGCCAGCACTTGAAGATCGGCATCGAAGCAGTGGATCTGCTGCGCACCGAGCTCAACTCGTTGCACTCGCGCAAACTGCGCAGCTTCGACGAGCCGCCGTTCCGCTGATTCGTGATGGTCATTTAACGGTCGGGCCACTAGCATTGTCGGTCCTGACCGTTAGATGTTTATTTCGCCATGTCCCGTCCTCCCCGTCCTGCTTCCCGCCGCCCTGGCATGAAGCCGCCCGCGTCTTCCTCGTCCCCGCGCCGCGTGGCCAAAGTGCCGCCGGCCGAGCCGAAACTGATTCTGTTCAACAAACCGTTCGACGTGCTGACGCAGTTCAGCGACGGTGAAGGGCGCTCGACCCTCAAGGACTTTATCGAGATTCCGGGCATCTACCCGGCGGGGCGCCTGGACCGTGACAGCGAAGGTCTGTTACTGCTGACCAACGACGGCCAGTTGCAGGCGCGGATTGCCGACCCCAGGCACAAATTGGCCAAGACCTATTGGGTGCAAGTCGAAGGCGAGCCGACGGACGAGCAATTGCAGCGTCTGCGCGAGGGTGTCGAGTTGAACGATGGCATGACCTTGCCTGCCGAAGCCCGGCAGCTCGGTGAGCCGCACCTGTGGCCACGGGACCCGCCGGTGCGGTTTCGCAAAAGTGTGCCGACGAGTTGGCTAGAGCTGGTGATTCGCGAGGGGCGTAACCGTCAGGTGCGGCGCATGACCGCGGCGGTCGGGTTGCCGACCTTGCGTCTGGTGCGGGTGCGCATTGGTGACTGGACGATCGATGGGCTCGATCAGGGCCAGTGGAAGGAAGTGCCGGCGCGCTTATAAGGCGCCGGATTCGATCAGGCCGATCACTACGCTTTTGATGATGAACGCGGCGACGCCTAGGCCCAGCACGAAAAACAGGATGAACGAACCGAAGCGGCCGGCCTTGGATTTCTTCGCCAGATCCCAGACGATGAAACCCATGAAAATGATCAGGATGCTGACCAGGCCGGTCATCATCCACTCTTCCAGTAATGCAGGATCCATCGAGTTCTCCAGCGCAGGCGAGGCTAACAGGGCGCGGCGAGTATACGCCTAGCAGGATTGAGCGGCATTGGCCTGCGGCGCTGTGCCGCACTTTGGTGTCGACGGGTCCGGGCCCATCGCTGGCAAGTCGAATCGTCGCACCGCAGCTCCCACAGGTTTTTGTGTCGCGGATCTACACAGAGTCTTGTGGGAGCTGGCTTGCCAGCGATGAGGACCTCAGCTGCGCAGATGGGTCAGCGGCAACTCGGTGCTGTTTAGCACCTGGTTGAGAACGAAACTGGAGCGCACGCTGGTAACGCCGTCGATCCGGGTCAGGTGCCCCAGCAGCAGTTTCTGATAGTGGTCCATGTCCGGCACCACCACCTTCAACTGATAGTCGGCGTCCATCCCGGTCACCAGGCTGCATTCGAGCACTTGCGGCAGGGTGCGAATTGCGGCTTCGAAATTCTCGAAGCGCTCAGGGGTGTGGCGGTCCATGCCGATCAGCACATACGCAGTGAGGCTCAAGCCCAGTAGTTTGCGATCGAGCAGGGCGACCTGGCGCGAGATGTAGCCGTCGTCTTCCAGCTGCTTGACCCGGCGTGAGCAAGGGGAGGGCGACAAACCAATGCGCTCGGCCAGTTCCTGGTTGGAGATGCGGGCGTCGCGCTGCAATTCCGCCAAAATGCTCAAGTCATAACGGTCGAGTTTGCTCATCAATCGGGCCTTTGTCTTAACTATTGCGGAAGATTATCTATCCAGGGTTAAAAATTGCGCAAGTGGTGTTTATTCGAGCAATCTTCGCAATCGTCTGCCGGCACCCCGGGCTTATCCTTATCACCAGAATCACCGCTCGGACAAACAGTCCATGACGGCTCGCCCAATCAGGCCAGCTGCGGTCGCCACCCCTTACCGGGGCTGAGCCGACCCCCGAGCGACACACTGTCCAGAAGACGGCGTGAGGTGAGCCGGCGCCACAAGCGTCGAGCACGGACGAAGTTTTCAAGGGGAGGCCGACGGGTCTCCCCTTTTTGTTGTCGGTTATTTCATGTGGACGGCTCAATAAATAAGTCCAGCGGCTGATAACCTGTCGCCGAACCGGCCTCGGCTTTCCCAGTCTTAGCTACAGGCCCTAACCCGTCGTGAGGAATAGCATGAAGTCGCGCATCTGGCGTTTGGCAGGTGTTGGTTTGCTGTGTGTCAGTGTGAGTGCGCAAGTACTGGCTGATGATCCTGAGAGCCGCAGCCCGCATGGCGGCCAACAGGGCCGCGAGCGTCCGGTCAACAATCCGGGACAGCCGGGCAATAATCAGCCGCGCCCGCAGGACAACCAGCCGCGCCCGCAGACCCCGCCGCTGAACAGCGGCATTATTCGTGGCGACAACAGCCAGCAGTTCCAGCACAACGGTAACGGTGGCAATGGTCATAACGGCAATGGCCAGAACCAATGGCAGAACAGTCCGCCGCGCGATCCGAACGTCGCCCCCCGTCCGCCGGGCAACAACCTGCCGATTCAGGGCCGTCCCGACAACGTTCAGCAAACCCAGCCACCGCGTCAGGGTTACTACCGAGATGAACAGCCACGTCACAACAATCAGCATTGGCAGAGTGGTAATGGTAATACCGGCTACCACCCCAATAGCCCCGGTCGCCCGAATGACCAGCGCTGGCCGGGCCGCCCCGGTGGTCACGGCAATGGCTGGGGCCCGGGTCCGCAATACCGGCCCGGTTATGTGATCGATCGCTTTCCCGACCGCAACTACCGTGTGCCCTATCGTGGCCAGGATTATTTTTTCTCCGGTGGCTATTGGTATCGCCCGCAAGGCCCGCGTTACGTGGTGGTGCAGCCGCCTCGGGGGATTCGCGTGAGTTACTTGCCGGATTACGCCCGTGAAGTGTGGGTCGGTAGCTCGCTGCTGTTCCTCGCCGCCGGGTCGTATTACGCCTACGAGCAAAGCACTCAGGATTATGTGGTGGTGGACGCTCCGGTAGGCGCAGCTGACCCTCAGTACCAGCCGCAGTATCAACCTGCCGGTGGCGGTTATGACGTGGTGGCCTATCCCGCCAACGGCCAGTCGCCGGAGCAGGTCAACCAGGACGGTTACCAGTGCACCCAATACGCGGTGCAGCAAAGTGGCTTCAACCCGCGCACCGCCACTTATCAGCCGGACCCCTCGGTGGTCCAGGCCTATCGCCAGGCACAAGGCAATTGCCTGGCCAGTCGCGGTTATCAGGTCACCTTCTGAGTCCGCGCGGCTTCGACCACTTCCTGCGGGTCGGCGTGCACCAGCACTTCGGCCCGTGGGTAGGCTTGATGGATCGCTGCCGCGGCCTGATCGCTGAGGCCGTGGGCCACTGACAAGGTCAATTCCCCCGGCAACTCCAGGTGCAACTGCACGAACCAATGACTGCCGCTGATGCGGGTGCGCAAGTCATGGGCACCGAGCACGCCGGGCACGCTGCACGCCAGTTCAAGCATGTGCTGGCTGACCTGCGGTGGCAGTTCCTCATCCATCAGTACCGCAAAGCTTTCCCGAGCGATGTGGATCGCGCTCCACAGAATGTACGCGGCGATGCCAAGGCCAAACCAGGCGTCCAGTTGATGGAAGCCCAACCCGGCGAGCACCAGCGCCAACAGAATGCTGCCGTTGAGCAGCATGTCCGAGCGGTAATGCAGGGAATCGGCACGCACGGCGTTGGAGCCGGTTTCGCGCACGACTTTGTGTTGCAGCACCAGCAGCGCCAGGGTCAGGGCCAGCGAGAACCCAATCACGCCGATGCTCAGCCACGGCGCGCCGACCGGTTCCGGATGCTGCAATCGATCAAAAGCCTGGACAGCGATCAGCACCGCACTGCCACCGATAAACAAAGCCTGGGCCATGCCCGACAGCGATTCGGCTTTGCCATGCCCGTAGCGATGATCGTCGTCCGCCGGGCGCAGGGCGTAGTGCACCGCCAGCAGATTGAGCAACGAGGTCACGCCATCCAGCGCCGAGTCGGTCAGCCCGGCAAGCATGCTTACCGAGCCGCTGAGCCACCAGGCAATCGCCTTGGCAACGATCAGCGTGCAGGCCACCGCCACTGAGGCGCGAGTGGCCAGGCGTAACAGACGTGCGTGTTCCGGGGTGGTGGTCATCGACGCATTGCTTCCTTTCAGATCGGCTTACGCCGCCGGTTGCAGGCCGAGCAGCGCCAGTTGCTGGGTGCTGCCCTTGTGCTGGATGAGACGAGGATCGTCCAGCGGGAAGTCGCGGCCCAATTCGCTTTCAAGAATGGCCTGCAGCTTGTGGTTATCGACTGTGCCGTCCGGGCGGACCGCTTGCTTGAGCTTCTGCGGATCGACCTGGGCGGTGCGGCCCGGTTCGAAATAAATCGCGCCGGTGGCGAAGTCCACGGCGAAGGCGATCAGGCCCGGGATGATATAGAACAGCAGGCCCACGGCATCGAGGGCGGCAATCGCCGGGTCGATCTTGCCGTCGATCTGGCCGCGTCGGTCCGGGTAGAAAATCGAACCGCAGGCGGTCACTTGGGTCAGCAGGCTGGCGACCAGAATGCCGCCGATCAGGCGAAAGGGTGCACGCATAAGAAGACTCCTGAGCTTACGTAGCGTTGAACGTTAAGGGCGTTGCCGGTTGGAGTCCAGACTACGCCAAACAGTTCGCCGTTATACTCGCGGCTCTGTTTGGGAGCCAGCATGATTTCTTTGCCAATCGATGACGTTTTACCCGCGCTGCGTGACGCCTTGGCGGTGCGCCACGAAGCCGTGCTCGAAGCCCCGCCCGGCGCCGGTAAAACCACCCGCGTGCCCTTGGCCCTGCTCAATGAACCCTGGCTGGCCGGACAAACCATCCTGATGCTCGAGCCACGGCGGCTGGCGGCGCGCGCGGCGGCCGAGCGCCTGGCCAGAGAGCTGGGCGAAAAAGTCGGCGACACCGTGGGCTATCGCATCCGCCTCGACAGCAAGGTCGGGCCGAACACCCGCATCGAAGTGGTCACCGAAGGCATTCTCACCCGGCGCCTGCAGGACGACCCGGCGCTGGACGGCGTGGGCTTGTTGATCTTCGATGAATTCCACGAACGTAGCCTTGACGCCGACCTGGCCCTGGCCTTGAGCCTCAATGGTCGCGAACTGTTTCGCGACGATCAGCCGCTGAAAATCTTGCTGATGTCGGCGACCCTCGAAGGCGAACGCCTGGCCGGCTTGCTGGATGACGCTCCGATCCTGCGCAGCCAGGGCCGCATGTTTCCGGTGACCACGCGCTGGGGGCGCGCATTTCAGCCGGGGGAATTCATCGAGCCACGGGTGGTGCAGACCATTCTCGAAGCGCTCAACGACGAAACCGGCAGCCTGCTGGTGTTTCTGCCGGGCCAGGCGGAAATCCGCCGGGTCCATCAGCAGGTGGCCGAGGCCCTGGGCGATTCCAGCCACGTGTTGCTGTGCCCGTTGCACGGCGAACTCGACCTCGCCGCCCAGCGCGCGGCGATTGATCCGGCGCCGCCGGGCCAGCGCAAAGTGGTGCTGGCAACCAACATCGCTGAAACCAGCCTGACCATCGACGGCGTACGCGTGGTGATCGACGCCGGACTGGCGCGGGTGCCGCGCTTCGATCCCGGCAGCGGCATGACTCGCCTCGACACCCAACGCATTTCCAAGGCCAGTGCCACCCAGCGCGCGGGGCGGGCCGGGCGATTGGAACCGGGGGTGTGTTATCGGTTGTGGTCGCAGGATCAGCACGAACAACTGGCGGCCTATGGCAGCGCCGAAATCCTCTCTGCGGACCTCGCCGGGCTGGCGTTGCAACTCGGCCGATGGGGCGTCACGCCCAGTCAATTGGTCTGGCTCGACGTGCCGCCCGCTGCGGCCTACGGGCAGGCGCAGGATTTGCTCGAACGCCTAGGCGCACTCGATGGCGAGGCGTTGACTCGGCACGGCCAGGCCATGGCGCAGCTGCCGGCGCATCCACGCATCGGCCATTTATTGCTGCGCGGCCAGGCCTTGGGACTGGCGCAGATGGCCTGCGATGTTGCGGCGCTGCTGGGCGAGCGGGATATTTTGCGCGGCGCCGGTGCCGATCTGCACAGTCGCCTGGCCTTGCTGTCCGGCGAAGAACGCGCCGCGCGCGGTGCGCAGGGCGGCGTGCAGCGCGCGCGGCAACTGGCGCGGCAGTATCGCGGTTACCTGCGCGGCAAGCCGTCGGAACCGGTCAGCGATCCCGATCATCCGCGCTGGCTCGGTGCACTTCTGGCGCTGGCCTACCCGGACCGAGTGGCGCAACAGCGCCGGGCCGGTGGCGCCGAATACCGCTTGGCCAATGGCCGCGCGGCGTTGTTCGCCGAGGCCGACAGCCTGATGAAACAGCCTTGGTTGGTGATCGCCGATCTCGGCAGCCGCCAGGGCCAGCGCGAGGAGCGGATTTACCTGGCGGCGGATTTTGATCCGACGCTGTTTGATTTGGTGCTGGCCGAACAGGTGCGTGTGGTCGATCAACTGGACTGGGACGAGCGCGAGGGCGTGTTGCGCGCAGAGCGTCAGCGCAAGGTCGGTGAGCTGGTGTTGAGTCGCGAACCGCTGACCGGTCTCGACGACAACGCGCGCAGCCAAGCGTTGGTCAATCTGGTGCGGCGCAAGGGGCTGGAGCTGCTGCCGTGGACCCCGGAGTTGCGCCAGTGGCAGGCGCGGGTCGGCTTGTTGCGTCAGCTCGACCTGGCCAGCCAGGATAAAAGCCAGTGGCCGGACGTCAGCGACGCGGCATTGTTGAAAACCCTCGAGCACTGGCTGATGCCGTATCTGGGCAAGGTGTCGCGGCTCAGCCACTTCGCCAATCTGGACCTGAGCAGCATTATCCACAATCTGCTGCCCTGGCCGTTACCGCAACGGCTGGACGAACTGGCGCCGCATCATTTGAGCGTGCCGTCGGGGTCGTCGATTCGCTTGGACTACAGCGAGCACCCGCCGATCCTCGCGGTGCGCCTGCAAGAGCTGTTCGGCTTGGCAGAAACCCCGCGAATCGCTGGCGGCCGGCAAGTGGTCAAGCTGCACTTGCTGTCGCCGGCGCGGCGTCCAGTGCAGGTGACCCAGGATTTGGCCAACTTCTGGCGCAGCACGTATGCCGAGGTGAAGAAGGATTTGAAGGGGCGGTATCCCAAACACTATTGGCCGGATGATCCATTGGTGGCCGAAGCGACGGCGCGGATCAAGCCGAGGAAGTGACCAACTCTACTGTGGCGAGGGAGCTTGCTCCCGCTGGGTGGCGAAGCCGCCCCTGACCCTTCCACCCAGTTTTGCCTGGCACACTGGGGTCAGCTGTTTTGGGGCTGCTTCGCAGTCCAGCGGGAGCAAGCTCCCTCGCCACAAAAGCCAAAAAGCCCCGAGCCGATAACTACGGCGCCGCTGGCAATAAAAACCGTGCAATCACCGGCAAGTGATCGGAAATCCGTAACGTATCGTCCTGTCGCACCGTGGCCTCAACCCTTTTGATCCGAGGGCTGTAAAACAGGTAGTCGACGGTGCGGTCGGGGCCGTTGAGGCCAGGGTCGTTAGGGTAGTGGGTCAGCCAATGGGCGCGGTCGATGCCGCTGGCTTCGTTGTTGGTGGGGATCATCGGGTATTTGTCCCACAGCAGGTGCAACGCGCTGTCGGCCGAGTAGGGCGTGCGTTGCTCCTTGGGCAGGCGTTGATACTGGCCCAGCGGCAGCAGGTTGAAATCACCGCCGATCAACCAGGGTGTGCCGCGGCTTTCATAGCGGTCGAGCACGTTGCCGATGGCCGCCACCTGAGCCGAGACACTGTCATCCGGCGCGATCACCCGATCCAGATGAGTGTTGAGCACCGCCAGTTGCCCGCCATCGCTCAGCGGCAGGTAGCTCACCAGCAAGGCGTTTTTCGGCTGGAACTGACGGCTGATCAAGTTCGCCGCTGGCACCGGCAATTGCAGGCGTTCGGCGTGTTCGATCTGGTAGCGGCTGAGGGTTGCCAGTTGCCGGCCGACGCTGCCGTAAATCGGTGGCTCGGGAACGAAATCGGCCTTCCAATCGAAGGCCGCAGTGCTGCACGGGTACAGGTCGGCCAGGCGTTCCTGGAGCAGTTTCAGTTGATTCTGATAGTCGCTGGCCTTGGCGCCATCGTCGAGTTCCTGCAATAGCACGAGGTCTGGCTGTTCATCGCGGATCACTCGCGCCACTTCATCCAGGCTGAACGCCATGTCTTCGGCGGTCGGACCCACGTCGTCACCTCGGGCCAGGTCATTCCAGAACACATAACGTTTGCCCGCCAGGTACTGGACGTTCCAGGTCATGACTTTCAGCGCCTGGCCCGCCAGCAACGTCGGGGCCTTGGCGGTGCAGGCGACCTGCAGGGTCTCCTTGGCGTCAGGCCGCCAGGTCAGGCTGTAGATCAACACACCCGCCAGCCCGGCGATCAATAGCAGGGTTAGCAAGGTGTAGCGCAGGACTCGGGTCATGGCTCGGCTTGTCTGCGATACAGAATGGATCCCGAGCATAACCGAGCGCGGGCGCCGAGCCCATGGGCAGGCATCTCAGACGGCTCTGTCTGTTTTGTCAGGCGATTCGCTGATCAGCATAAACAGGCGGAAGATCACCACGGTCGTGAACAGCTGAAGAAAGCTGTGGGCGCTGTCGATCAGCAGCGAAAGCAGCGCGTTCTGCGGCTCCGGATAGATCGCCAGGCTCGCGCCCTTGAGGATCCACAGCGGGCCCATCACGCAGAGGATGCACAGCAGAATCCGCAGGAAATGCCCGCGGGTCAGGCGCAGGCTTTCCTTCATCGCCGCCAGTGGCGCGAAACCGCGCAGCACCAGCAGGTATTCGCCAAAGGCCAGGGTCACCATCAGCCACAGTCCAGGCAGGAAATACAGCGACAGCCCCAGCAGAATCAGCAAGGTATTGAGTGCGGTGAGCAGGGCGAAGCGTGGCCAGAGGGTCGCGGCCATCGCCAGCAGGTCGCGGGTGCGCGGCGATTCGCCACGGCTGCGGGCGTCGAGAAACAGGATCAGCGCGGCGGTGTACAGCGGATAGACCAGCAGGCCGACCATCACACTGATGCCCGGGAAACTGTCCGGCTCGGTGGAGTGGTCGACCACCTGTTGCAGCAGGGCCTCAAGGATCACCAGCGGCAGGCACAGTTGCGCGATCTGCAGCAGATTGCGTTTGAAGAAATACAGAGAGTCACGCAGTACATCGAACGGATTCATCGGGCGCATCGCAGTGGAAAAAAGCGGTCACACACTTTAACCGATGATGCGGTGCGGCAAGCAAACGTAAACGTTCGGTAAAGGCCATTGAAACATCAAGTAACTGCCCCATTACTGGAAGGCACCTCGCTCGAGTCGGGCGCGGGCAGTTTTTTACCGGCAATCTAACGAGGTCGCCATGAACAGCGAAGAACAAACCCTGATCGATGGACTGTTTTCCCGGTTGCAACAAGCCGAGAAGGATTCAGCCCCGCGCGACGCCCAGGCCGAGGCGCGGATCAAGGAGCATCAGACGCGCCAACCGGCCGCCGGTTATTTCATGACCCAGGCGATTCTGGTCCAGGAAGCGGCGATCAAAAGCCTCGACGAGCAGAACAAGCAGCTCGCGGCACAGATCCAGCAATTGCAGGCCGAATTGCAGCAGGCCAAGGCGCAAAACAGTCAGCCGGCGCCGAGCAGTGGCGGCGGTTTCCTTTCGAGCATCTTCGGCGGCGGTCCCCGTGAATCGCAACCGGCCCCGAGCGCACCGGCCTCCACCGGTGGCTGGCGTGAGCCGGCGCGGCCATCCTTCAGTGGCCAGCCGCCGCAAAACGTCGGCACCGCACCGCAGAATCAGCAGAACTACGCCGCGCCTGCGCCGCAAGCACCGGGCATGGGCATGGGCGGCGGCTTCCTTGGTGGTGCCCTGAAAACCGCGGCCGGCGTGGCCGGTGGCGTGATGCTGGCGCAAGGCATTAGCAGTCTGTTTCATCACAACCAGCAGCCCGAGGAAATCGTCGAGGTGATCAAGGAGGAGCCGGCGCAAGTCGATGACCAGAGCGGCGGTGGCTGGAACGATGATCAGAACGTCGCTGGTAACGATTCATACGCCGATCAGGGCGGATTCGTCGACAGCGACGACAGTTCGTCCTTCTTCGGCGATGACGATTCCTACGTCTGACGCGCCATTCGTCCGGGGCGCCAACGCGCCCCGGACCTATTATTCGCGGAACAATCCTCCGGGCTGGCATACTGGGCGACTTTTCGGGCCTGGTGCCTGATCCCGCTGGCGCGCCTGTGCGCCAAACGCCCGCAGCCCTGCGCGCCATGAGGAAACCCGGTGAAAAAAATCGCACTGTTCGCCGATGTCCAGAACCTCTACTACACCGTGCGCCAGGCCCATGGCTGCCACTTCAACTATGCCGCACTGTGGGCGGATGTCAGCAAGCAGGGGCAGATTGTCGAGGCCTACGCCTACGCGATCGATCGCGGCGACAGCAAGCAGCAGCAGTTCCAGCAGATCCTGCGTAACCTCGGCTTTGTGGTGAAACTCAAGCCGTACATCCAGCGCAGCGACGGCTCAGCCAAGGGCGACTGGGACGTGGGGATTACCCTCGACATCATGGACGCCGCCGACCACGTTGACGAAGTGGTGCTGGCCTCCGGTGATGGCGATTTCGACATGTTGCTCGAGCGCATCATCAGCAAGCACGGGGTGCAGGCGGTTGCCTACGGCGTGCCGGGCCTGACTGCCAATTCGCTGATTCGCGCGGCCAGCCGATATGTGCCGATCGAAGGCGCGCTGCTGCTTAAGCATTAAACGTTTACGAGGTAGGAAGAAGCTTGGAACGCATCGCAGTCATCGACTTTGAAACCACCGGCATCTCGCCGAGCAGCAGTTGCCGGGCCACGGAAATCGCCGTGGTGATCCTCGAACAGGGGCGCATCGTCGAGCGTTACCAGAGCCTGATGAACGCCGGTGTGCGCGTGCCGGCGTTTATCGAGCAACTGACCGGCATCAGCAATGCCATGCTGCGCACCGCGCCGCCGGCGGAGCGGGTGATGAACGAGGTCAACGAGTTCGTCGGCACCACGCCGCTGCTGGCGCACAACGCCGCGTTCGACCAGAAGTTCTGGGACTTCGAACTGGGCCGGATCAAACGCACACGCTTGCAGCATTTCGCCTGCTCACTGCTGCTTGCCCGGCGCCTGATGCCCGCCGCGCCGAACCACAAACTCGGCACCCTTACTACTTTCGCCCGCCTGCCGCACACCGGCCAGGCGCACCGGGCCATGGCCGACGCCGAAATGGCCGCCAACCTCACCGCGCACCTGGCCCAGGAACTGCGCCAGACACACGGTTTGCGTGAGTTGTCCCACGATTTGCTGGTCAGCTTGCAGAAAGTGCCGGCGGCGAAAATCACCGAACACCTGAAGCGGCATCGTGGGTTCTGACCTCCACGTTGTTCGCCGCCACGCAAAAGTGTACCGGTACTAAAAAACACGTTTTGTAACTTATCTCCCGTCCGCGGCTTTTCTAGAATGACCCTTCAATTTTCTTCCTGCCGATGAGCCATCCCATGCCTGGCCTGCGCCGTTTCCCATTACCGTTGATTGCTGCCTTCTTCGCGCTGTATGTGATCTGGGGCTCGACTTACTTGGTGATCCGTATCGGCGTGGCGTACTGGCCGCCGTTGTTGCTGGGCGGGATTCGTTTCGTGATTGCCGGCACCCTGATGTACGCATTCCTACGCTGGCGCGGGGCCCCGGCACCGACCTGGGCGCAGTGGAAAGCGGCAGGCATCATCGGGATTCTGTTGCTGACCTGCGGCAATGGCGCGGTGAGTATCGCCGAGCACATTGGCGTGGCGTCCGGGGTCGCGGCGCTGGCAGTGGCGACGGTGCCGCTGTTCACCTTGCTCTGCGGTTATTTCTGGGGCGCGCGTAATACGCGCCTGGAGTGGGCGGGGATTGTCCTTGGGCTGATCGGCATCGGCATGCTCAACCTCGGTTCCAACTTGCAGTCGAGCCCGCTCGGCGCGGCTTTGCTGGTGTTCGCGGCGGCGGCCTGGGCGTTCGGTTCGGTGTGGAGCAAACATTTGCCGCTGCCCCAGGGCGCGATGGCCAGTGCCGTGGAAATGCTGGTGGGTGGCGCGGCCTTGTTGATCGGCAGCTTCCTCAGCGGTGAACGCCTGGAGGCGATGCCGCCCCTCGAAGGCTGGGGGGCGCTGGCGTACCTGACTTTCTTTGGCTCGATCATCGCCTTCAACGCGTACATGTACCTGCTGAAAAGCGTTCGTCCGGCCGCCGCGACCAGTTATGCCTACGTCAACCCGGCGGTGGCGGTGTTGCTGGGCATCGTGTTCGTGGGCGAAACCATCGGCGTCGAGGAAGCGCTGGCCATGCTGGTGATCATCAGCGCGGTGGTGTTGATCGGTTTGCCGCAGTGGCGACGCAAGCCCCTGCAGCCGGCGGCGGCGGTGGCGCCGACAGAATCCCGTGTGAATTAGGGTAAACTGCGCGCCATTGCAGTCTTGCGCTGAATCTTCCTACGGTACCCCCATGACTTTCGCCACCCTTGGCCTGATCGAACCCTTGCTGCGCGCCCTTGAGGCGCTCGGCTACCAGACCCCGACGCCGGTCCAGGCGCAAGCTATTCCGGCAGTGCTGGCCGGCCGTGACCTGATGGCTGCGGCCCAGACCGGCACCGGCAAGACCGCCGGTTTCGCCGTGCCGCTGCTGCAGTTGCTGACCACCGAAGGGCCGAAAGTCAGCGCCAATTCGGTGCGCGCGCTGATTCTGGTGCCAACCCGCGAGTTGGCCGAGCAGGTCCACGAAGCGGTGCGTCAGTACGCGGAAAACCTGCCGTTGAGCACTTACGCGGTGTATGGCGGCGTCAGCATCAACCCGCAAATGATGAAGCTGCGCAAAGGCGTCGACCTGCTGGTGGCCACGCCGGGGCGTTTGCTTGACTTGTTCCGGCAGAACGCACTCAAGTTCAACCAGTTGCAAACCCTGGTGCTGGACGAAGCCGATCGCATGCTCGACCTGGGGTTCTCCGAGGAACTGGCAAACATCTATAAAGCGCTGCCGAAGAAACGTCAGACGCTGCTGTTCTCCGCAACCTTCTCCGACGCAATTCGCCTGCTGGCCGAGCAGATGCTCAACGACCCGCTGAGCATTGAGGTCAGCCCGCGCAACGTCGCGGCCAACACTGTCAAGCAGTGGGTGGTGACCGTGGACAAGAAGCGCAAGCCGGAGCTGTTCGTGCACTTGCTGCGCAAAAACAAATGGAAGCAGGTGCTGGTGTTCGCCAAGACCCGCAACGGCGTCGACGCACTGGTGGAAAAACTCCAGGGCCTGGGCGTCAACGCCGACGGCATCCACGGCGACAAACCGCAGGCGACCCGGCAGCGGGCGCTGGACCGTTTCAAGGCCAGTGAAGTGCAGATCCTGGTGGCCACTGATGTTGCGGCCCGTGGCCTGGATATCGAAGATTTGCCGTTGGTGGTCAACTTTGACCTGCCGATCGTGGCCGAGGATTACATCCATCGCATCGGTCGTACCGGTCGCGCGGGTGCCACGGGCGAGGCCATTTCCCTGGTGTGCGCCGATGAGGTGAATCTGCTGTCAGCCATCGAGACCCTGACGCGTCAGACCTTGAGCCGGCAGATGGAGCAGGATTTCGAACCGGAACACCGGGTGCCCGATACCGATGCCAGCGGCCAAGTGGTGAAGAAACCGAAAAAACCGAAGAAGCCCAAGACCTCCGGTGGCGGTAAACGCAACCTGGGCAAGTGGGTGGAAAGCGGCGACGCTTCGACGCCGGAACCTTCGATCAAGCCTGTACGAAAAGTGCCGGTGTTCAATACCGGGCCGCGTAAGCGGAAACCTTGATGAGTCACTCCCACACTGGAGAGTGGTAATTCCTTTTTGGGAGCGAGCCTGCTCGCGAAAGACGCGACTTGGCCTTCAGTCTTTGCGCCGCAACCACTCCAGCATCCCCAGCCCCGCCGCGCGGCCACTGGCGAAACAACCCGTCAGTAGATAACCGCCCGTCGGCGCTTCCCAATCGAGCATTTCCCCGGCGCAGAACACGCCGGGGATTACCTTGAGCATCAAACGTTCATCCAGTGCTTCGAACCGCACGCCGCCGGCACTGCTGATGGCTTCGTCCAGCGGACGAGTCTTCACCAGCGTCAGCGGCAAGGCTTTGATTGCCTGGGCCAACAAGGCTGGATCGGCGAAGCTGCTGGCGGGCGTCAGTTCTCTCAATAGCGCGGCTTTCACCCCGTCCAGCCCCAGTTGGCTGTGCAGGTGCTTGGCCATGGAGCGCGAGCCTCGCGGTTTGCTCAGCAGCGCCGTGATTTTATCCACAGGCTTGCCCGGCAACAGATCAAGGTGGATGGTCGCGGAGCCGTGCTGGTTAATGGCTTCGCGAATCGGTGCCGACAGCGCGTAGATCAGGCTGCCTTCGATGCCGGTGGCGGTGATCACACATTCCCCCAGTCGCGGTACATCGTCGTTGAGGCCGATGGCGATATTCTTCAGCGGTGAGCCGGCGAATTTGCTCACCATCAGATCGCTCCAGGCCTGCACCTCGAAGCCGCAATTGCTTGGCTGCAATGGCGCCAGTTCGACGCCACGTTGCTCCAGGGGCAGCATCCAGGCGCCATCGGAACCCAGCCGCGACCAACTGCCGCCGCCCAGGGCCAGCAACGTCGCGTCGGCGTGTACGATTTTTTCCCCTTCAGCGCAGGCTATGCGCAGTGCGCCATGTGAGTCCCAACCGAGCCAGCGGTGCCGGGTGTGGATCGCCACGCCGGTCTCGCGCAGGCGTTTAAGCCAGGCACGTAGCAGCGGCGCGGCTTTCATGTCGGTGGGAAACACCCGGCCGGAACTGCCGACAAAGGTTTCAATGCCCAGGTCGTGAATCCACCGGCACAACGCGTCGGCACCGAAGGCCCTCAGCAGCGGGGCGATCTGCGGCGCGCGTTCGGCGTAGCGTGCGAGGAACGCCGGGTAGGCCTCGGAATGGGTGATGTTCATGCCGCCGACCCCGGCCAGCAGAAATTTCCGACCCACCGAAGGCATGCCGTCGTACAGGTCCACCCCAACGCCGGCCAGGCTCAACACTTCGGCGGCCATCAGCCCGGCGGGGCCGCCGCCGATGATGGCGACGCGAGGGGAGTGGGACGTGGAGGGTGACGTCATGGCGATGGCTGCGGCGTGGCGAATTTAGCGGCGGATTCTAGCAGTACGTGGCACTCAGGTCTTCGCACCACCCGTGTGGGAGCGGGCTTGCTCGCGAAAACGGTGTGTCATTCAGCATCTATGTCGACTGACATGGCCCATTCGCGAGCAAGCCCGCTCCCACATTTAGCGCGCGGTGCCATCCAAGCTGATCAAAAAACAACCACTCTTCTGTACACCGTGCAGCCTATGGCTCGCAGGGTCTTTCGCTCAGGTTATCCACAGGCAGTTCCACAGACATTGTGGGTAAGGCTCACAGCTCAATGACAACCTGATGACGTCCATACCCGTTGCGCGCTGTGGTGCAGGATGCCGTGGCGGCGGGCCAAGGCCTGGCGGTCTTTGCTGTAGCCGCCGCCGATCACCCCGACCACCGGGATGTCGCGACCCAGGCAATGGCGCATCACGCTTTCATCACGGGCGGCCACGCCTTCGTCTGTCAGCTTCAGGTAGCCGAGGGCGTCGTCCTTATGCACATCGACCCCGGCGTCGTACAGCACCAGGTCCGGTTGGTACAGCGGCAATAAGTAATTCAGCGCGTCGTCCACCACCTTCATGTAGTCGTGATCGCCCATGCCCATCGGCAACGGAATGTCCCAGTCGCTTTGCGCCTTGCGTGCAGGAAAATTCTTTTCGCAGTGCAGGGAAACGGTGATCGCCTCCGGCGTGTCTTGGAGAATGCGCGCGGTACCGTCGCCCTGATGCACGTCGCAGTCGAAGATCAACACCCGATTCACTCGGCCACTGGCGAGGAAGTAGCGACTGATGATCGCCAGGTCATTGAAGATGCAGAAACCCGCCGGGTAGTCGTAGTGTGCGTGGTGCGTGCCGCCGGCCAGATGGCAAGCCAGCCCATGCTGCAACGCTTGTTCTGCCGCCAGCAGCGAGCCGCCTACTGCGCGCACGGTGCGTCGCGCCAACGCTTCATTCCACGGCAGCCCGAGGCGCCGTTGGTCTTCCCGGGACAATTCGCCATTGAGGTAGCGCTCGATATAGCCGGGGTCGTGGGCCAGGGCGAGTATTTCTACCGGGCACAGGTCCGGGCGCAACAAATCCTGGTCCCGCACCAGGCCGCTGTCCACCAGGTGGTCGCGCAGCAGGCGAAACTTGTCCATGGGGAAGCGGTGTTCCGCCGGAAAGTCGGGGCTGTAGTCTTCGTGGTAGATCAAGGGTAAGGGCATGGCTGATTTATACAGGGCAGCGCACAGGAATGAGGTAACGGATGCTACCAGCGATGTAGACTGGTTCGCATGGAAAAGGAGGGAACCGATGGAGCCGATACTCGAACTCGAAAGCGCACGTCTGCTGTTGCGACAGTGGCGCGATGAGGATTTGCCGAAGTTTGCGGAAATGTGCGCCGACCCGCAGGTGATGCGCTATTTCCCCGAAGCCTTGAGCCGGCTGGAAAGTGCGTCGTTGATCGGCCGGGTGCGCGGGCACTTTGCCGAGCACGGTTTTGGCCTGTGGGCGCTGGAGCGCAAGGATAACGGCGCGTTCATCGGTTTTACCGGCCTGGGCGTGGTCGGTTTCGACGCCCCTTTCACCCCAGCCATCGAAATTGGCTGGCGCCTGGCCCGCGAACACTGGGGCCTGGGCTTTGCCAGCGAAGCGGCGTGGACCGCTCTGCGCTGCGGCTTTGATCGCTTGGGTTTGAAGGAAGTGGTGTCGTTCACCGCCGACGCGAACCTGCCGTCGCAAAAAGTCATGCAGGCGATTGGCATGCAACACGATCCCGCCGATGACTTCCAACACCCCAAACTCCCCGTCGATCACCCGTTGCGCCATCACGTGCTGTACCGGATCAATCGCGAGCAATGGCTGCAAACCTTGCATGGCTAAGTGCCCTTCAACGTTTACAATGGCGGCAATCTTGGCTGCGGCCAGTCATTGAACACGCCGGGGCAGCACAGATTGCCCGGCATTGCTTTGTGTGAGGAGCACCCGAATGAGCCACGTACTGGATGATCTGGTCGACCTGCTGACCCTGGAACCGATCGAAGAAAACCTGTTTCGCGGGCGCAGCCAGGATTTGGGTTTCCGCCAGTTGTTCGGCGGCCAGGTGCTCGGCCAGTCGTTGTCGGCAGCCAGTCAGACCGTGGAAGAAACCCGTCACGTACATTCGCTGCACGGCTACTTCCTGCGTCCGGGCGATGCGGCATTGCCGGTGGTGTATTCGGTGGATCGGGTGCGCGATGGCGGCAGTTTCAGCACTCGCCGGGTGACGGCGATCCAGAAGGGCCATCCGATTTTCACCTGCAGCGCGTCGTTCCAGTACGACGAAAAAGGCTTCGAGCACCAGACCACCATGCCTGTGGTAGTCGGCCCGGAGAATCTGCCGTCGGAACTGGAACTGTTCCAGCAACGCGCCCACCTGATCCCCGAGCACATGCGCGAGAAGCTGTTGTGCCCAAAGCCTATCGAAGTGCGCCCGGTCACCGAAAAAGATCCCTACAACCCGCAGCCGGCGGATCCTGTCAAGTACGTGTGGTTCCGCGCCGACGGTGCGCTGATCGACAGCCCGGCGCTGCACAAATACCTGCTGGCCTACGCGTCTGACTTCGGTTTGCTGACCACCTCGATGCTGCCCCATGGCAAGTCGGTGTGGCAGAAGGACATGCAAGTCGCCAGCCTCGACCATGCGCTGTGGTTCCACGCCGACCTGCGCGCCGATGACTGGTTGCTGTACGCCATGGACAGCCCGTGGGCGGGTAATTCCCGCGGGTTCTCCCGGGGCAGTGTGTACAACCGCGCCGGGCAATTGGTGGCGTCGGTGACTCAGGAAGGCTTGATCCGCCATCGCCAGGATTGGGCATGAACCTGGCCGAGGTGCGGCACTGGGTGTTCGACATGGACGGCACCCTGACCATCGCCGTGCACGATTTCGCGGCGATCCGCGTGGCCCTGTCGATTCCGCCCGAAGACGACATCCTCACCCACCTGGCGGCGTTGCCGGCGGAGGAAGCAGCGGCCAAACATGCCTGGTTGCTGGAACACGAGCGAGATCTGGCGCTGGGGTCGAAAGCCGCGCCGGGCGCGGTGGAGTTGGTGCGCGAACTGGCGGGGCGCGGCGTGCGGCTGGGGATCCTGACCCGCAATGCGCGGGAGCTGGCGCATGTCACGTTGCAAGCCATCGGCCTGGCGGACTGCTTCGCGGTCGAGGATGTGCTGGGCCGCGATGAAGCACCGCCCAAACCGCACCCGGGCGGCTTGCTGAAACTCGCCGAGGCCTGGGCCGTGTCGCCGGCACAGATGGTGATGGTCGGCGACTACCGCTTTGACCTCGATTGCGGGCGAGCGGCGGGGGCGCGGACGGTGCTGGTGAATCTGCCGGAAAATCCGTGGCCGGAGCTGACGGATTGGCATGCTGAGGATTGTGTTGAGTTGCGGCGGATGCTGTTGGCTTGAGGCTTGGGTGCCTGTCAGAAGTCTGCATTCGCACTCATTGCGCGAACAACGCCTTCACCCCTTCCGGCGAGATAAACATCCCATCGCCGTCGTGTCCGACCCCGGGCACTTCCACCAAGTGCTGATGCACCCCTTGCGGGTTGCGCCGTAGCAGGTAGTTGAAGAAGTTACGCCCGCGCGCCAGTCGATTCGGCCCCTGCGCCTGTGCTTCGCAACCCTTGTCCAGGGCTTTGTGTTGCGGGTCGGTGTCTTCCTGGCCCAGCAAATAGGTGACGTTGCGTTTGATGTAGCGGCTTTCCAGTTGCTGCGCGGTCTGCCCGCCGGCGTAGATCGGCAAATCGCTGAGGCCATACTTCCAGCGATTGAAACCGGGGCACGCCGCATGATCGAACGCCTCTGGCCGTTGCTCATTGAAATAGGCGTAGGACGACGGGTTGGCTACCACATAGCGCAGGCTGATGCCGTTGGCTGGCACCGCCGGAATGTCTCGGGCCAGCAGGGCGTAGCGCTGCACCACTTGCGCGCCGCCGGAGTGGCCGGCAATGACGATTTGCTTCACATCGGGAAACTGTCGACGATCGCTGACCCGCTCGATGATCTGGTCCAGCGCCGCATAGGAGCTCAGCGGAAACGGTCCGGTGGACACGCCCCCCGCCATCCACTCGTTGCCCTGCCAGCGCAGCACGCTGTCGGGCTGCGGGTGCAGGGCGATGTCGGTTTCGTTGAGGAACTGCGGGGCGATGACCAGGGTGGTTGCGGTTTGCCCGGCCCATTGCGCCGCATGTTCGGCGCTGCGGCGATAAGTTTCGGCGTTGCGCAGGCGACCGTGGAGGATGATCAGCACCCGTTCGATTTTCTCCGGCGCGGCGCTGATGCCTACCGCCATCTCGCCTTCCTTGAGCAACAGCCGCCCGGCGCTGATCTCCTTGACTGCATGCTCGGCCGCAAAGGTGTTCGTACAGAAGATCAGTAACGCCAACAGCCACTTATTCATTGACAGACTCTTAGGTTTACAGGCTCTTCGCCGCGAAGGTATCGCACTGGCTGATATTACCTTGAGCAAACCCGGTCTTGAACCAGCGCACGCGTTGCGCCGAGGTGCCATGGGTGAAAGAGTCCGGGACGACGCGGCCCTGGCTTTGCTGTTGCAAGCGGTCGTCACCGATGGCATTTGCCGCATTCAGCGCTTCCTCGATGTCACCGGGCTCCAGCCAGTTCAGGCGTTTTTGCGCATTGTTGGCCCAGACCCCGGCCAGGCAATCGGCCTGCAATTCCTGGCGCACCAGCAAGCCTCCGTCGCCCTCCATCTGCCGGCCCTGCTGGCGCGCGGCCTGTATCTTCGCCGAAACGCCGAGCAACGTCTGCACGTGATGCCCGACTTCGTGAGCAATCACATAAGCCTGGGCGAAGTCGCCGGCGGCGGAGAAACGTTGCGACATTTCCCGGAAAAAACTCATGTCCAGGTACACCTGCTGGTCCGCCGGGCAATAGAACGGGCCGGTGGCAGAGGTGGCCAGGCCGCAGGCGGAATTAACCCGATTGCTGAACAGCACCAGGGTCGGGTCCTTATATTGGCGGCCGGACTGCTGGAAAATCTGGCCCCAGGTGTCTTCGGTGTCGCCGAGGATCGAACGCACGAACTCTGCGCCTTCGTCGTTGGCCGGCGGTGCCTGGCGGGTCTGGCTGCTGGTGGGCGCCGTGGTGTCCATCTGCCCGGTGAGTTGCCCGAGGATCTGCATCGGGTCCTGGCCAGTGATCCAGCCGATGCCGACGATCAGGATGATCGCCGTCAGGCTCAAGCCCTTGCCGCCGCCGAAACGCATCCCGCCACCGCCCCCGCCGATGTTGTCGCCGCGCGCGTCGACCACGTTGTCACTGCGTCGGCCTTTTTTCCATAGCATGGGGCATTCCTCTGGGTTGACCGGAAAAGTCATGGGGTGAGTGTTGCTGCTGCGCGGGCGGTGCGCCAGTCCGATCGTCAGACCGTTGGCGTGGGGCAGAGGTTCGATGGCGGGCGATGTTCACCCCGGCAATGACCCTTCGCGTTGGGACAATTTGCCGCAAGCCGCTAAATTTATGGTTGGCGAGTTGGCTCAGGCGCATACACTGGGCGCCACGCGGCCGACACTGCCCAACGCTGAGCACCCCGCGGCGCTGTTTTTGCCTTTGGTCTTTTTTCATGCCGAGATCTTCATGACCCTCAGCACTCCGCTCTCCGGCGTCAACCGTCCCCTCAAGGGGATACTGCTGATCGTGACGGCGACGTTCCTGTTCGCCAGCCACGATGCCTTCTCCAAATACCTCTCGGGTTTTTACCCGATCATCATGGTGGTGTGGGCGCGGTACCTGGTGCACACCTTGTTGATGGCCGGGATCTTCCTGCCGCAGTCCGGCCTGCGGGTGTTGCGCAGCAAACGCCCGCTGCTGCAGTTGGTGCGAGCACTGTGCCTGTTGGGCACCAGCCTGTTCTTCACCACCGGCCTGCTGTACATCCCGTTGGCTGAAGCCACGGCGGTCAACTTTCTTGCGCCGGTGCTGGTTACTGCATTGTCGGTGCCGTTGCTCGGCGAGCACGTCACCCGTGGCCAATGGCTGGCGGTGATTTGCGGATTTATCGGGGTGCTGATCATCGTCCACCCCGGCGGCGACCTCTTCACCCCGGCGGTGCTGTTGCCGTTTTGCTCGGCGATGTTTTTCTGTTTCTACCAGTTGCTCACACGCAAGCTCAGCTCGATCGACAGCCCCACCACCAGCAATTTTTTCGCCGGTTTGTGCAATACCCTGGTGATGAGCGCACTGGTGCCGTTCTTCTGGCAAGTGCCGACCCTGTGGCACGGCGCGATGATGCTGGCGCTGGGTTCCTGCGGCATGACCGCGCACCTGTTCCTGACCCAGGCGTTCCGCCATGCCGCGCCGGCCTTGCTGGCGCCGTTCGGTTATTGCCAGATCGTATTCGCCGGCCTGCTGGGCTGGCTGGTTTTCTCCCATACGCCGACGTCAACCACCATCCTTGGCATCGTCATTATTTGCCTGAGCGGGTTGGCGGCAGCGTGGCAGCAACGGCGTCAGTGAAAGTTGTAGGGAATTCGTAACCACGGGCAGAAAGCGCCGCCCCGTGGCTTCCTTCACTGTGCCGTGCGGCCCATAATCGCCCGCTTGTGCAGTGATGGCCGTGAGCCCGCAATGACAATGACTTCAGAGCTTCCTGTAGACGCCGACGAACTGCCGGTCGAGCCGCGCAAGAGTCGCAAGAACAATCCGGAAAAAACCCGCGAGAACATTCTTCAAGAGGCCATTGTCGAGTTCGTCCAGCAGGGGTTGTCCGGTGCCCGCGTCGACGCCATCGCCGAGCGCATCCACACCTCAAAACGCATGATCTATTACTACTTCGGCAGTAAAGAGCAGCTGTACATCGAGGTACTGGAAAAACTCTACGGTGATATTCGCCACACTGAGCGAAGCCTGAACCTGGAGGCGCTGTCGCCGGTGGAGGCGATTCGTCGGCTGGTGGAGTTCACCTTCGACCACCACGACCGCAACGTTGATTTCGTGCGCATCGTCGCCGTCGAGAACATTCACAACGCCGAATACGTGAAGCAGTCCGAGGCGATCCGGGCGATGAACAACACCATCCTCGATGCCCTTGGTGAGCTGTTGCGCCGTGGCGCGGAGGAGGGCGTATTCCGCCATGACCTGCTGCCACTGGACGTGCACCTACTGATCAACTCGTTCTGTTTCTACCGGGTTTCGAACCGCCATACTTTCGGCGAGATGTTTCAGATTGACCTGCCGGATGAAGCCATCAAGCAGCGTCATCGGCAGATGATTTGCGAATCGGTGCTGCGTTATTTGCAGGACTGAATCAGGTCAGGCGCGGCGCCAGCCTTTCTGGGCTTCCATCAGGAAGTCGATAAACGCCCGCAGGCGCAGCGGCACGTGGCGGCTCTGCGGGTAAAGCAATGAGAACGGCCGCGAACGTCCGCCGCACGCGGGCATGACTTCCACCAGCGAGCCGTCTGCCAGTTCCTGTTCAACGATAAAGCGGTAGGTCTGGAACAGTCCCGCGCCATGCTTGGCCAGGGTCACGCCGCCGAGCACGTCGTCGGAACAGGTAAAGCCGCTGGTGCCGAGCAACTCGCGGTCCTTGCCGTGTTCATGAAACAGCCAAGGAATGCGCCGGCCGCTGCTGGGCAACTCGTACTGAATGCACTCGTACTGCGTGAGTTCGTCCACCGACTGCGGCGTGCCGGCGCGCTTCAGATAATCCGGAGTGGCCACCAGTACCAGCGCCGCATCCTCCAGCAAACGGGCGATCAAGCCGGAATCCGGAATCGCCCGGACGCGGATGGCCATGTCATAGCCTTCGCCGACGAAATCGATGTTGCGATTGCTGATGTTGACTTCGACGTTGACGTCGGGAAAGCGCGCGCGGAACGCCGGCAGCAACGGCAGGATGCGGTGATGGCCATAGGTGGTCGGCACGCTGATGCGCAAAGTGCCCGAGGGCGTTTGCTGCTGGCCCATGATCTCGCGCTGGGCCTCGACCAACTGCGCCAGGGCCTCGCGGCATTCTTCGAAATAGCGCCGCCCGCTGTCGGTCAGCTTGACGCTGCGGGTGGTGCGGGCAAACAGCCGCACGCCCAGGCGCTCCTCCATGCGCGACACCGAACGGCTGACCGCCGCCGGCGTCACCCCGGCAATCAACGCCGCCGCGGTAAAACTCCCTGCTTCAGCCGCCAGGCAAAACAGCTCGATACTGCCGAGCTGAAGATCGTCGAATTGTCGCTGCATGATTGATTACGCCAAGGATCAAATGAAGGGCCTGGGTGTTTATCTATCAAATGTGGGGGCATAAATACAGCGGGAAAAATTGAGGTTTTGTGCCTCATTGGCGGGGCCGGGTCGTGGGCGACGCATAGAAAGGATTGCTTACCATTTTCGCGACGCATTTTTCGAATGCTACGAATCGACGGCGCTAGGCTGAATTCACGGCCGATTTTAGCCGGTTATCGGAAAACAACTCGCAACGGCCGAAGCTTGACTCTTATTAACCTAACGGATGGGTTAGCATGAAAATATGCCGCTACAAAGGATTGTCATTGGTGGTGATGTTGCGCGATGAACACTGTCCCCCGCATGTGCACGTCGATGGGGGGACATGGAATGCGCGTTTCCTCTTTAGTTTCTGGCACAACGGCGTCGAGTTGTGGGACGTAATGCCGATGGCACGCCAGCCGCCGTTGGGGGTATTGGAAGGACTGCGCCGGACATTGAAATGCCCTGAGCACTTGTGGCGTGCCCGAAGCATCTGGTGGGAGAAGTTGCAGACGGTATGCCTCGACCACCAGCTCTGGGATTGGCAAGCGAACGAAGTGGTGATCATGAAGAGGAGTGCGAGTACGACTTATGCGATAGGCGCCGCTCGCTATGACACCCAAAACAATACAACCCTGCTGGAGCTCAAGGGAGCCCCAGACGGCGTGGAGATACAGTTATGAAAGTGGTTCCCGCAAAGGAGCAATTGGATCGTCCCGTCACTGAAGTCGGGTTGAAAGAAGCCATCGAGCGCGGTGAGATCAGGCGCGGTGGATTGGCGGCGAGCAGCGTGAGCTTTCAGGCGTCCTGCCTGCTGATTGGTTTTGCAGACGGCAGTGGCGTGCTGTTACCGGTTGCGAACTACCGGGAGTTTGACGGCTTCGAGGCTGAGGATTTCGCTGCGCTCACCCTGGGGTTCGCAGGCACTGCGCTTTGCCACGAAGGCAAGGATCTGCAGGTGTCGATCGCCGGTATGATTTCTGCCAGTGAGCCGCTGATGAATATGGCGGCCTCGGTAAGTGCAAGCCGTAACGGACGCCAAAACAGTGCCGCGAAATCTCAGGCTGCTCGGGTCAATGGCAAGAAAGGCGGACGCCCACGCAAGGTCGATACTCCCCAGTGAGCTGACACAAAAAAGCCGTCTTCACGACGGCTTTCTTATGCGGACGTTATCCCCATATGGTGTGGCGAGGGAGCTTGCTCCCGTCGAGGCGCGAAGCGACCCATTGATAGGGCCTGTTCCGCAGTCCAGCGGGAGCAAGCTCCCTCGCCACAATGTGTTGTCAGCGGCGTGTCAGCAACACGCCCGATTCCATGTGGTGGGTCCACGGGAACTGGTCGAACAGCGCGCATTGGGTGATGCGGTGGGTGTCGTGCAGTTGGGCGATGTTGGCCGCGAGGGTGTCCGGGTTGCAGGAGATGTACAGAATGTTGTCGAAGCGCCGGGTCAGTTCGCAGGTGTCCGGGTCCATGCCGGCGCGGGGCGGGTCGACGAACACGCTGCCGAACTGGTAGCTCTTGAGGTCGATGCCGTGCAGGCGACGGAACGGGCGGACTTCGTTGAGCGCCTCAGTCAATTCCTCGGCGGACAGGCGCACCAGAGTGACGTTGTCCACAGCATTTTCGCTGAGGTTGCTCAGCGCCGCGTTGACCGAGGTCTTGCTGATTTCGGTGGCCAGCACTTTGCCGACGCGGGTGGCGAGCGGCAGGGTGAAGTTGCCGTTGCCGCAATACAGTTCCAGCAAGTCGTCGCGGCGATCGCCGAGGGCGTCGAAGGCCCAGTTCAGCATCTTCTGGTTCACCGTGCCGTTGGGCTGGGTGAAGGCACCTTCGGGCTGGCGATAACTGAACGTGCGGCCGCCGACGTCCAGTTGCTCGACGACGTAGTCGCGGCCGATCACTTCGCGCTTGCCCTTGGAGCGACCGATGATGCTCACATTAAGGTCGCTCGCCAATTGTGTCGCGGCGTTGTGCCAGTGCTCGTCCAGCGGACGGTGATAGCACAGGGTAATCATCGCGTCGCCGGCCAGGGTGGTGAGGAATTCCACCTGGAACAGCTTGTGGCTCAGGGCCGAGCTGGCTTGCCACGCAGCCTTGAGCTGCGGCATCAACTGGTTGATGCGTTGGCTGGCGATCGGGAATTGCTCGATCAGGATCGGCGTGCGTTTGTCGTCCTGAGAGAACATCGCATAGTGCCGCTCGCCGGCCTCGCGCCACAGGCGGAATTCGGCGCGCAGACGGAAGTGCTGCAACGGTGAGTCGAAAACGCTCGGCTCGGGAGCATCGAACGGCGCCAACAGGTCACGCAGGCGCGTGACTTTGTCTTCGAGTTGCGTGGCGTAAGCCTGGGAATCAAAAGTCATGCGTTAAACCAACCCAACTTGATCACGAACAGAATCGACAGAATCACCAGTGCCGGGTTCAGCTCACGGCCACGGCCCGAGAGCAATTTGATCGTGGTCCAGGCAATGAAGCCGAAAGCGATGCCGTTGGCGATGGAATAGGTGAACGGCATGGCCAGCGCGGTAACAACAACCGGCGCGGCGACGGTGATGTCGTCCCAGTCTATTTCCGCCAGACCGGAGGTCATCAACACCGCGACGAACAGCAGCGCCGGCGCGGTGGCGAAGGCTGGAACGCTGCTGGCCAGTGGCGCGAAGAACAGCGCCAGCAAGAACAGCACGGCCACCACGATTGCGGTCAGACCGGTGCGGCCACCGGCGCTGACGCCCGCCGCTGATTCGATGTAACTGGTGGTGGTCGAGGTGCCCAGCAGCGAACCGGCCATGGCTGCGGTGCTGTCAGCGATCAGTGCGCGGCCCATTTTCGGCATATGGCCGTCCTTGCCCATCAGCCCGGCGCGCTTGGCGACGCCGATCAGCGTGCCGGAGTTGTCGAACAGGTCGACGAACAGGAAGGCGAAAATCACGCTGACCAGACCGATGTCCAGCGCGCCTTTAATGTCCAGTTGCAGAAAGGTCGGCGCCAGGGACGGCGGCATCGACATCACGCCGGCAAACGGGGTGAAGCCCATCAGGATCGAGACCACGGTCACCGCGAGAATGCCGATCAATACCGCGCCGCGTACCGCCAGCGCTTCGAGGGCGACGATCAGGGCGAAGCCGAGGGTGGCGAGGATCGGCGCCGGTTGCTTCAAGTCACCGAGGCCGACCATGGTCGCCGGGTTGCTGACCACGATGCCGGCGTTGTGCAGGGCGATCAGCGCCAGGAACAGGCCGATACCGGCGGCAATTGCCGAGCGCAGGGGCAGGGGAATGCTGTTGATGATCCATTCGCGGATACGGAAGATCGACAGCAGGAAGAATAGAATCGCTGAGATAAACACCGCGCCCAGCGCCACTTGCCACGTGTGGCCCATGTGCAGGACCACGGTGTAGGTGAAGAAGGCGTTCAGGCCCATGCCCGGCGCCAGGGCGATCGGGTAGTTGGCGATCAGGCCCATCACCGCCGAGCCGATGGCCGCTGCCAGGCAAGTGGCGACAAACACCGCGCCCTTGTCCATGCCGGTCTCGCCGAGGATGCTGGGGTTGACGAACAGAATGTAGGCCATGGCCAAAAAGGTCGTGACGCCCGCGAGGATCTCGGTGCGTACGTTGGTGTTGTGTGCCTTGAGTTGAAACAGCCTTTCCAGCATGTCTGCTCCCCGTGGCGCGCCCGGCGCCGTGAATGTATCGACCTCAACAGCAAAGCACAGACCGATGAACGCGCCTGGGAATTTTCGAGGGGTCGGAAAAAGCCGCGCATCATACCAGCCATGCAGGGTGGCGGGGGCTTATGGCGGCGATCGTCGGCGATGTTTTGCGCCAAACGGAAGTCAGCCATACTGCGCGCACGTTTGGGGGGTCACTATGGTGCGCATGACGTTATTAACAGTGGGGTTGCTCGGCAGCCTTTTGGCGGGGATGCAAAGCGCGACGGCCGCGTCGGCGGCGCCGCTGACCCAAGTCAACGTGGTCAGGGTTGAATCGACCGCTTGTGGTTCGGAAAACATTACCGAAGGCCAGGCCCAGACCCGGTGTGATCACGGGCCGGACATCAAGGTCTATGTGCTGGAGATCGGCTATGGTCGCGAACCGCATGTGGAACTGGACGGTTTTGAAGTGGATGGCACGCGAACCCAGGTCTGTGCCTTCAGCAATGGCGCACTGACCGATTGCTCCCGGCAGTCACGGGTGGTCGGCTATCTGTACACCTTCGGCCTGGCGGGCAAACAAAGCGGAATCTTTACCTTCAGCAACACGTCGATCAATGCGCCGGGTAATACGCTGTCGGCGCAGCTTTACATCAAGTAATGGGGGTTAAGGAGTCAGGGCCGGTAAACCTGACTACGCTTTAAAGATCATCCTGTGGAACGCACCCATGACCTTTAGAGCCCTGATTACCCTCGCCGAAGGCATCGACGATCTGCAAGCCGTGACCTTGATCGATGTATTGCGCCGCGCCCAGGTCGAGGTGGTGGTGGCGAGCATCGAGGGGAGGCGCATGCTGACCTGCGCTCGCGGCACCCGCCTGACCGCCGATGCGATGTTGGTTGACCTGCTGGCACAACCTTTCGACCTGATTGTCCTGCCCGGAGGCGCGGTGGGCGCCCGGCACCTGGCGGCGCATCAGCCGTTGCAGCAGTTGGTCAAGGACCAGGCCGCCGCCGGCCGCCTGTTCGCCGCCATCGCCGAAGCCCCCGCCGTGGCCCTGCAAACCTTCGGCGTATTGCGCCAGCGCCGCATGACCTGCCTGCCCTCCGCCAGCCATCAATTGTCCGGCTGCAACTTCATCGACCAACCGGTGGTGGTGGATGGCAACTGCATCACCGCGCAAAACTCCGCCGCGGCCCTGGCCTTTGGCCTGACACTGGTCGAGCAACTCTGCGGCAAACCGGCACGCGCGGCGGTGGCGGGTGAGTTGGGGGGATAGTCCGCAAATCAGGAAAAATCCTACGCAGCCAGCCGCTGCCTCAGGCGCAGAGCACGCCCATCAATTCCCTTGAACGCTCACCACCCCTCGAAGTCGTACCCCTTATGACGGCGGTTTGGCAAAACGCCGCGAATGTATGACCAACCGTGAGGTGTCTATGAGTGTGAACATGTCCGGGGCGGCGCAGCCGGCCTTTGTCCGTCATCCGTTGCGTCTGACGCTCAACGGTCAGGTGCGGGAGTTGCAGGTGTTGCCATGGACCACGTTGCTCGATCTGCTGCGCGAGCAACTGGACCTGGTGGGCAGCAAGAAAGGCTGCGATCACGGGCAATGCGGCGCGTGCACGGTGTTGCGTGACGGCAAGCGCATCAATGCCTGCCTGACCCTGGCGGTGATGTGCGAAGGCGCCGAGCTGACCACCATCGAAGGCTTGGCCGACGGTGAAGAACTGCACCCGATGCAGCAGGCGTTTATCAAGCACGACGCCTTTCAGTGCGGGTATTGCACGCCGGGGCAAATTTGCTCGGCGGTGGGGCTGGCCAATGAAGGCCGGGCGCAGAGCAGCGCCGAGATCCAGGAATTGATGAGCGGCAACCTGTGCCGCTGCGGCGCCTACAACAACATTCGCGAGGCCATCGAAGAGGCGCTGCCGGCCAGCCGCGAGCGCGCCGGGCAAGGGGGTGGCCAATGAATCCCTTTCAGTACAGCAAGCCTGAATCGGTGCTTGACGCAATCAACCTTGCCGGGCCGGCCTCGCGCTTTATCGCCGGTGGCACCAATCTGCTCGACCTGATGAAGGAAAACCTGACCCGGCCCGAGCACTTGATCGACATCACCGGCCTGCCGCTTAACAGCATCAGCGAAACCGCCAAGGGCGGGCTGCTGATCGGCGCCCTGGTGAGCAACGCCGACCTGGCCTGGCACCCATTGATCGAACAGCGCTACCCACTGGTGTCCCAAGCGATCCTCGCGGGCGCCTCGCCGCAGTTACGCAACATGGCCAGCACCGGCGGCAATCTGCTGCAACGCACCCGCTGCTATTACTTCTATGACGCGCAAGTGCCGTGCAATAAGCGCGAGCCCGGTAGCGGCTGCCCGGCCCGTGACGGCTTGAACCGGATCCATGCGATTTTCGGCGCCAGTGAGCAGTGCGTGGCGACTCATCCCTCGGACCTGTGCGTAGCCCTCGCGGCGCTGGATGCGGTGGTGCACGTGCAGGGGCGTGGCGGTGAGCGGAGTATTGAGTTTGCCGATTTCCATCGCCTGCCCGGCGACGCGCCGCAGCGCGACAATCAATTGGCTGACGATGAACTGATCACCGCCATCGAACTGCCGCCTGCCGGTTTCGCCGATCATAGCCACTACCTGAAAGTGCGCGATCGCGCGTCTTATGCCTTTGCCCTGGTTTCAGTGGCGGCGGCGCTGGAGATGTCCGGCCCGGTGATTCGTGAAGCACGATTGGCGCTGGGTGGCGTAGCGCATAAACCGTGGCGCGATAAAGCCGTGGAAACCTGGCTGGCGGGCAAGCCGGTCAGCCGCGAAACCTTCACTGCCGCTGCAGACGCGCTGCTGCAAAACGCCGAGCCGCTGGAGCACAACGCGTTCAAGGTCAAACTCGCGCGCCGGGCGATTGTCCGCGCGCTGAGTGACGCCGCGCTGGGAGGGAAAGCCTGATGAATACCTTTGCCAAGGCCATTGGCCAACCGCTGGACCGCGTCGACGGTCACCTCAAGGTCACCGGTCAGGCGCGCTACGCCGGCGAATACCCGGAGGACGGTTTGCTGCATGGCAGCGTAGTGTCCAGCCGGATTGCCAAGGGCCGCGTGGTGCGCATCGATGCCTCTAAAGCCCTCGCGTTACCGGGCGTGCTGATGGTGCTCGATCACACTAACCGGCCGAAAGTCGCCAGTTACGATGAGGACTACGACGACGCCGACTCCGCCGAAGGCTCGCCGTTCCGGCCGCTGTACAACGACGTCGTGCTGTACAGCGGTCAGCCGCTGGCGCTGGTGCTGGCGGAGAATCTGGAGCTGGCGCGTTATGCCGGTTCGCTGGTGCATATCGACTATGAAGAGGATGCGCATCAGACCGATCTACTGAGCCTGCAGGGCGAAGCGCATCCGGCCCCGGCGGAGTTGCCCGAACCCCGTGGGAATTTTCAGGCTGAACTGGCCGGCGCCGCCATGAGCCTGGATCTGCACTACAGCACGCCAAACGAGCATCACAACCCGATGGAGCCGCACGCCAGCACCGTGCTGTATCAGGCCGATGGCAGCCTGCACATCCATGACAAGACCCAAGGCCCGCAAAACTGCCAGAGCTATGTGCGAAAAGTATTTGGCCTTGAGAAAGATCAGGTACGAATTTTCGCCGCATATGTCGGTGGCGCGTTCGGCTCTGGCCTGCGTCCGCAGTACCAATTGCCGCTGGCGGTGATGGCGGCGCTGGCACTCAAGCGCTCGGTTCGCGTGAACCTGACCCGTCAGCAGATGTTCACCTTTGGCTATCGGCCGCGCACTTTGCAGCGCTTGCAGCTGGGCGCTGCGGCTAACGGTCGCTTGCTGGCGGTCGGGCACACGGCAATTGGCCAGACTTCGCGATTTGAAGACTTTACCGAGCACGTGGTTGAGTGGAGCGGCATGCTCTATCACTGCGACCACGTGCAGTTGACTTACAAATTGCTGCCGCTGGACGTCTTCACTCCACTGGATATGCGTGCCCCCGGCGCCGCACTGGGTTTGATCGGCCTGGAGTGCGCAATGGATGAACTGGCCTGTGCCCTGGCCATCGACCCGGTGCAGCTGCGCCTGCTCAACTACGCGGAGCGCAACCAGAACGAAGACAAACCCTATTCCAGCAAGGAACTGCGCGCCTGTTATGCCCAGGGCGCGGAACGTTTCGGCTGGAGCAAACGCAATCCGGAACCGCGCAGCATGCGCCACGACCGGCAACTGATCGGCTGGGGCATGGCCGGCGGTGTCTGGGAGGCCATGCAGCAGAAGGCCAGTGCGCGCGCCAGTCTTGATCGCGACGGCAAGCTGACCGTGAGCAGCGCCACCACCGATATTGGCACTGGCACCTACACCGTGATGACGCAAATTGCCGCCGAGGCGTCAGGCATTTCCGTGGAGAACGTCAGATTCGTCCTTGGCGATTCGTCGTTGCCCACGGCGCCTTTGCAGGGTGGCTCGTTCACCGTGTCGTCGGTTGGCACCGCGGTGCAACAAGCCTGCGAAGCCTTGCGCGAAAAACTGCTGACGGTGGCGCGGCAGACCTGCCCGGCGTTCAGCGGCGCAACCCTGGAACAGGCGCGTTTCGAAAATGGCATGCTGTATGTCGACGACGCCGAGGTCAGCATCGCTGACCTGGCCCGTCACAGTGGTGAGGAGCCACTGCAAGTGACGGTGGACGCCAAGCCGGATGAAAAGCGCAACGCCTACGCGACCGCCACCCATTCCGCGGTGTTCGTTGAAGTGTTGGTGGATGAGGACCTGGGCACGGTCAAAGTCAATCGTGTGGTCAGCGCGATTGCCGCCGGCCGTGTGGTCAACCCGAAAATGGCTCGCAGCCAGATTCTCGGCGGGGTGGTGTGGGGCGTTGGCATGGCGCTGCATGAGGAGGCGCAAGTCGACCACGCATTGGGCCGCACCATGAACCACAGCCTGGCCGAATATCACATTCCGGTGAACGCTGATATCGGCGAGATAGACGTGCTGTTCGTCGAAGAACACGACCCGATCGTCAATGCGCTGGGATCCAAGGGCGTGGGTGAAATCGGCATTGTCGGAGTCGCGGCGGCGGTGGCCAACGCGATTTATCACGCCACCGGCAAACGGGTGCGGGATTTCCCGATCACCCTCGACAAGCTGCTCTAGACCTTCGCTTCTTCCACCGGGACGTGCATGCGGTCGCGGTTGGCCAGGGTCGGGAACAGCTTGATCCAGACCCCGGTCACCACCAGCGTGCCGATCCCGCCCATCACGACGGCCGGCACGGTGCCGAGCCAGTGGGCGGTGACGCCCGATTCGAATTCGCCCAACTGGTTAGAGGCGCCGATAAACAATCCGTTGACCGCGCTGACCCGGCCGCGCATTTCATCCGGCGTTTCCAGTTGCACGAAGGATGCACGGATTACCATGCTGATCATGTCCGCCGCGCCCAGCACCACCAGCACCGCGAGGGAAAACCAGAACGAAGTCGACAGGCCGAAGGCGATGGTCGCCACGCCGAAAACCCCTACGGCGGTAAACATCACTCGCCCGACGTGGCGATCCACTGCAAAGCGCGCCAGGTACAGCGACATCAGCAGCGCGCCCACCGCTGGCGCCGAACGCAGCAGACCCAAGCCCCACGGCCCGGTGAGCAGAATGTCTTTGGCGAACACCGGCAACAACGCCGTCGCACCGCCCAGCAGCACGGCGAACAAGTCCAGGGAAATCGCCCCGAGGATGTCCGGACGGCTGCGGATAAAGCGGATGCCTGCCAGCAGTGAATCGAGGGTGGCTTTGCCTTTGTTCAGCGGCGTTTGCCGCGCTGGCAGGTTGAGCATCAGGCAGCAGGCGATCACGTACAGAATCACCGTCGGTCCGTAGACCCAGACGCTGCCGAACGCATAGAGCAAACCGCCGAGGGCCGGCGCGACGATGGTTGCCGATTGCTGCGCCGACTGCGCTGCCGCCACTGCTCGCGGAAACAGCGCACTGGGCACGATGCTCGGCAGCAGCGCCTGGGTGGTGGGCATTTCGAATGAGCGAGCAGCACCGAGCAGGAAGGCGAGGATAAAGATCATCTCGCGGGTCACATGATCGGTGGCACTGCCGATGGCCAGGGCCAAGGCGATGCAGGCCTGCAACGACTGGCAGATCGCGGCGACGCGGCGTCGGTCGTAGCGGTCGGCCACGTGCCCGGTGTGCAGCATGAACAGCACCCGCGGGGCGAATTCCACCAGACCCACCAAGCCCAGATCGAGGACATTGCCAGTCAACTGGTAGAGGTTCCAGCCGATCGCCACCGTGAGCATCTGAAAACCGCTGGCGGTGAAAATCCGAGCCAGCCAGAACGCGAGGAACGGACGATGGTGACGTAACAGCAACGGCGCTTGGCTGGGCATCGGAAGCAAGTCTTGAGCGGGGAAAACGCGAGATTAGCACCTACATGTAACGAGAAGTTGCCATGCGCTGAAATTTACTTAGCAAGATATCGATATCAGCTGCGCAGGCCCCGGTTTTGTGTTGCTGCACCTGACGCATTCCTGAGGCAAGCTGTCACGCGGCAAAAGGCCACAGCTTGCACCGGCGAAATTGGGACTACTCTTTGAGCGTTGCTTGATCCAGATCAAAACCCCCGTGGTTTTGCCTGGATGACTCCCTGCGTGACGGTGCATCGACAAAAAGAACGAATTGGAATTCGCCACACTCCATATCCGTGGGGCCCGTGGATGCAGGCCCTGGCCCGCAGCCGGTATTACTGACAGAGGAAGACATATGTTCGGTTTGGAGGCACTTGATCTCGCCCGAATTCAGTTCGCGTTCACCATTTCGTTTCACATCCTGTTTCCGGCCATCACCATTGGCCTGGCGAGTTACCTGGCGGTGCTCGAAGGCTTGTGGCTGAAAACGCGCAACGACACCTACCGCGACCTGTACCACTTCTGGTCGAAAATCTTCGCCGTCAACTTCGGCATGGGCGTGGTCTCGGGCCTGGTCATGGCCTATCAGTTCGGCACCAACTGGAGCCGCTTCTCGGACTTTGCCGGTTCGGTCACCGGGCCGCTGCTGACCTATGAAGTGCTGACCGCCTTCTTCCTCGAAGCGGGGTTCCTCGGGGTGATGCTGTTCGGCTGGAACAAGGTCGGGCGCAACCTGCACTTTTTCGCCACCATCATGGTCGCGGTCGGCACGCTGATCTCGACCTTCTGGATTCTCGCCTCCAACAGTTGGATGCAAACCCCGCAGGGTTATGAAATCGTCAACGGCCAAGTGATTCCGGTGGACTGGTTCGCGATCATCTTCAACCCGTCGTTCCCTTATCGCTTGATGCACATGGCGACTGCGGCGTTTGTCGCCACGGCGTTCTTCGTCGGTTCCTCGGCCGCCTGGCATCTGTTGCGCGGCAAGGACAGCCCGGCGATCCGCACCATGCTCTCGATGGCGATGTGGATGGCGTTGATCGTTGCGCCGATCCAGGCAGTGATCGGCGACTTCCACGGCCTCAATACCCTGGAACATCAGCCGGCAAAAATCGCCGCTATCGAAGGTCACTGGGAAAACAAGGGCGACGAGCCGACGCCGCTCATCCTATTCGGCTGGCCGGACATGAAGGCCGAAAAAACCAAATACGCGGTGGAGATTCCGTACCTTGGCAGCCTGATCCTCACTCATTCCCTGGATAAGCAAGTGCCGGCGCTCAAGGAATTCCCGCCAGAAGACCGGCCGAATTCGACCATCGTGTTCTGGTCGTTCCGGATCATGGTCGGCTTGGGGTTCCTGATGATCTTCACCGGTTTGTGGAGCCTGTGGCTACGTAAGCGCGATACGCTCTACACCTCGCGACCGTTCCTGTACCTGGCGTTATGGATGGGCCCGTCCGGGCTGATCGCGATCCTCGCCGGCTGGTTCACCACGGAAATCGGCCGTCAGCCGTGGGTGGTCTACGGCCTGATGCGCACGGCGGATGCCTCGTCCGGGCACAGCGTCGCGCAGATGAGCATCACCCTGGTGCTGTTCGTGGTGGTGTATTTCGCGCTGTTCGGCACCGGGCTGGGCTACATGATGCGCCTGGTGCGCAAAGGGCCGATCGCCACTGAAGTCACCGAACCGACCCACGGCGGCCCTGGCCAGAAACGTACCCCGGCGCGTCCGCTGTCGGCGGCCGATGACGGCGATGAAGCCGATCAGGGCAACGTCCCGCACAAGGAGATTTGACTCATGGGTATTGATCTTCCGCTGATCTGGGCCGTGATCATCATCTTCGGCATCATGATGTACGTGGTCATGGACGGCTTCGACCTCGGCATCGGGATTCTCTTTCCGTTCATCAAGGGCCACCGCGACCGTGACGTGATGATGAACACCGTGGCGCCGGTATGGGACGGTAACGAAACCTGGCTGGTGCTTGGCGGCGCGGCGTTGTTCGGCGCCTTTCCGCTGGCCTACTCGGTGGTGCTCTCGGCGCTGTACCTGCCGCTGATTTTCATGCTGATCGGGCTGATATTTCGGGGCGTCGCGTTTGAGTTCCGCTTCAAGGCCAAGGACCACAAGCGCCACATCTGGGACAAATGCTTCATCGGTGGCTCGGTTGCCGCTACGTTCTTCCAGGGCGTGGCGCTGGGGGCTTTCATTGATGGGTTTCCGGTGGTCAATCGGCAGTTTGCCGGCGGCTCGCTGGATTGGGCCACCCCGTTCACCATGTTTTGCGGCGTGGCGCTGATCGTCGCCTATGCCTTGCTCGGCTGCACCTGGCTGATCATGAAGACCGAAGGCAAGCTGCAGGAGCAGATGCACGACCTGGCGCGGCCGTTGGCGATGGTCGTACTGGCGGTGATTGGCATCGTCAGTATCTGGACCCCACTGGCCCACGCTGACATTGCCGAACGCTGGTTCACCTTGCCGAATCTGTTCTGGTTCCTGCCGGTGCCGATCCTGGTGCTGGTGACCATGTACGGCTTGTTCCGCGCCGTCGCCCGCAACGCGAATTACACGCCGTTCCTGCTGACGCTGGTGCTGATATTCCTGGGTTATAGCGGTTTGGGCATCAGCCTGTGGCCGAACATCGTGCCGCCGTCGATTTCGATCTGGGACGCCGCAGCACCGCCGCAGAGCCAGGGCTTCATGCTGGTTGGCACGTTGTTCATCATTCCGTTCATCCTGGGTTACACCTTCTGGAGCTACTACGTGTTCCGCGGCAAGGTGACCCACGACGACGGTTATCACTAGTGGCTGAAGGAGTGCTCCGCGATGGCTGGCAAAGATTCGATGCGCGACCTTGAAGAGGCCGAAAAAAAGCCGCTGTGGCAGCGGCTCGGCTGGCTGGCGATGATCTGGGTGGGCAGTGTGCTGGCACTATTCGTAGTGGCCAGCCTGATGCGGATGTTCATGAACGCCGCAGGCCTGACCACTCACTGAGCGCCACCCGTCAATCAAGCCCTCCTGGTGGGGGCTTTTTTGTGCCTGCTATTTACGTGCCTTCAGGATCACGAATTTCGGCGTGGCTGCCACTTGCTCGACGCCACGGAACAACCGCGCCAGTTTGCTGTGATAGCCCAAATGGCGATTGCCGACAATGTACAACGCGCCGCCCACCACGAGCGCTTCGCGGGCCTGCTGGAACATGCGCCAGGCGAGGAAGTCGCCGACCACTTGTTGCTGATGAAACGGTGGGTTGCACAGCACTACGTCCAGCGACTGTGCTTCCTGGCCGGCCAGGCCATCGTCGGCGCGGATCAGCACCTCCCGCTCACCCAGCGCCGCACGCCAGTTTTCTGCGGCCGACTGCACGGCCATGTACGACTCGTCGACCAGGGTGTAACGGGCTTGCGGGTTCTGCAATGCACTGGCGATCGCCAACACGCCGTTGCCGCAACCGAGATCGGCGACCCGCGCTGTGCCGAGGTTGCCCGGCAAGTGTGGGAGGAACGCGCGGGTGCCGATGTCCAGGCCTTCGCGGCAAAACACGTTGGCGTGGTTAAGCAGTTCGATGGCCGGGGCATCGAGGCGATAACGGGTAGGGTAGGGCGATACCACCGGGGCTCTGGTTTCAGCGGTGGCGATCAGCAAGCGGGCCTTTTTCACCGCCAGCGAGGCCTGCACCGGGCCGATGTAGCGTTCGAGCAAATCACCGGCGGCTCGCGGCAGGTGCTTGATCATGGCACCTGCGATCACCTGCGCGCCCGGCGCCAGTTGACCATGCAGCCGAATCAACTGCTCTTCGAGCAGCGCGAGGGTCTTCGGCACGCGGATCAGCACTCGGTCGAACGGGCCTTGTGGCTCGGCACTGGCCGGGATAAACGGCACGGCGTCGAACGGCAGGCCATTGCGCGTGAGGTTTTTTTCCAGCCCCAGGCTGGCCAGAAAGGAATCGCCGCTGCTGCGTACCTTAACCTTGCCCGTCAGACTGGCCGCCAACGCGCCGAAGCTGTCATTGAGCACCAGCACGCGGCAATCCGTCGCCAGTTGCTGCTCGGCCAGATGATTGAGCAAGTACTCGTCGGCCGCATCGAACGCCTGCAGCGGTTCGTTCTGCTGTTCGGGCTGGCGAATCAGGTCGAGTTGGGCGAAGGGGCTTTCAAGCAGGGGCATCGGGCGAGACTCTGGGTAATCGACAGGTTTCGCGCAGCCGGACCTTCGGGTGGATACGCGGGACTCACTGAATGGACTGCGCTGCGTGGCTACGCAACATCACTCAGGAAGGACCGCAAAGGTTACGTTTTTTTGCCTCGTTCAGATAGCGCCAACCTTGGAGGCGGCGATCACTGCGGAAATCTTGTTGTTCACCTTCAGTTTCTTGATCGCACTGCTGATGTGGAAATTCACCGTGCGTTCCGACAGGTTGAGGATTCGCGCGGCTTCGGCGGCGGTCTTGCCCCGGGCCGACCAGCGCAAGACTTCGATCTCGCGGGGGGACAGGTGCACGGTGGGTTCTTGCAGGCGTTGCGGGTCAACGCCTTTCTGCACCACCAGATTGTGCAAGGTCTGGCTGGCGAAAATGGCGTAACCGAGGTGTTCGTACAGCTCGTAGGGGGTAATCGCACAGTGACTGCGTGCCAGGCTGAACATGCTGTAGGCGTTGGTGGATGGATCGTGGGTCGCTTGCGTCCAGCCATGCTGTAAACCTTGTCCCAGTAGCGCTTCCCACAAATCCGGGGTTTTGGCGTAAGTCTGTTCATTCCAGAGAATGGGCAGAGACGATTGATTGCAATGAGCTACTACTGGATCAATTTCGACAAAATGTTTCTCTGCATATTGATGGTTCCATTCGTGGGGGTAGTTATTGAAATCCAGAAATTGCGTGTCATGGCTTGCGATCCCCAGGTTGGTTCTGAAAGCGCAATATTCAAATCCTAAGTTATTGAATAGATTAAGTGATAGCGCATAGGCATCATTGATGTCTTGTGCCGTTGATAATTTTTTGAATTGCGATTCCTTCCAGATTTCCATGTCCTGTCTCCAGGTAAAGCGCTGGGTTAACGATTGGATCCAAAGTGATGAATTTGCAGTGTAGGACAGGTCCTACAGATGTGAAAAATTTTTTTAATCTTGATTGGGTGGTGGTAAGTATTAGAAGTTCTGATCGGTGTCACGCCAGTGCAACACTCGCTTAGATAGCGGATATGTCATTCAAATGTTTTGTCCCGGAAGGTTAGTTGCACGCGACTACCGCTGCGTCGAATGTCATTACAAACCGCCGGTGTTCTCGCGGCGCGCATTGCGGGACACTGGGCCACCTGTTCAGTGGAGCCGCCCATGACTGCCAGCGCAGAAAAATTCACCCGCCAGACCTTGACCGACGTCCAACCGTTAACCCCCAGCCTGTTCACCTTGCGAACCACACGTGACCCTGGATTTCGGTTTGTGGCCGGGCAGTTTGCTCGTCTCGGCGTAACCAAGGCCGATGGCAGCGTCGTTTGGCGGGCGTACTCGATGGTGTCGTCGCCTCACGACGAGTTCCTGGAATTCTTTTCGATCGTGGTGCCGGGTGGCGAATTCACCAGTGAACTGAGTAGGTTGCAGATTGGCGACAGCTTGCTAATTGAGCGTCAGGCGGTGGGTTATCTGACCCTGGACCGTTTTATCGACGGTCGTGACTTGTGGATGCTGTCGACTGGGACTGGCGTGGCGCCATTTCTATCGATCCTGCAGGATTTCGAAGTCTGGGAAAAATTCGAGCGGATCATCCTGGTTTACAGCGTCCGCGAAGGCCGCGAGTTGGCGTATCAGGCGCTGATTGAGGGGCTGGCGCAGCGCGATTACCTGGCCGAGCACGCGCACAAGTTGCAACTGATCAACACTGTGACCCGCGAGGCATACCCAGGCGCGCTGAACGGGCGGATCACCCAACTGATCGAGAACGGCGAGCTGGAGCACGCTGCCGGCCTGGCGCTGAGCCCGGAGCATTCTCGAGTGATGATCTGCGGCAACCCGCAAATGATCGACGACACTCGCGCCCTGCTGAAGACCCGCGACTTGCGCTTGAGTCTGGCACGCCGGCCGGGCCAGGTGGCGGTGGAAAATTATTGGTAACCAAACGGCGCCCGCGGGCGCCATTGTTGGTTGCGATCAAACATCAGGCCGGCTGTTCTGGGCCTTGAGTAAGTCGCGGATTTCGCCCAGCAACTCTTCTTCTTTAGTCGGCACCGGTGGCAGCTTGGGGGCCACGGCTTCTTCGCGCTTGAGGCGGTTGATGGCCTTCACGCCCATGAAGATCGCGAAGGCGACGATGATGAAGTCAATTACGGTCTGGATGAATTTGCCGTAAGCCAGTACCACCGCCGGCACGTTGCCCTCGGCAGCCTTGAGTGTCACCGCCAAGTCACTGAAGTCGACCCCGCCGATCAGCAGACCCAGCGGCGGCATGATGACGTCGCCGACGAAAGACGACACGATTTTGCCGAACGCCGCGCCGATGATGATACCGACGGCCATGTCGACCACATTGCCTTTGACCGCGAAGGCCTTGAATTCACTTATCACGCCCATTGGTTATTCCTTGTACAGATGAGGTTGGTGATCGCAGTGTAAATCAGCATCGCGCATTGTGCCTGACACGCCTGTTTACAACTCCACGGAAGGTATCGACCGAGGTAGGCGCGAAAAGTTTACGAAAAAAGACGTCGCGGGGCAGTGCAAGACGTCAGCGGTCAACCGGCGTCAAAGACGAAATTCCAGCACTATCAGTTGATAACTACACCATGTTGAAGAGAAGTATGCGTGGCATGCAATTCAGGGTTCCATATGATCGAAACAATCTTCTAAGTTTATTACTTTTTGTAACTCGATGAATTGTTGAACAACTCAGGCGTGTTCTTCATGGAATATGTATACGACCTTCGGTTGCTGCAGTGCACTGCGTACAGTTGTTTCAGTCATTACACTTCATTCAATGATGTAGGGACGACGCTTGCTAAAGCTCAACCGTCTTTAGTTGGTTTAATAGTCAGCTATTTGATGAACTGAAGCCGTGGAGCGAGCCTCGAGCATGACCGCGCGAATGTTTTCCGCCGGCTGCGTTATCATCGCGCTTTTGCCGGGAGTTCCGATGGCCAAGGCCAAGCGCATGTATGGCTGCACCGAGTGCGGCTCCACCTTTCCCAAATGGGCTGGCCAGTGCGGTGAATGCGGGGCCTGGAATACCCTGACCGAAACCATGGTCGAGAGCGGCGGCGCCGCACCGCCCAGCGGCCGTACCGGTTGGACCGGGCAGCAGGCGCAGATCAAGACCCTGGCCGAAGTCAGTGTCGAAGAGATCCCGCGTTTCTCCACGGCCTCCAGCGAACTCGATCGGGTGCTCGGCGGCGGTCTGGTGGACGGTTCGGTGGTGCTGATTGGCGGCGATCCGGGCATCGGCAAATCGACCATTCTCTTGCAAACCTTGTGCAACCTGGCGACGCGCATGCCAGCGCTGTACGTCACCGGCGAAGAATCGCAGCAGCAAGTCGCCATGCGAGCTCGGCGCCTGGGCTTGCCGCAGGACAAATTGCGGGTGATGACCGAAACCTGCATCGAAACCATCATCGCCACGGCCCGGGTGGAGAAACCCAAGGTCATGGTGATCGACTCGATTCAGACGATTTTTACCGAACAACTGCAATCGGCGCCGGGGGGCGTGTCTCAGGTGCGCGAGAGTGCGGCATTGCTGGTGCGCTACGCGAAACAGAGCGGCACGGCGATTTTCCTGGTCGGCCACGTCACCAAGGAAGGCGCGCTGGCGGGGCCGCGGGTGCTCGAGCACATGGTCGACACCGTGCTGTATTTCGAAGGTGAATCCGATGGCCGCTTGCGGCTGTTGCGAGCGGTGAAGAATCGTTTTGGCGCGGTCAACGAGTTGGGCGTGTTCGGCATGACCGACAAGGGGCTGAAGGAAGTCTCCAACCCATCGGCGATTTTTCTCACACGGGCTCAGGAAGAAGTCCCGGGCAGCGTGGTGATGGCGACGTGGGAGGGTACCCGGCCGATGCTGGTGGAAGTCCAGGCGCTGGTGGATGACAGTCACCTGGCCAACCCGCGCCGGGTCACCCTGGGCCTGGACCAGAATCGCCTGGCCATGTTGCTGGCGGTGTTGCACCGGCATGGCGGTATTCCGACCCACGACCAGGACGTGTTCCTTAACGTGGTGGGTGGGGTCAAGGTGCTGGAAACCGCGTCCGACCTGGCACTGATGGCCGCGGTGATGTCCAGCCTGCGCAATCGGCCGCTGCCCCATGACTTGCTGGTATTTGGCGAAGTGGGGTTGTCCGGCGAAGTGCGCCCGGTGCCAAGTGGCCAGGAGCGCTTGAAAGAAGCGGCCAAGCACGGCTTCAAACGGGCGATCGTGCCCAAGGGCAATGCCCCGAAAGAGGCGCCAGCGGGGTTGCAGATCATTGCGGTGACCCGTCTGGAACAGGCGCTCGACGCCCTCTTCGAATAAACATCCATCCCGGTGGGGGCGAGCCTGCTCGCGAAAGCGGCAGACCGGCGAACATCAGTGCTGGATGTGCTGACGCGTTCGCGAGCAGGCTCGCTCCTGCTTCTAAAACTCGATCAGCTAAAGCTCGATCAACGCCCCCAACTCCCGCTCCAGCTCAGCCTCATCCCCGAGGTTGAGCTCGATCAGCCGTCGCAGGCGCTGGATCGATTCGAGGCTGATGTGCCGGCAGACGAAACCCAGTTGACCGTGATCTTCGTGAGTCAGGTGGACGTCCATGGTGATGTCGATGTCGTCACTCAGGTGAATGTCGACGAAAAAATCCTCGGCCGGATCGCCCAGCCACGGCTCCGGCCGCTCGATCAACAAGCCCTTGAGTGACAGATCGATCAGTTTGACCGGCCAGATGTACTCGCCCTGGCTCAACTCGGTGCGGGCGTCGAAGGCGATACGTTTGAAACGACGGCGTTCGGCCGGGTGCTCGCTCATGGCGCAATCCTCTTGATGTCCGCTGACTATAGACCGCCCTTTACAACGGCCGCCACCCGGTCCGGGCGCAGCTATACCAATGTCGGGTATGGCCTTTATCGCTAACAGCGCTAAACTCGGGGTGGCTGTCTTTCTTGTCCACTCTGGCTGGAATAATAAAAAATGAAAAATAATAATAGCCTGCTACGCCACTTACCCTGGCTGGTGCTGGCAATCGTAGGAGCGTGCGCCCTGGGCGTAGTGGCCTTGCGCCGCGGCGAGGCGATCAACGCCTTGTGGATCGTAGTTGCCGCAGTGGCCATTTATTTGGTCGCTTACCGTTACTACAGTCTGTTCATTGCTACTCATGTGATGCAGCTCGACCCGCGACGGGCCACCCCCGCCGTGCTCAACAATGACGGTCTGGATTACGTTCCGACCAACAAACACATCCTCTTCGGTCACCACTTCGCGGCCATCGCTGGCGCGGGGCCTCTGGTCGGTCCGGTTTTGGCCGCGCAGATGGGCTACTTGCCCGGCACGCTCTGGCTGATCGCCGGTGTCGTCCTGGCGGGTGCGGTTCAAGACTTTATGGTCCTGTTCCTCTCCACACGCCGTAACGGCCGCTCGCTGGGCGACATGGTCCGTGAAGAAATGGGCCGCATCCCCGGGACCATCGCGCTGTTCGGCTGCTTCCTGATCATGATCATCATCCTCGCGGTGCTGGCGCTGATCGTGGTGAAAGCCCTGGCCGAAAGCCCTTGGGGTATTTTCACGGTGATGGCGACCATCCCGATCGCGATGTTCATGGGCATCTACATGCGCTACATCCGCCCGGGCCGCATCGGTGAGATCTCGGTGATTGGCGTGTTGCTGCTGCTGGGTTCGATCTGGCTGGGCGGGCAGATTGCCGCTGATCCGGTCTGGGCCAAGGCCTTCACCTTCACCGGGATCCAGATCACCTGGATGCTGGTCGGCTACGGCTTCGTCGCTGCGGTGTTGCCGGTGTGGCTGATCCTTGCCCCTCGCGACTACCTGTCCACCTTTCTCAAAATCGGCACCATCATCGCCTTGGCGATCGGCATCCTGGTGACCATGCCCGAGCTGAAAATGCCGGCGCTGACCCAGTTCGTCGACGGTACCGGGCCGGTGTGGAAGGGCGGTCTGTTCCCATTCCTGTTCATCACCATTGCCTGTGGCGCGGTGTCGGGTTTCCACGCACTGATCTCCTCTGGCACTACGCCGAAGCTGTTGGATAACGAAGTCAACGCCCGTTACATCGGTTACGGCGCAATGCTGATGGAGTCCTTCGTGGCGATCATGGCCATGGTTGCCGCTTCGGTGATCGAGCCAGGCGTGTACTTCGCTATGAACAGCCCGGCTGCCGTGGTGGGCAGTGACGTGGTTTCTGTGGCCCAGGTCGTCAGCAGCTGGGGTTTTGCAATCACCCCGGAAGCCCTGCAAGCGGTGGCTCACGACATTGGTGAAACCACCATCCTGGCCCGTGCCGGCGGTGCGCCGACCCTCGCGGTGGGTATCGCGCAGATTCTGCACAGCGTGTTGCCAGGTGAAAACACCATGGCGTTCTGGTACCACTTCGCGATTCTGTTTGAGGCGCTGTTCATCCTTACCGCAGTCGATGCCGGTACCCGTGCCGGTCGCTTCATGCTCCAGGATTTGCTCGGTACTTTCGTGCCTTCGCTCAAACGCACCGAGTCCTGGACCGCCAACCTGATCGCCACCGCCGGATGTGTGGCGATGTGGGGCTGGTTGTTGTATCAGGGCGTGGTCGATCCGTTGGGCGGTATCAACACCTTGTGGCCGCTGTTCGGCATCTCCAACCAAATGCTGGCCGGTATCGCGCTGATGCTCGCCACCGTCGTGTTGATCAAAATGAAGCGCCAGCGCTACATCTGGGTCACCATGCTGCCAGCCGTTTGGCTGCTGATTTGCACCACGACTGCAGGCTTCATCAAGCTGTTCGACGCCAACCCGGCGATCGGCTTCCTGTCCCTGGCGAAGAAGTACAGCGATGCCCTGGCCAACAACCAGATCCTCGCGCCAGCCAAGAGTGTCGAGCAAATGAACCACGTGATCTTCAACGCCTACACCAACGCAACGCTGACCACGCTGTTCCTGTTCGTGGTGTTCAGCATCCTGTTCTACGCGCTCAAAGTCGGTATCGCCGCCTGGGGCAGCAAGGAACGCACGGATAAAGAAGCACCGTTCCAGGCCCAGCCTGATGCGTAACCGAGGAATGCAGCATGTTCAATGACCTGAGTCGCCTCGGTAAATACCTCGGTCAGGCCGCGCGCCTGATGGTCGGCATGCCCGACTACGACACTTACGTCGAGCACATGCAAAACAAACACCCGGACAAACCGGTAATGAGCTACGAAATGTTCTTTCGGGAGCGTCAGGAAGCCCGTTACGGTGGCAAAGGTGGGCCGAAGTGCTGTTAGCCTGACTTCGGCTTGATGCAATCCCCCTGTGGGAGCGGGCTTGCTCGCGAAGGCAATGTGTCAGCCAGCAGTTGACTGGCACACCGCTTTCGCGAGCAGGCTCGCTCCCACATTTATTTTTGTGTTGCTCCTTTATTGTGTGAAACAGGAGGTTTGAGTTGTCCTCTCCCATTCCAGTAACCGTCCTCAGCGGCTTCCTCGGCGCTGGCAAGACCACTTTGCTGCGGCACATTCTCAAGGCCGAGCACGGCTTGAAGATCGCCGTGATCGAAAACGAATTCAGTGACGCCGGCATCGACACCCAACTCTTGGGCGCCGAGCCGGTGCAAGTGATGACGCTGTCCAACGGCTGCGTCTGCTGCACCATTCACACCGACCTGACCAAGGCCCTGTACCTGCTGCTGGAACGCCTCGACAGCGGCGAGATCGCCTTCGATCGTCTGGTGATTGAGTGCACCGGCCTGGCCGACCCGGCGCCGGTGGCGCAAACCTTCTTCATCGATGAAGAACTGCGCGAGCGTTATATCCTGGACGGCATCATCACCCTGGTGGACGCCGCCCATGCCGAGCAGCACCTGACCCAGACCATCGCCCAGGCGCAGATCGGTTTTGCCGACCGCTTGCTGGTGAGCAAGACCGATCTAGTGGACGCTGCGGCGTTCGAAGCCCTCAGCGAGCGTCTCACCCGAATCAACCGCCGCGCGCCGATCCGCGTGGTCGAACACGGCAAAATCGACCTCGCCGAATTGCTCGATGTGCGCGGCTTCAACCTGAACGCCGATCTGGGCGGTGGCGTCAGCCTGCGGCCGGTCAGCCAGGCGCCGTCCATCGACCGTATTTCCAGCCTGGTGCTGCGCACCGATAAACCGCTGGATATCGATAAGCTCAGCGAGTTCATGAACGAACTGCTGGAAGATCACGGCAAGCAATTGCTGCGCTACAAGGGCGTGCTGAATATTGTCGGCGAACCACGGCGCATGGTGTTTCAAGGTGTTCTGAAGCTGTATGGCTTCGACTGGGACACCGAGTGGGCCGAGGGCGAGGCGCGGGAGAGCGTGATCGTGTTCATTGCCGATGATTTGCCGGAAGAGAAGATTCGCGAAGGGTTCGCGCGGGTGGCGGCTGAATAGGCCCCGGATTCCGTCGCGTTGTTGCGCTCGCCGCCGCCAGCCAGCTCGCTTTTACAGGTGCTGGGGTTGTCTGGAGTGAGGCAGCGCGACGCGAGAAGGACAGGCAACAAAAAACCGGCCACTGTGGGCCGGTTTTTTGTTGCGGTTGAACGGGCTGATTAAGCGCCGTACACCGGCAGTTTCTTGCAGATGGCTTTGACTTTCTCACGAACGGCGTCGATCACCGCTTCATTGTTCAGGTCGGCCAGGATGTCGCAGATCCAGCCAGCCAGTTGCTTGCACTCGGCTTCCTTAAAGCCGCGAGTGGTCACGGCCGGGGTGCCGAAGCGCAGGCCGGAAGTGACGAACGGCGAGCGTGGATCGTTGGGTACGGAGTTCTTGTTCACGGTGATGAAGGCTTTGCCCAGTGCGGCATCGGCGTCTTTACCGGAGATTTCCTGCTTGATCAGCGACAGCAGGAACAGGTGGTTCTTGGTTCCGCCGGACACCACGTCGAAACCGCGCTCGATGAACACGCTGGCCATGGCCTGGGCGTTTTTCACCACTTGTTCCTGGTAAGTCTTGAACTCAGGTTGCAGTGCTTCTTTGAAGCAGATTGCCTTGGCCGCGATCACATGTTCCAGCGGGCCACCCTGGGCGCCCGGGAATACGGCGGAGTTGAGCTTCTTCTCGATGTCGGCGTTGGCGCGCGCCAGGATCAGGCCGCCCCGTGGGCCGCGGAGGGTTTTGTGCGTGGTGGTGGTGACCACGTCGGCGAACGGCACCGGGTTAGGGTAGATGCCAGCGGCGACCAGACCGGCCACGTGGGCCATGTCGACGAACAGGTAAGCGCCCACTTTGTCTGCGATTTCGCGGAAACGCGGGAAGTCGAGGATCTGCGAGTAGGCGGAGAAACCGGCCACGATCATTTTCGGCTTGTGCTCGACCGCCAGGCGCTCGACTTCTTCGTAGTCGATCAGGCCATTGGCGTCGATGCCGTACTGCACGGCGTTGTACAGTTTGCCGGAGGAGGAAACGCTGGCGCCGTGGGTCAGGTGACCGCCGTGGGCCAGGCTCATGCCGAGGATGGTATCGCCAGCGGACAGCAAGGCCAGGTAAACGGCGCTGTTGGCTTGCGAACCGGCGTGCGGCTGGACGTTGGCGTAATCCGCGCCGAACAGTTGCTTGGCGCGATCGATCGCCAGTTGTTCAACGATGTCGACGTACTCGCAACCGCCGTAGTAACGCTTGCCCGGATAACCTTCGGCGTACTTGTTAGTCAGTACCGAGCCTTGAGCTTCCATCACCGCGGGGCTGGTGTAGTTTTCCGAAGCGATCAGCTCAATGTGCTCTTCCTGGCGCTGAGCTTCTTGCTCCATGGCGGCAAAGAGATCGGCGTCGTACTTGGCAATAGTCAAATCACGGCTGAACATGGCGGTCCTCAAGGATCGGGGGCAGAAAAGGGGGGCATTCTAACCCAACGGGTTTTAGATGGCATATGAAAGGACGTCATGTCGCAGACAAGTGGGCTTCATGACGGGATCAGCGGAGTTCTTGCAGGCCCTATCGCTGGCAAGCCAGCTCCCACAGTGGACAAGGGTGTCTGCACGTATTGAGAACAACCAGAATCCCTGAGGGAGCTGGCTCGCCAGCGATGAGGCCAGTGGACCTCACGCAAGCTTCAGTCGAACACGAACAACGCATCATTGCTGAATTGCGCTTCGAACCGGCTGGCCGGCATCGGGCGGCCGAACAGGTAGCCTTGCACTTCATCGCAGCCGTGCTCGCGCAGGAAGTCGAGTTGCTCGTGGGTTTCCACGCCCTCGGCGATCACCGCGAGGTTGAGGCTGTGGGCCATGGCGATGATCGCCCGGGCGATCTGCGCGTCCTGTTCGCCGGACGGCAAGCCGTCAACGAAGGTACGGTCGATTTTCAACACGTCGATCGGGAACTGCTTGAGGTAGTTGAGTGACGAGTAACCGGTGCCAAAGTCGTCGACCGCGATGCTCAGGCCGAGATTTTTCAGGCTGGCAAGAATCTGCATCGCTTCGCTGACTTCGCGCATCAGGATACTTTCGGTCAGCTCCAGCTCCAGGCAGGCCGGCGGCAGGCCGGTGTCCTTGAGGATGGTGGCGATGCGCTCGCCGAGCTGGCCATCGGAGAACTGTCGGGCCGAGATGTTCACCGAGACCTTTGGCACGCGCACCTTGGCCTGGTGCCATGTCTTGAGTTGGCGACAGGCCTCGCTGATCACCCAGTCGCCGACGTCGACCACCAGGCCCAGTTCTTCCAGCACCGGAATGAAATCCCCCGGTGGCACCAGGCCGCGACGCGGGTGACGCCAGCGTAGTAGCGCCTCGGCACCGGTCAGGCGCTTGCCGTCACCGCTGAACTGCGGCTGGTAATACAACACGAATTCATCCTGCTCAAGCGCGTGGCGCAGGTCGCTTTCCAGCTCCAGGCGTTCCAGGGCGCTGGCGTTCATGTCCGCCTGGTAGAACTGGAAGTTGTTTTTGCCGCGTTCCTTGGCGTGGTACATCGCGGTATCGGCGTTTTTCATCAACTGGCTCAACTCGTTGCCGTCCTGCGGGCTGAGGGCGATGCCGATACTGGCGGTGACAAAAAACTCGCGTCCTTCGAGCACGAATGGCCGCACCAGGCTGGCGAGGATCTGTTCCGCGACATGGATCGCCCGGTTCAGCGCCATGTCGCGGCTGGATCGCGGTTGCAACAACAAGGTGAACTCATCGCCGCCCATCCGCGCCACGGTGTCGTCATCGTCGACACAACCGAGCAGGCGCGTGGCCATTTCCTTGAGCATGCGGTCGCCCGCGGCGTGGCCCAGAGAGTCGTTGATCGGTTTGAAGCGGTCGAGGTCGAGGAACATCAGCACCACCCACGACTTCTGCCGTTCTGCCGATTGCAGCGCAGTGTGCAGGCGGTCCTGGAACAGCGTGCGGTTGGGCAGGTGGGTCAGGGCGTCGTAGTAAGCCAGGCGATGAATGCGCTGCTCGCTGGCCTTGCGTTCGCTGATATCGCTGAAGAAACACACGTAACTGGCCAGGTCGCCTTCGTCATCGAACACGGCGGTGATGCCGACCCACGCCGGATAGTGTTCGCCGTTGCGGCGCTTGAGCCAGACTTCGCCTTCCCAGGTGCTGTGCTGGTGCAACTGCTTGAGCACGTAGCGCAGATGCGCTTCCTGCTGGTCATCGACGGTCAGCAGATTGGGCAACTGGTCAAGCACTTGCGACACTGCGTAGCCGCTGACCCGACTGAAGGCCTCGTTGGCCTGCACGATGTAGCCGGCGGGGTCGGTGATCAGGATCGCCGAGGTCGAGTGCTCGAACACCGTGGCGGCCATGCGCAGGTCTTTCTCGGCGCGCCGTTGCTGGCTGATGTCGCGGCCCACGCCGAGTACGCCTTCGAAGGCGCCGTGCGCGTCCCACACCAGCACCAGGCGCAATTCGATGGGAATCTTGCGCCCGTCGGCGCGCAGGCAGTCGAACAGGAACAACTGCGTCTGCACCTGGCTGCGCAGCTCGGCCAGTTGTTCGGGTTTATTCAAGGCTCGGCTGACGCGCTCCATCAGGCTATAGATGCCGGTCAATTGCTGCGGGTTGGCGATGGTTGACTGCCAGCCGTTCTGGAAGATCCAGTCGGCGTTGTAGCCCAGCACCGCTTGCACCGAGGGGCTGACGTAGTTCAGCGACAAAGCGCTGTCGGTGGAAAAAATCACGTCGCTGATGCTTTCCGCCAGCATGCGGTAGCGTTGTTCGCTGTCACGCAACGATTCGCTGGCTTCGATCTGGTCGGTGATGTCTTTGGCCACGCCGATAATCCGCGTGACGTGATCGTTGCGGTCGCGGGCCAGGGCTTGTTCGCGCACTTCAAAACGGCGCCACAGGCCATCCCGATGGCGGAAGCGCAACTGGCATTGCAATAACTGGCTATAACCGGCCTGGCGCTGGGCATGACGCAGGCCGTGGTACTGCTCGGCGTCGTCAGGGTGCAGCAGCAGCTCCCAGAAGTATTCGCCCATTTGATGCAACTCGGTACGGTTGTAGCCCAGGGTCTGGCCGAGGTGATGGTTGCTGAAGATCATCCGCTGGCTGATCACGTCCTGCACATACAGATGGTCCGGCACGGTGCGTACTACGTCCGACCAGAAGCCTTCGCGCTCGAGCAACGACAGTTCCACCAGTTTGCGGCTGGTGATGTCGCTGATGCTGAGGATTACCGCTTTGAAGTCGTGCTGTTCCTCCGGCAGGCGCAGCACCAGCCACAGGTGCTGGTCGCGGCCATTGCGGTCCGGCAGCTTGATTTCCAGCTCAAGTTGTTTTTGCTGATGGAACACCGCTTCCAGAATCTGCCCGCCTATGGCGATGCCATCTTGTGCCTGGCCTGCAATCAACAGCTTCCACGCCTGTTCGGTGGAGTCGACGTTGAGCAGGCGCAGGGCGACCTGGTTGACTTCGGTGACGCGTAGTTGCTCAAGCAATTCATGCCGCTGCGCCGGGTCCGCCAGCCAATGCTGCAGGGTTTCGCTGCTGAACACCTGGGCACGTTCGAAATGGCCGCGGAGCCCGGACAGGTCAAGCACACACAGGGCGACGCCGGTGCCTTCAAAGATATCTTGATAGCGCCGGCGGCCCTCAGTGAGTTGGCGCTGGCGGCGGCGGATGTTCAGCAGGGCAATAAACGGCAGCAGCGAAAACGCCAGGCCGAGCAGGCATTTGCCGATAAACGCCGGAAGCAACTCTTCGATGACGCGCTTGCGGTCGAACAGACCGCGCATCTGCCAGTCGCTGCTGCTCAAGGGTACGGTCAGCACGCTGTTGGCCAAGTCATCCTCGGTCAGCAGGCCAGGGCGGGCCGTGGGCATCGCCTCGTCACGGCTGATGATCTGTTTATTGACCCGATTCTCCACCAGCCACAGCGGGCGAATGCCCATGTCGCCCTGTTTGGTCAGCGAAGAGAAAAACGTCGGCGCCAGGCGTAGCGCCCAGTAGCCGCGACTGCCGCCGCTGGCCTGACGCAGCAGCAAATGCACCACCGAGCCGTCGGTGGCGTTGCTGAAGTAGTGGGCCTGGGCATGGCTGCGGCGCACCAAGTCACCTAGGAAATCAGCGTCGTTGCTGGCACTGGCGGTGTCACTGAGGACTTTGCCCGAAGGGCTGAGCAGCGCCAGGCTGCGCAACTCCGGTAGCGACTGTTGCAGTTTGCGCAGCAACGCCTGCTGTTCGTCAGCGCTTTGCGGATGTTCGACGATCGGCAGCAAGTTGAGGGCGATCTGCGCATTCAGCGCCATGTTCAGGCTGACTTGCGCGGCCAGGTCGGCGGTGTAGTCGATGGTGTATTGGCGCTGGGTTTTCTGGGTTTCGCGCAATTGGTCGAGCAACTGCCAGAACAATAGCGCGAGCAACAGCAGGACCAGAGTGGCCAGTGCACCTTTCAAAGTGCCGCGCAAGGGCGTGCCGGGCGCAACAGCCGAAGCACTGGCGGGAGGAGGCGGGGTCACATTGAGCAAACTGAAATCCTGCGGTTTGGCTGGACTGGCGCGACGTGCACTATAAGCCGGACGCCCGAAGGGCGGCTAGCATGCCTTGAGTTGTGGCAAAGTGCCAGCCTTTCGCGGCTGGACGGCCTTCGGTCATTGAGGTAGCTTTGCCGGTTACATAAGAGCGTTCCAGCTCCTACAATCAGGCTTTTTCAGCGCGCCCGCCCTGGCCCCGTCCGGCGAACGCCGCGCACGGCCTGGCCAGGCTCTGCCTGCGCCCTCATCATTCATCCGTCACTGACCCTAGGTTCTCCATGGCTCAATACGTCTTCACCATGCATCGGCTGGGCAAAGTTGTTCCGCCGAAGCGGGAAATCCTGAAAAACATTTCGCTGTCGTTCTTCCCCGGCGCGAAGATCGGCGTGCTCGGCCTCAACGGTTCGGGCAAGTCCACGCTGCTCAAAATCATGGCTGGCGTCGACACCGAGTTTGAGGGCGAAGCGCGCCCGATGCCTGAGCTGAACATCGGCTACCTGCCGCAGGAACCGATCCTCGACCCGACCAAGACCGTGCGTGAAGTGGTCGAGGAAGCGGTCAGCGTGATCAAGGATGCCCAGGCGCGTCTCGACGAGGTCTACGCTGCCTACGCTGAACCGGATGCCGACTTCGACAAACTGGCCGCCGAACAGGCCAAGCTCGAAGCCATCCTGCAGGCGGGCGACGGCCACAACCTTGAGCGCCAACTGGAAGTCGCCGCCGATGCGCTGCGCCTGCCGGCCTGGGACGCCAAGGTAGAATTTCTCTCCGGCGGTGAAAAACGTCGGGTGGCCCTGTGCCGCTTGCTGCTGTCCGCCCCGGACATGCTGCTGCTCGACGAACCGACCAACCACCTGGACGCCGATTCCGTCGCCTGGCTGGAGCATTTCCTGCACGATTTCCCGGGCACCGTGGTAGCGATCACGCACGACCGTTACTTCCTCGACAACGTCGCTGGCTGGATCCTCGAACTCGACCGCGGCGCCGGTATCCCGTACGAAGGCAACTACTCGGGCTGGCTTGAAGCCAAGTCTGATCGTCTGGCCGCCGAATCCAAGCAGCAGTCGGCCCACGAAAAAGCCATGAAGGAAGAACTGGAGTGGGTGCGCAAAGGCGCGAAGGCCCGCCAGTCGAAATCCAAGGCCCGCCTGCAACGCTTCGAAGAAATGCAATCGCAGGAATTCCAGAAGCGCAGCGAAACCAACGAGATCTACATCCCGGCCGGCCCGCGCCTGGGCGACAAAGTCATCGAATTCAAGAACGTGTCCAAGGGCTATGGCGATCGCGTGTTGATCGACAACCTGTCGTTCTCCATGCCCAAAGGTGCGATCGTCGGCGTGATCGGTGGTAACGGTGCGGGTAAGTCCACGCTGTTCCGTATGCTGATGGGCAAGGAACAACCGGATTCGGGCAGCATCGAAGTCGGCGAAACCGTGCAACTGGCGTGCGTCGACCAGAGTCGCGAAGACCTCGATGGCAGCAAAACCGTGTTCCAGCAGATTTCCGACGGCTCCGACCAGATCCGCATCGGTAACTACGAGATCCCGTCGCGTACCTACGTCGGTCGCTTCAACTTCAAGGGCGGCGATCAGCAGAAGTTCGTCAAGGATCTGTCCGGTGGTGAGCGCGGTCGCTTGCACTTGGCTCTGACCCTGAAGGAGGGCGGCAACGTCCTGCTGCTCGACGAACCGTCCAACGACCTCGACGTCGAAACCCTGCGTTCCCTGGAAGAAGCCCTGCTGGACTTCCCGGGCGCTGCGATTGTGATCTCTCACGATCGGTGGTTCCTGGACCGCGTGGCCACTCACATCCTCGCGTATGAAGATGACTCGCAAGCGGTGTTCTTCGAAGGCAACTACACCGAGTACGAAGCCGACCGCAAAAAACGCCTCGGCGAAGCAGCGGCCCAGCCACACCGGGTACGCCACAAAAAACTGGCCTGATCTTTCGGCCGGTTGGTTTTAAAAAACGGAGCCTTTGGGGCTCCGTTTTTTTATGGGGGGTCAGTTACACCGTTGCGCGGCAATCGCTGGCAAGCCAGCTCCCACAGGGATCGCTGTCGTCTAGAAAATGCGTGTTCAACTCAAAAACCTATGCAAGAGCCGACAGGTATCAGGGTTATGGACAAGACCTGTGGCCAACACAAAACCTGTGCTAGCTCGAACGGGGGTCTTAGTGTTACGTACAAGACCTGTGGCCAACACAAAACCCTGTGGGAGCTGGCTTGCCAGCGATTGCTTTTCTGCCAGACACATCCAGCTAAACGTGTGTCAGACCTCTTGGCATTTTGAGGTCTAGCCTTTTCATGAGTCCATCATGAGAGGCAAAGGAATGCCTGATTTCCCCGCATCGTGCCGTTTACGAACGGGACGCTATGCCGAGCCCAACCGCATCTATTTGCTAACCACCAACACACTGGATCGTGAACCGATTTTCAGCGACTTCGCGTTGGGCAGAAGGGTGGTTCATCAATTTCGCCGGGCACAGGACCTTGGATTGGCGACTTCACTGGCTTGGGTCGTTATGCCTGATCACTTTCACTGGCTAATCGAGCTGGAAAACTGTTCGCTCAGAAAGCTGATGCGCCAGACCAAATCCCTGATCGCCAGAGAGGTGAATCTTTCGAGTGGCAGGACCGGGCCGCTTTGGCAGCAGGGTTATCACGACCGGGCACTGAGGCGAGAGGAGGATTTAGTGAAATTGGCTAGATATGTCGTGGCAAACCCACTGCGGGCCGGGCTTGTCGAAAAGCTTGGCGACTATCCGCTGTGGGATGCTATCTGGATTTGAGCTGACACCGCGTCGCCTTCATCGCTGGCAAGCCAGCTCCCACAGGGATCACTGTCGTCCAAAGAATCTGTGTTCAGCACAAAAACCTTTGCAAGCGCCGACGGGTATCAGGGTTATGAACAACACCTGTGGCCAGCACAAAAACCTGTGCCAGCTCCAACAGGTATTAGTGCTGTGGACAAGACCCACGACCAACGCAAAACCCTGTGGGAGCTGGCTTGCCAGCGATGAGGCCTTGGAGTTCACCCGACATCTACGGCGATAACCTCAATCAACACATCTCCCATCGGCCGCTTCCACAGCACTTCGTCGCCCACCCTGGCACCCAGCAATGCTCGCCCCAGTGGCGAACCCCAGTTGATCAGTCCCGCCGCCGCATCGGCTTGATCCTCACCCACCAGGCACACCTGCTGTTCATTGTCGTGCTCGTCGGCAAAGGTTACGCGGCTGCCGATCTGCACCTTGTCCCCGGATGCCGATACCGCCACCACCTGAGCGCTTTGCAGCCGCTGGTTGAAATAGCGCAAGTCGCGCTCAAGGTCGGCTTGGCGCTGCTTGTCGGCCTGGTCGGCCTTCTTGCTTTCGGCGCTGTGCAACTGCTGCAACTTGGCGACCTTTGCCTGCAATTGGGCCAGGCCCGTTGGTGTGACGTAATTGGGCTGCGCGCTCACCTGCCGTTCCACTGGTGTGTCGGCTTGGGCGGCAGCATTGTCTTCGTTGACGAAGGCGCGACTCATGACGTTCTCCCGTTATGGAGTTTGGGCCATGCTCGCAGGGAATTAGTTTCGGTGAATGTCTGTTTTCGACTGTCTCTGCGGGCGCGGGTGTTAGTAGTGATACCACTTCACTTCAAGCATCACTTCGGTTTCCGGGGTGGCCAACTGGCTGAATTCGCGCTGGGCGGTGAGGCGCAGACCAACGTTGCGCGACAATTCCCACTGCTGATTCAGGCTCAGGCTACGGCGCACTTCGCCGTTGGTGAAGTAGTCGCCCTTGGCTTCGAGGCTGAGGTTGCCCACCGGGTTTTTCCACAGCAGCCCGGTGTTGAAGCCGGCCGCCGGGGCGATGAAGCCAGCGAAGTCATTGTTGTGCTCAATGCGTACCGTGCCGAGGGCAAAGCCCAGCATGTCGTCGCCCAATTGCCAAGTGCCACCGCCGCCACCATTGACGTGGCTGACCAGGGTTTCGTCGTCATGCTTGCCCGGCACGCGCTCCAGTCCGCCGGTGACCTGCCACGAGAGCGGTTGCAGCAGCTCGTTGCGCGGGGTCAGCGAGCGAATGGTCGCCAGGTCCAATTGCTGGAACTGCCAGTGATTGCCTTCGTACTGACGCAGTTTCATTTGCAGGATTTCGATCTGCGCGCCCAGCGGGAAGCTTTCCATGTTGTCGTTGAGATCGTGATAAGCCATGCGCAGGCCGTATTCGCCGAACGCCTTGTCGCCCCGGGTGCCGATGCCAGCCTGCCAGGTGCGCGATTCGTGGCCGTCCTCGGGCAGGCCAGGCTGCGCAATGTCGAGGTTCGGCGCCGGGTTCTGGTTGATTGCCCGCAGCAGTTCGAAACTGCGCTGGGCCCGCGCGGGATCGCGCTCCTGGCCGTTGGCGCGGTAACGCTCAAGCCGATAGGCCGCGTCGATAATCAACGCCTGGCGGTCCTTGGGTTGCGCCTTGAACGCCGGTTCCTGCAATTGTTTCTGATCGGCGCTGACCTTCAGCACCCACTGCTGCTCGTCACTGTCCAGTGGTTCGGCACGGCTCAGCAATTCACGTTCGCGAGACGGGCGATACTCGATGGACTCGACCAATCCGGCCTCTTTCACCGCTTTGACGGTGTCGGTGGGGATCGCCGTCAGCGGGAATTGCTCGGTCAGGCGCAGGCTCGGTCGCGCCACTTGGAGCAATTCCAGCAAGCGATACGAACAGTTTTCGTCAAAGAAGAAATAGTCGAACTGGATCTGCTTGAGTTCCCAGACGTGCTCGACCATGCGTTCGGTCTCGGCCTGGGTCAGATTGAGGCGGTATTCCCACAGGTCGCGGTTCTCCAGGCTACGGTACTCGGAGAGTTTTTCCTGGTAGGGCACCAGCGCGAACAGCCCGGGATAGCCGCCCATCAAGCCTTTCCAGGCATAGAGGATGCTGTTGTCGGAGCCCTCGATGTAGGCGCCGAAGTTGATCGCGTAACTGAGTAGCGAGGTTTTGTCGCTCTGTACCCCGGCCTGGTCAATGCGCAACAGGGTGTGGCCAAACATCGAGGACGGGCTGTTGAGGTAGGCCGCCGGGAAGATCATCACCGCGCTGTGCGGCGAAACATCCTTGAACCATTGCTTGAATTCGCTGCAATCCACCGCGGGCAGGTCGCTGAGGTTGAGTTGCGCCGAGAGCCAGCGGCTGCGCGCCGGGTAAACGCACTGCGCGTGCTGCTGACCAGCGCTGGCCGGGGCATACAACGCTTGCACGGTGGCGGCGAGTTCGCGGTCGGGGTGCTCGTTGCCGTCGGCCGCGAGGAAGAATTTCTTGTCGCTGACATAGCTGCGCCAGCCACCGAGCTTGGCGGTTTCGTAATGGCCCAGGGAAATCCAGAACGGATCGTTGGCCAGTTGCTGCAAACGTTGAGGGTCGAGATGCGGTGCGGCAGACAGCGGCGCGCAGACACAGAGCGCCAGCCAGGCAAGGCGTTTGAGCATAGTGGGCAACTTAAGTCGGGGAAAACAAAGACCCAGGAAGGGTTAGGTCCAAAAAACAAAAACCCGCCCCCCGAAAGGAGCGGGTGGTCGAGCTTATGCTTGAGTGGCGTACTTGGCCAGACGAGCATCACCTTTCAGAACAGCGATGGTGTTGGTATGCACGTCTTCAGCGGTCACGTCAGCCTTGCTGAAGATCTGCTGGAAGTGCTCATGCGTGACAGCAGCGAAATGCGCACGGTCTTCCGGCGCCACGCCCAGTACCACGGCATAGGTGGTCAGCGCTTCGCCGTTACCTTTAGCCATGTCTTCGGACAGCTCGTTCATCATGCCATTCATGGCAAACCACGATTTGCCGCCATAGGTCAGCGACGCGTTGGTCGAGCAACCGTTGGTACCAGAGGTCATACCGAAGGTTGCGTTACCGGAAGTGCCGTTGGTGGTGGATGCCAGGAAGTGAGCCGGGGTGCCACGCTGACCTTCGAACAGCATGTTGCCCCAACCGCAATCCGGGCCGCCTGGCGCTTGAGCCATAGCGTTGATGGATACAGCGGTGAAGAGAGTACCGAGAAGAATCCGTTTCATAGCTTTGTTCTCTTTATGTGCATACCAATGGACAAGGGTCTGGCCCCTAATGGCGCCAGTGGGCCGGTTATTAGTTCCAGCCGCGCAGTTTGGAGTTTAGGCACGTTCCAAGGGTTCCGTGATTTTTTGCGAAACATTTGTCTGCGACGCTGTTTTCGCCCTGCCCGGCCGGGGTCTGAGCGCTTGGCTATGCTTTTACCTGCGGTGCGCCTTGCCAGTTCGCCTTGGCCGGCGCCAGAATGCCGTCAACTGCCCCGCCTGATGTAAGGAAGCCCGATGCCTGATCCTGTTGCTGCCAGCTTGCGTCTAGCGCCTGAAGCGCTGACCCGTCCGTTTTCCGCTGAACAGTTCAGCTTCTCTACCACCAATGATCTGGAGCCTTTTCGCGGCGTGCTTGGCCAGGAACGCGCTGTCGAAGCGCTGCAGTTCGGCGTGGCAATGCCGCGCCCCGGTTACAACGTATTTGTCATGGGTGAACCCGGCACCGGCCGGTTCTCGTTCGTCAAACGCTACCTCAAGGCTGAAGGCAAACGCCTGCAAACCCCGGCGGACTGGGTCTACGTCAATAACTACGACGAACCGCGCGAGCCCCGCGCCCTGGAGTTGCCATCAGGCAGCGCCGGTGCGTTTACCGACGACATCAACGGCCTGATCGACAACCTGCTGGCGACTTTTCCGGCAGTGTTCGAGCATCCGTCCTACCAGCAGAAAAAAAGTGCCATCGACCGCGCCTTCAACCAGCGCTATGACCGTGCCCTCGATGTGATCGAGCGCCTGGCCCTGGAAAAAGACGTCGCGCTGTACCGCGACAGCAGCAACATCGCCTTCACCCCGATGAGCGAAGGCAAGGCGCTGGACGAAGCGGAATTCGCGCAATTGCCGGAGTCCGAACGCGAACGCTTCCACGAAGACATTTCCGGGCTGGAAGAACGCCTCAACGAAGAACTCGCCAGCCTGCCGCAGTGGAAGCGCGAGTCCAGCAACCAGATGCGCCAGCTCAACGAAGAAACCATCACCCTGGCGCTGCAGCCATTGCTTGCTCCGTTGTCGGAGAAGTACGCCGAGAATGCTGCGGTCTGCGGGTATCTGCAAGCTATGCAGGTGTACCTGCTGAAAACCGTGGTGGAGCAACTGGTCGACGACAGCAAGACCGACGCCGTCGCCCGCAAATTGCTCGAGGAGCAATACCTGCCGAGCCTGGTGGTCGGGCATCCGGCCAGCGGCGGTGCGCCGGTGGTGTTCGAGCCGCATCCGACCTACGACAACCTGTTCGGCCGCATCGAATACAGCACTGACCAGGGCGCGCTCTACACCACCTACCGCCAGTTGCGTCCCGGCGCCTTGCACCGCGCCAACGGCGGCTTCCTGATCCTTGAAGCGGACAAAATGCTCAGCGAGCCGTTTGTGTGGGATGCGCTGAAACGCGCCCTGCAATCGCGCAAACTGAAAATGGAATCGCCGCTGGGCGAGATGGGCCGCTTGGCGACGGTGACGCTCACACCGCAGCATATTCCGCTGCAGGTGAAAGTCATCATCATTGGCGCCCGTTCACTGTATTACACGCTGCAAGACCTCGATCCGGACTTCCAGGAGATGTTCCGCGTCTTGGTCGACTTCGACGAAGACATCCCGATGGTCGACGAGAGCCTCGAGCAGTTCGCTCAGTTGCTCAAAACCCGCACTTCGGAAGAAGGCATGGCGCCGTTGACTGCCGACGCTGTCGCGCGCCTGGCGACCTACAGTGCGCGCTTGGCGGAACACCAGGGGCGGTTGTCGGCGCGGATCGGCGACCTGTTCCAGTTGGTCAGCGAGGCGGATTTCATCCGTCACCTGGCCAGCGACGACATGACCGATGCCGGCCACATCGAACGCGCGCTCAAGGCTAAGGCCACGCGCACCGGGCGCGTGTCGGCGCGGATTCTCGACGACATGCTGGCCGGGATCATCTTGATCGATACCGATGGTGCCGCCGTCGGCAAGTGCAATGGCCTCACCGTGCTGGAAGTCGGCGACTCGGCGTTCGGCGTGCCGGCGCGGATTTCCGCCACGGTCTACCCTGGCGGGAGTGGCATCGTCGACATCGAGCGTGAGGTCAACCTCGGCCAGCCGATTCACTCCAAGGGCGTGATGATCCTCACCGGTTACCTCGGCAGCCGTTACGCCCAGGAATTCCCGTTGGCGATTTCCGCGAGCATCGCTTTGGAGCAATCCTACGGTTATGTCGACGGCGACAGTGCGTCGCTGGGCGAGGCATGCACGCTGATTTCCGCGCTGTCCAAAACCCCGCTCAAGCAATGCTTTGCGATCACCGGCTCGATCAACCAGTTCGGCGAAGTGCAAGCGGTGGGCGGGGTCAACGAGAAGATCGAAGGCTTTTTCCGCCTCTGCGAAGCGCGCGGGCTGACCGGCGAGCAAGGGGCGATCATCCCCCACGCCAACGTCGCGACCCTGATGCTCGACGAGAAAGTGCTGGCCGCCGTGCGCGCCGGGCAGTTCCACGTCTACGCCGTGCGCCAGGCTGACGAAGCGCTGAGTTTGTTGGTCGGTGAGCCGGCCGGCGCGCCGGACGAAAACGGCGAGTTTCCCGAGGGCAGCGTCAACGCTCGCGTGGTCGAACGCCTGCGAGTGATTGCGGAAATGATCAGCGAGGAAGATTTGAAAGAAGCGGAAAAGGAATTGGCACAAGAGGCGTTGGTGGAGGCTAAACCCGCGTAATCCGCCATGACGCAACACCTTGTGGGAGCGAGCCTGCTCGCGAAAGCGGTCCCTCAGTCTGCCTGGTACATCGCCTTCGCGAGCAGGCTCGTTCCCACAATTGTTCTATGGCATGACCCGCAAACGCCATCACCCTGACGTCAATATTCACACAATGACCATTCGGCGCATTCTGGTGCTGATGGCGTTGCGCTACCGACTTTTCTTCTATCCTCAGCTCAAGGATCGACAGAATCACTGGATCGAAACAGCCTTCCCGTGAAGGTTGAATAACCGGTAAATCGAGGGTCGCCGCCATGTCGCGCAACCTCTGCCTCACCCGTCAATGCCTGGGTCTCGTGACCCGTATCGAATGTGCCATCAAGCCACTGGCCGGCGATACAGGCATGTGGACCCTGCTGTTCGCCGCCGGGATGGCCGGTGAGCAACCTTCCGCCATCAAGGCCCAAGGACCGTTTCACGGGCCGTTCGTGGCCGAGTCAATTCTCGACACCATTGTTGAAAGCCTGACGCTGCACGGCTATGAGCTGGCCGATGACCCGCAGATCTGGAGCCTGCACCTGCAAGCCCAGTTGCGGGAGATCAACGGCGGGCGCGGGCGCAGCCTGGGCGGTGTCGAACACTGAGATCAGTGCGTTTCACTGGACCAGGTTGGCGGTGTCAGCCTTGTCCAGCTTGACCTGGAAGCCGTATTGCACAGTGTCGAGGTCGGTGCGTTGATAACTTTCCAGGCGGGTTGGCTGGCCGTAGAAATAATGCACGTTGAACAGCGACGGCCCGTGCAATTCGGCATCGTGGCTGACTGACAGCACTTCCTTCAGGTAATTACCGCTGTCGTCCTTGGCAAAAAAGCGCCATTCCTGCGCGGGAAACTCTTTCTCATCGACCACCAGCGCATTGCCCTTGAGCTCCAGGCCCTTGGGTAACTGCTGCAGGTCGAGGTCCTGACGGGCAATCCGTGCCAGAAACAGCGGCATCGAACCCACCGCGAAGGCCGGGGTTTCCGGAAACAGCGTCAAATCGTAGGTGATGGTGCCCTGCAATGGGTCGATCTCATAGGCTTCCGGCGGCAGCTCAATGGGTTCGCCCCGCTTGCCCTGATCATTTGCGGTGAAGAAAGTCAGGGGCGCCGCGCCAGGATTGAACGAGGTGCCGAGCAATTCGTCGTTGAACGTCTTGAGATGATCGAACTCTATGCGCGCGGCGGTGGCGTCCTCCACTGATTGGCTGATGCTGACGTTACCCTTCAGTTGGTCTTCGCTGAGCGTTGCGCCTTTGAGCCAGGCGGGCGCCTGGTCGTCGTATACCACCACGGGCATCGGCAAGGGCTCGATGGTTTTTTCGGTAGTGTTGGGGTCGAAGTGCCGCACCGGGAGTTGCAGGTCTTTGCGCGTCACCGTGGCCTGGGAGAAGTCGAGCACGTTGACCTCCACCGATTCCAGGGTGCCGTTGAAGTACACCTTGCTGTAATGCCGGCCCTGCTGCTGGTCGAAGGCCAGTTGTTCGGCCTTGAGCTGCTGTTCGAACGCGTCGCTCCAAACGGTTTGCGCCTGCATCTTGGCCAATTGTTTTTCGTAGAACGCGACTTGCGCGGCGTTTTCGTTGATCGAACCGGCGCGGCTCAGCCACTGCCCGGTGCTGTCCTTGGCCTGGACGATCAGCGGATTAAGCGCGGTGCCAGCCACCTCGTCCGCCAATGGTGCGCTATTGCTGACCTCGATTTCGGCAATGTTTTTTTCCAGGCCCAGCAGTTTCACGCTGATGTTGTCGTCCGAGCGCGTCTGGCCGATGTCGCCCTTGCTCAGGTTGAAGGAAGCGATCCTGCGCGGGGCAATCACCTCGACTTTGCCCTGTAGCAGGACGGGTTGCGGCTGGGTCTTGGGGTCGACGTCCAGGCCATCGATGTAGGGGTAGGTCACCGTCAGGTCGTCAGGGCTCTCGACATTCGCGCTCGACGGGCTGAGTTGGATGCCGGGGTCGGTCTCGGACCATTCCGGCTGGAACGGGATCACCCGTTTGTTGCTCAGCGTGACCGACTGCCACTCCAAACCATGGGGGAACGGAAACTGAGTCGGCGTGTTGAAGTTGAACGGGAACACCGGCGACAGATCGGTCAGGTAATCGGAGCTGGAAGTCTTGCGCAGCACAAACAACCCGCCGATATAGGTGTCGACCAAGGCCTGCGGCGTCGGGTAGTGCTTGAGCAGCGCCATGGCGTCGCTGCCGTACTCGGTTTCCAGTGGTTTGCTCTGCAGTTTCAACTGCGCGCGCTCGAGCAACAGCAGCGAGCCGCCGAGCTCGGCCACGGCGTCCTTGAGTTTTTCGTCCTTGATTGCATCCAGTGATTGTTCGAATCGTGTTGTTTTATCTTCGAGGCTGACTTGTTTTTTTTCTTCGCTGGGTGAGCAGCCCACCAGCAGCATCACACCCAGACTCACACCCATAAACGGTAATCGCACATCCATTCCAGTCTTCCCGTCCGACGTCGCTGACCTGTCAATGGCTTCGACACTAGCAGAAAAACCTTGTGACATACGCGCAGGTTGTGGATTTCCCAGCGGTTTCGGGTGTAGGAAAGCGGCTGTTATACTCGCCGCCATTTCCGACCCTTGTGTGAGATTTCATGGAACGCTTTATCGAAAACGCGATGTACGCCTCCCGCTGGCTGCTGGCACCGATTTATTTCGGTCTGTCGCTGGGCTTGTTGGCGTTGGCGCTGAAATTCTTCCAGGAAGTTTTTCATATCATCCCTAATGTGTTTGCCATGGCTGAATCCGAGCTGATCCTGGTGCTGCTGTCGTTGATCGACATGGCGCTGGTGGGTGGCTTGCTGGTGATGGTGATGATTTCCGGCTACGAGAACTTCGTCTCGCAACTGGACATCGACGAGAACAAAGAGAAGCTCAACTGGCTCGGCACCATGGACTCCTCGTCGCTGAAGATGAAAGTCGCCGCCTCGATCGTGGCGATTTCGTCGATTCACCTGCTGCGGATCTTCATGGACGCCAAGAACGTCGATCCCCAACACCTGATGTGGTACGTGATCATCCACATGACCTTCGTGGTGTCGGCGTTTGCCATGGGCTACCTGGACAAGCTGACCAAGCACTAAGCGCCGACGCGCTCTGAGGTGAGAGCGCTTACCTGTGGCGAGGGGGCTAGCTGTGGCGAGGGAGCTTGCTCCCGCTGGGCTGCGAAGCAGCCCCCCCATCCCCAACACGCCAACCCGACCAGCGGCAATCCCCACACCTTGTGCTTTCAAGCATCCAGGCTTATGCCTGTACAGGTCCTGGCTCTCCATCGCGTGAGGTACGTCCATGAACCTGCAAGAACTGAACGCCTATGCCATCGCCGGCAAGGTCGATGAGCTCAATCTGATTTCCCTCGAAGGCGGGATCTACCTGCTGGAAGCGCGCATGCATGGCGCGGCGTATCCACTGAGCGATATCCATGGCGGCATGTTCCGCCTGCGCTCGGTGGAGCATGCGCGTGATGTGTTGCAGGCCTGTCCGGAACTGCCGTTCAATCTGGTACACACCTCGGTGCACGATGAAATGTGCGGCCTGGGCCCCAGCGCCGAAGAGAGCCTGAAGGTGCCGATCCACTTTCGCTCGGTGTGGGCGCGCTGAGGCGCTCATCACCACCCTGGCATCTGTGCTAGTCTGCTCGCCCTTTTGGTTCCGGGCGTTCCGGGAGGCGCTGTGCACGCACGGCAACTCCAGGGCCGTCCGCACAGCGGAGCAGTGTCATGTCCGAAGTAAATCTGTCCACCGACGAAACCCGCGTCAGCTACGGTATTGGCCGTCAGTTGGGCGACCAACTGCGCGACAACCCGCCGCCGGGCGTTGACCTGAACGCCATCCTGGCTGGCCTGACCGACGCCTTTGGCGGGCTGCCGAGCCGTGTGGGTCAGGAAGAAATGGCCGCCAGCTTCAAAGTCATTCGCGAAATCATGCAGGCTGAAGCCGCTGCCAAAGCAGAAGCAGCCGCTGGCGAAGGCCTGGCATTCCTGGCGGAAAACGCCAAGCGTGACGGCATCACCACCCTGGCGTCCGGCCTGCAATTCGAAGTGTTGACCGCTGGCGAGGGCGCCAAGCCTTCCCGTGAAGACACCGTGCGCACTCACTACCACGGCACCCTGATCGACGGCACTGTGTTCGACAGCTCCTACGATCGCGGCCAGCCTGCGGAATTCCCGGTTGGCGGCGTGATCGCTGGCTGGACCGAGGCCCTGCAACTGATGAACGCCGGCAGCAAATGGCGACTGTACGTGCCGAGCGAACTGGCTTACGGCGCTCAAGGCGTTGGCAGCATTCCGCCGCACAGCGTGCTGGTGTTTGACGTTGAGTTGCTGGAAGTTCTGTAAGACCTGATTGTTGGAGCGGGCTCGATCATGTGGGAGCGGGCTTGCTCGCGAAAGCGGTGTTTTATTCAACGATGATGTTGAACCTTATGGCCTCTTCGCGAGCAAGCCCGCTCCCACAGGGCTCGCTCCGACATGTTGCATTTTCATAGTTCTATCTTGTGGTGCAGTTCATGCGAAGGGCGCAATGCCCGGGCATAGCAGAACAGAAACAGATTGCGCACCAGTTCCTTCAGCACCACCGGCTCGCTGGAACTCAAGCCGTTGACGTCCAGGTCGCCCTGATCCTGCAGTTCGTTCAAGGCTTCTTCCTCAAGCACCGCACAGACTTCCCCGGTTTCCCGATGCAGGATTCGCAGGTAAGGGTGTGGACGGTCCAGCCAGGCATCGATCAAATAAGTCATGGTTCTCATCTCCTTTGAAGGGTTCAATGAGAATAATTCTTATTCATCAAATAGCAAGGGCCTATTGGCGGTTTCTGATTATTTGTGCCGAAGGCTTGCGCGGGATCAACTTGGCCGGCGTTTGGCTATTGTGTATTTGCGCGGATATAGCGGGGAGGGTGATGCGCCGTCCCGCGCCAGGCGCGGGAGGGGGAGTGCTGCACATTAGACTTTTCTGACGAACTCGGATTTGAGTTTCATCGGGCCAATGCCGTCGATCTTGCAGTCGATATCGTGATCGCCATCGCACAGGCGGATGTTTTTGACCTTGGTGCCGACCTTGACCACCAGCGACGTGCCCTTGACCTTCAAGTCCTTGATGACGGTGATGGTGTCTCCGTCTTGCAGGACGTTACCCACCGAATCCTTTTTTACAGCGTCGTCGGCAGCGACTTCGGTTTCGCCCGAGGCAGACCATTCATGCGCGCACTCAGGGCAGATCAGCTGTGCGCCATCTTCGTAGGTGTATTCGGAATTGCATTTCGGGCAGGGAGGCAACGTGCTCACTAGGGCTCCTTGGGGTGAGGATCGCTAAAAAGCGCACATTGTATAGGGATTTAGACCGGAGGGGGCGCGGCGCGCGGTTTAACCTGTAGGGGCAAGCAGGCTTGCCCCCTTGAGGATCAGCGTTTAGTGCGTGCGGGCCACGGCAAATTCACTCAGCTCCACCAGCGCGTCGCGGTACTCGCTGGCGGGCAGGGCGTCGAGGCATTCAATGGCACGGGCGACGTAATCGCGGGCCAGTTGTGCGGTGTACTCCAGCGAACCGGAGGCTTCCACGGCAATGCGAATGCTCTCCAGGTCTTCAATGCCGCCTTTCTGGATCGCCTGCTTGACCAGCGCCGCCTGCTCCGGCGTGCCTTCGCGCATGGTGTAGATCAGCGGCAAGGTCGGCTTGCCTTCGGCCAGATCGTCACCGACGTTCTTGCCCAGGGTCTCGGCGTCGCCCTTGTAGTCCAGCAGGTCGTCGACCAGTTGGAACGCCACACCCAGGTGATCGCCGAACTTGCGCAAGGCTTCACGCTGTTCCGGCGTCGCCTCGCACAGAGCGGCGGCGCTGTGGGTCGACGCCTCGAAGAGCATTGCGGTCTTGCCGCGGATGACTTCCATGTAGGTTTCTTCGGTGGTGCTGGCGTCGCGCACCTTGGACAGCTGCAACACCTCGCCTTCAGCGATGATGCGCGTGGCTTGCGAGAGGATCTTCATCACCGGCATCGAGCCCAGTTCGACCATCATCTCGAACGAGCGCGAGTACAGGAAATCGCCGACCAGCACGCTCGGGGCGTTGCCCCACATGGCGTTGGCGGTCGATCGGCCACGGCGCATGCCGGACATGTCGACCACATCGTCATGCAGCAGGGTGGCGGTGTGCAGGAATTCGATGGTTGCCGCCAGCAGGCGCAAGTCATCGCCTTCGCGACCCAGCGCCTTGCCGCACAACAACACCAATAAAGGACGCAGGCGTTTGCCGCCCGCCGAGGTGATGTAATCGCCGATTTTCGAGACCAGCGGCACCCTGGAGGTCAGCTGTTTCTTGATAATGCCGTCCACGGCGCTAAAATCGTCCGCCACCGCGCGGTAAAAAGCTTGGGGTTGCATCAGCGACAGTCGCTCCAGAAGGGTTGCGCGGCATGCTAGGACCCGCATCGGCAGGTGTCAAGGCGCGTTAGACAGCCCCTTGCAAGCCTCAAGCAGCTTGCGTACAATCGCGCACCCTGAACTTCCTGGGCAGCACCTGCCTTACGCAATTGCAATCGGGCCTTCCAGCCTTATGCAGCCATGCCAGCCAATACCTCTTCCTATAAAGAGCTGGGTGAGCAGGATTATCGGAGAAATACCATGTCGTACGCAGTAATCGTTACTGGTGGCAAGCAATACAAAGTCGCCCCAGGTGAATACCTGAAGATTGAAAAACTGGAAATCGCTACCGGCGAATCCGTGACTTTTGATCGCGTTCTGTTGGTCGCCAATGGCGATGACGTGAATATCGGTGCTCCAGTTGTTGCTGGCGCTACCGTTGTGGCTGAAGTGATCTCCCAAGGTCGTCACGATAAAGTCCGCATCATCAAGTTCCGTCGTCGTAAGCACCACATGAAGCGTATGGGCCACCGCCAGTGGTACACCGAGATCAAAATCACCGGTATTCAGGCTTAATTTCAGCCTAATTCCTCACTAGGAGAATTGAACTCATGGCACACAAAAAAGCTGGTGGTAGTACCCGTAACGGTCGCGACTCAGAAGCCAAACGCCTTGGCGTGAAGATGTATGGCGGCCAGGTCATCATTCCGGGCAACATCATCGTGCGTCAGCGCGGCACCCAATTCCACGCCGGTTACGGTGTTGGCATGGGTAAAGATCACACCCTGTTCGCGAAAATCGACGGCGTGATCAAGTTCGAAGTAAAAGGCGCTTTCAATCGCCGTTACGTAAGCATTGTTCCGAAGACTGACGTCGTCGCTGCATAATTACGTGGTTGCTGGAAAAGCCCTGTCTCGCGACGGGGCTTTTTCGTTTGTGGGGTGAGTCTCTTGCAAAGCTGTTTGTAATGGGCTCCAGCGCTGGATTTGCGGTCGTTGATTGAGGTCGCTGCGCTCATTTTTGCAAGAGTCTTATGTCTAGGTTTTTTCGGCTCGTCCGTATGGCGAGAGGCGTTTTGTTATGAAGTTTGTTGATGAAGTATCGATTCGAGTAAAGGCCGGCGACGGCGGCAATGGTTGCATGAGCTTCCGTCGCGAAAAATTCATCGAGAACGGCGGCCCTAACGGCGGCGACGGTGGTGATGGTGGTTCGGTGTACATGGTGGCCGACGAAAACCTCAACACCCTGGTCGACTACCGCTATACCCGGCATTTCGATGCCGAGCGTGGCTCGAACGGCGGCAGCACCGACTGCACCGGCAAGAAAGGCGAAGAACTGGTGCTGCGCGTGCCGGTCGGCACCACAGTAATTGACTCCGCTACTCAGGAAGTCATTGGTGATCTGACCAAGGCTGGCCAGCGTTTGCTGGTGGCCCACGGCGGCTGGCACGGTCTGGGCAACACCCGTTTCAAATCCAGTACCAACCGCGCACCGCGTCAAACCACCCCGGGCAAGCCTGGTGAGGCGCGCGACCTGAAGCTGGAAATGAAAGTGCTGGCCGACGTCGGTCTGCTGGGCTTGCCGAACGCCGGTAAGAGTACGTTTATCCGTTCGGTGTCCGCCGCCAAGCCGAAAGTCGCTGATTACCCGTTCACCACCCTGGTGCCCAACCTGGGCGTGGTCAGCGTCGATCGCTGGAAGAGCTTCGTGGTCGCCGACATTCCGGGGCTGATCGAAGGGGCTTCCGACGGCGCTGGCCTGGGGATCCGCTTCCTCAAGCACTTGGCCCGTACCCGTTTGTTGCTGCACCTCGTCGACATGGCGCCGCTGGATGACGCCAGCGCACCGGACGCCGCTGAAGTGATCGTCAGCGAGCTGACCAAGTTCAGCCCGTCCCTGGCGGAGCGTGATCGCTGGCTGGTGCTGAACAAGTGCGACCAGCTCCTCGAAGAGGAGCACGATGCCCGGGTCAAGGAAATCGTCGATCGTCTGGAGTGGACCGGTCCGGTCTACGTGATCTCGGCAATCTCCAAGCTCGGCACCGAGCGTCTGTGCCACGACATCATGCGTTACATGGAAGATCGTGCTGACCGCTTGGCCAGCGATCCGGTGTACAAGGAAGAACTGGCCGATCTCGACCAGCGCATCGAAGACGAAGCCCGCGCCCAGTTGCAGGCGCTGGATGACCAGCGCGCCCTGCGTCGCAGCGGCGTCAAGTCGGTCCACGACATCGGCGACGATGATTGGGACGAAGAAGACGTGGATGATGAAGACGGTCCGGAAATCATTTACGTGCGCGACTGATTCGTTGCAGTAAACTTAAGCGCCGCTCAATCGAGCGGCGTTTTAGTATCTGGAAATCGATCGTTGGTCACGAATAACCACGAATAACGTCACGGGCAGTGCCAGGTCGCGCTGTCCTCAAGCTAAGGTTGAAAATGATGCGGAGCAAGGTGACAGGTGCGCAGCGTTGGGTCGTAAAGATCGGCAGCGCGTTGCTGACAGCAGACGGCAAGGGCCTGGATCGCGCGGCAATGGGTGTCTGGGTCGAGCAGATGGTGGCGTTGCACGAAGCTGGCGTGGAATTGGTGCTGGTCTCGTCAGGCGCGGTAGCGGCGGGTATGAGCCGCTTGGGCTGGACCACTCGACCCAGTGCGATGCATGAACTGCAGGCTGCCGCCGCGATTGGCCAGATGGGCCTGGTGCAGGCCTGGGAGTCGAGCTTCGGCGAGCATGGCCGGCACACCGCGCAGATTCTTCTGACCCACGACGACTTGTCCGACCGCAAGCGCTACCTCAACGCCCGCAGCACTTTGCGCGCATTGGTTGAGCTGAAGGTCATCCCGGTGATCAACGAGAACGACACCGTGGTCACCGATGAAATCCGCTTCGGCGACAACGACACCTTGGCGGCGCTGGTGGCCAACCTGGTCGAGGCGGACTTGCTAGTGATCCTCACCGATCGCGATGGCATGTTCGACGCCGACCCGCGCAGCAATCCGGACGCCAACCTGATCTACGAAGCGCGTGCCGACGACCCGGCGCTGGACGCAGTGGCCGGCGGTACCGGCGGGGCGCTGGGGCGTGGCGGCATGCAGACCAAGCTGCGTGCTGCGCGGCTGGCGGCGCGGTCCGGGGCGCACACGATCATCGTTGGTGGCCGCCTCGAGCGGGTGCTGGATCGTTTGAAGGCGGGCGAGCGGATCGGCACTTTGCTCTCGCCCGAGCGCGGCATGCTCGCCGCGCGCAAGCAATGGCTGGCGGGGCATCTGCAAACCCGTGGCACGCTGGTGCTGGACGCGGGCGCTGTCTCGGCGCTGTCTCAGGGCAATAAGAGTCTGCTGCCGGTCGGGGTGAAGCTGGTGCAAGGCAGCTTTCGCCGGGGCGAGATGGTGGTGTGCGTGGCGCCGGACGGTCGTGAGATCGCCCGTGGCCTGGCTAACTACAGCGCTTTGGAAGCGCAAAAAATCATCGGCCAATCGTCTGACGCGATTGTCGGATTGCTCGGTTACATGGCGGAGCCGGAACTGGTGCACCGCGACAACCTGATTCTGGTCTGAGGAAAACGCTCAATGCGCATCGCAAAAGGATTGTTGGGCTTGCTGTTGGCCGTGCCGCTGCTGGTCTCGGCCGAAGAGATTGGCCAGGTATCGACAGTGTTCAAGTTTGTCGGGCCGAATGACCGGATCGTGGTCGAGGCGTTCGATGATCCCAAAGTCGAAGGCGTGACCTGCTACCTGTCCCGGGCCAAGACTGGCGGCGTGAAGGGTGGGTTGGGTCTGGCCGAAGATCGCGCCGAAGCCTCGATCGCCTGCCGCCAGGTGGGCCCGATCAGCTTCAAGGGTGAGCTGAAGGACGGCGATGAAGTGTTCAAGGAGCGCACCTCGTTGGTGTTCAAGACCATGCAGGTGGTGCGTTTCCTCGACAAGAAGCGCAATACCCTGGTGTACCTGGTCTATAGCGACCGCTTGATCGAAGGCAGCCCGCAGAACGCGGTGACGGCGATTCCGATCTTGCCGTGGGCGCACGTTCAGTAATTCCAGAGGTGGGAGCGAGCCGGCTCGCTCCCACCTATTTTTTGTGTGATACCCGATAAATCGCAGGCAATAAAAAACCGACCCTGAGGTCGGTTTTTTAATGAGCGTGTCGCTTAGGCAGCAGCGGCAACGTTCAGGGCCTTAACGTGGCCATTCAGGCGGCTCTTATGGCGAGCGGCTTTGTTCTTATGGATGATGCCTTTATCGGCCATGCGGTCGATAACTGGCACAGCCAGAACGTAAGCAGCTTGCGCTTTTTCAGCGTCTTTTGCGTCGATGGCCTTAACTACGTTTTTGATGTAGGTACGGACCATGGAACGCAGGCTGGCGTTGTGGCTGCGACGCTTCTCAGCCTGTTTTGCACGTTTTTTGGCGGAAGGTGAGTTGGCCACCGTCGAGCTCCTCGAAAGACTTTTTAGGAAATAGCAAACAAAATAGGCCGCGAATCATGCCGATGAGTTGAAGTCTTGTCAAGGGCGGCTGAGACGTTCCGCTAAGTGGTAGGTGTGGAACTCCGGGATATTTATTTCCGGCGCTTGACCTGTAAACTCGCGAGCTTTGGCTCTGTGCTGTTGCGCGGCGCGGAGTATCGCATAAGTGGGCGCATTGTTCGCCTGCTGTTTATCGACAGGCAAAAAACCCCTCAATGAATTTGCTCAAATCGTTGGCCGCCGTCAGCTCTATCACGATGCTTTCCCGGATTCTGGGGTTCGTGCGTGACACCCTTATTGCCCGGGCATTCGGGGCCGGGATGGCGACGGATGCCTTCTTCATCGCCTTCAAATTGCCCAACCTGCTGCGGCGGATCTTCGCCGAGGGTGCGTTTTCCCAGGCTTTCGTGCCGATTCTCGCCGAGTATAAGAGCCAGAAAGGCGAGGAGGCGACGCGTACCTTTATTGCCTACGTGTCTGGCCTGCTGACCCTGGTGCTGGCGGTCGTCACCGCACTGGGCATGCTCGCCGCGCCGTGGGTGATCTGGGCCACCGCGCCGGGGTTTACCGATACGCCAGAGAAGTTCGAACTTACCTCCAATCTGTTGCGGGTGACCTTTCCTTATATATTGCTGATCTCCCTGTCGTCCCTGGCCGGGGCGATCCTCAATACCTATAACCGTTTCTCGGTGCCGGCCTTCGTGCCGACGCTGCTGAACGTCAGCATGATTATTTTCGCGCTGTTCCTCACGCCGTATTTCGATCCGCCGGTGATGGCCCTGGGCTGGGCGGTGCTGGTGGGTGGCCTGGCGCAGTTGCTGTATCAACTGCCGCACCTGAAAAAGATCGGCATGCTGGTGCTGCCTCGCCTCAATCTGCGTGACAGCGGTGTATGGCGGGTGATGAAGCAAATGCTGCCGGCGATTCTCGGGGTCTCGGTGAGCCAGATTTCGCTGATCATCAACACCATTTTTGCGTCGTTCCTGGTGGCCGGTTCGGTGTCATGGATGTACTACGCCGACCGTTTGATGGAGCTGCCGTCCGGCGTGCTCGGCGTGGCGCTGGGTACCATTTTGCTGCCAACCCTGGCCAAGACCTACGCCAGCCAGGATCGTCACGAATACTCGCGGATTCTCGACTGGGGTCTGCGCTTATGCTTCGTGCTGGTGCTCCCGTGCTCACTGGCTTTGGGGATTCTTGCCGAGCCCCTGACCGTCTCGCTGTTCCAGTACGGCCAATTCAGTGCCTTCGACGCCGCCATGACTCAGCGCGCGCTGATTGCCTACTCGGTGGGCCTGCTGGGGATTATTGTGATCAAGGTCCTCGCCCCGGGCTTTTATGCACAGCAGAACATCCGCACCCCGGTGAAGATCGCCATCTTCACCCTGGTGGTGACGCAATTGTTCAACCTGGCATTGATCGGCCCGCTGGCCCACGCCGGACTCGCGCTGGCCATCAGCGCCGGCGCCTGCCTGAATGCCGGATTGCTGTTTTACCAACTGCGCAAGCAGCAGATGTACCAGCCGCAGCCTGGCTGGGCAAAATTTGGCGCCAAGCTGATCGTCGCCGTGGCGGTGATGTCGGCGGTGCTGCTCGGGTTGATGCATTTCATGCCAGCCTGGGAAGACGGGCAAATGCTGGAGCGATTCCTGCGGCTGGGTGCGCTGGTCGTGGCGGGCGTGGTGGCATATTTCGGCATGTTGCTGCTGCTGGGCTTCCGTTTGCGCGACTTCAATCGCAAGTCGTTGAGCTGAAGACATCCAGCCGATGAAACCGCATCAGGCAGCGGTTTCATCGGTTGCCTCACTTTGCGTTACTCTGTTGCCTGTCGTCGACCACCGGGTGTGGTTATAATCGCCCACTTTATGAGCAAGAAGCGCGTTATGCAGCTGGTTCGAGGCCTCCACAACCTGCGCCCCCAGCATCGGGGCTGTGTCGCCACTATTGGCAACTTTGACGGTGTTCACCGCGGCCACCAGGCCATCCTGGCGCGTCTGCGTGAGCGTGCGCTTGAGTTGGGCGTGCCCAGCTGCGTGGTGATTTTCGAGCCGCAGCCCCGGGAGTTTTTCGCCCCGGACACCGCGCCCGCTCGCCTGGCCCGTCTGCGTGACAAGCTGCAGCTGCTGGCCGACGAAGGCGTCGACCGGGTGCTCTGCCTGGCGTTCAACCAGCGCTTGAGCAAACTCAGCGCCGCCGAATTCGTCGACACCATCCTGGTCTATGGCCTGGGCGTGCAGCATCTGGAAGTCGGCGACGATTTCCGCTTCGGCTGTGACCGGGTCGGTGATTTCGATTTCCTGCAACAGGCCGGCACCGTCCAGGGTTTTACCGTTGAGGCCGCGCAAACCGTCGAGCTGGATGGCATTCGCGTCAGCAGCACCCAGGTGCGTAATGCCCTGGCCGCCGCTGATTTTGAATTGGCCGAACGCTTGCTCGGCCGACCGTTCCGGATCGCCGGGCGAGTGCTGCACGGCCAGAAACTCGCTCGCCAGTTGGGAACACCCACAGCCAATATTCAACTCAAGCGCCGTCGTGTGCCGCTGACCGGTGTTTACCTGGTCAACGTCGATATCGACGGCAAGACCTGGCCCGGCGTCGCCAATATCGGCGTGCGGCCCACGGTTCAAGGGGATGGCAAAGCCCACCTCGAAGTACACCTACTGGATTTTGCCGCCGATTTGTATGACCGGCGTTTGACAGTGGTTTTCCACCACAAGCTGCGTGAAGAGCAGCGTTTCGCCTCTCTGGAGGCGCTTAAGACGGCGATCAATGCGGATGTCGCCGCCGCCCGTGCACTAGCCGCACCTAGCGCTAATCGCTAATGAAGAGCCTTAAATGACCGACTATAAAGCCACGCTAAACCTTCCGGACACCGCCTTCCCAATGAAGGCCGGCCTGCCTCAGCGCGAACCGCAGATTCTGCAGCGCTGGGACAGCATTGGCCTGTACGGAAAGTTGCGCGAAATTGGCAAGGATCGTCCGAAGTTCGTCCTGCACGACGGTCCACCGTACGCCAACGGCACGATTCACATCGGTCATGCGCTGAACAAGATTCTCAAAGACATGATCATCCGCTCGAAAACCCTGTCAGGTTTCGACGCGCCGTATGTACCGGGCTGGGACTGCCACGGTCTGCCGATCGAACACAAGGTCGAAGTGACCCACGGCAAGAACCTGGGCGCCGACAAGACCCGCGAGCTGTGCCGTGCCTACGCCACCGAGCAGATCGAAGGGCAGAAGTCCGAGTTCATCCGTCTCGGTGTGCTGGGCGACTGGGCCAACCCGTACAAGACTATGGACTTCAAGAACGAGGCCGGTGAAATCCGCGCCCTGGCGGAAATCGTCAAGGGTGGCTTCGTGTTCAAGGGCCTCAAGCCGGTGAACTGGTGCTTCGATTGCGGTTCGGCCCTGGCCGAGGCGGAAGTCGAGTACGAAAACAAGAAGTCGTCGACCATCGACGTCGCTTTCCCAATCGCCGACGAGGCCAAACTGGCCGCGGCGTTCGGTCTGGCGTCCCTCAGCAAGCCTGCTGCAATCGTGATCTGGACCACCACCCCGTGGACCATTCCGGCCAACCAGGCGCTCAACGTTCACCCGGAATTCACCTATGCGCTGGTCGACGTTGGCGACAAGCTGCTGGTGCTGGCCGAAGAACTGGTCGAGTCGTGCCTGGCGCGCTACAACCTCGAAGGCTCGGTGATCGCCACCACCACCGGCGCCGCGCTGGAACTGATCAATTTCCGTCACCCGTTCTACGATCGCTTGTCGCCGGTCTACCTGGCTGAGTATGTGGAACTGGGCGCAGGCACCGGCGTGGTTCACTCCGCCCCGGCTTACGGCGTGGACGACTTCGTGACCTGCAAGAAGTACGGCATGGTCAACGACGACATCCTCAATCCAGTGCAAAGCAACGGCGTGTACGTGCCGTCGCTAGAATTCTTCGGCGGCCAGTTCATCTGGAAAGCCAACCCGGCGATCGTCGAAAAACTGACCGAAGTCGGTGCGCTGCTGCACACCACCGTCATCGAACACAGCTACATGCACTGCTGGCGCCACAAGACCCCGCTGATCTATCGCGCCACCGCGCAGTGGTTCATCGGCATGGACAAAGCGCCCACCCGTGGTGACACCCTGCGCAACCGCGCGATCAAAGCCATCGAAGACACCAAGTTCGTCCCGGCCTGGGGTCAGGCGCGCCTGCATTCGATGATCGCCAACCGCCCGGACTGGTGCATCTCCCGCCAGCGCAACTGGGGCGTGCCGATTCCGTTTTTCCTCAACAAGGAAAGCGGCGAGCTGCACCCGCGCACCGCTGAGCTGATGGAAGAAGTTGCCCAGCGCGTCGAAGTCGAAGGCATCGAAGCCTGGTTCAAGATGGATGCCGCCGAATTGCTCGGCGACGAGGCACCGCTGTACGACAAGATCAGCGACACCCTCGACGTCTGGTTCGATTCCGGCACCACGCACTGGCACGTCCTGCGCGGTTCGCACCCGATGGGCCACGACAGCGGCCCGCGCGCCGACCTGTACCTGGAAGGTTCCGACCAGCACCGCGGCTGGTTCCACTCGTCGCTGCTGACCGGTTGCGCCATCGACAACCACGCGCCGTACCGCGAACTGCTGACCCACGGTTTCACCGTCGACGAAGCCGGGCGCAAGATGTCCAAGTCGCTGGGCAACGTGATCGCGCCGCAGAAAGTCAACGACACCCTGGGCGCCGACATCATGCGTCTGTGGGTTGCATCTACCGACTATTCCGGCGAAATGGCGGTTTCCGAGCAAATCCTGCAGCGCAGCGCCGATGCTTACCGGCGTATCCGTAACACCGCGCGCTTCCTGCTTTCCAACCTGACCGGTTTCAATCCGGCCACCGACATCCTGCCCGCCGAAGACATGCTGGCGCTGGACCGTTGGGCCGTGGACCGCACGCTGCTGCTGCAGCGCGAGTTGCAAGAGCACTATGGCGAATACCGCTTCTGGAACGTCTACTCGAAGATCCACAACTTCTGCGTGCAGGAGCTGGGCGGTTTCTATCTCGACATCATCAAGGATCGCCAGTACACCACCGGCGCCAACAGCAAGGCGCGTCGTTCGGCGCAAACCGCGCTGTATCACATCTCTGAAGCGCTGGTGCGCTGGATCGCTCCGATCCTGGCCTTCACCGCCGACGAACTGTGGGAATACCTGCCGGGCGAGCGCAACGAATCGGTGATGCTCAACACTTGGTACGAAGGCTTGACTGAACTGCCGGAAGGCTTCGAACTGGGTCGCGCCTATTGGGATCGCGTGATGGCGGTCAAGGTCGCGGTCAACAAGGAAATGGAAATTCAGCGCGCGGCCAAAGCCGTCGGTGGCAACCTGCAAGCCGAAGTGACGCTGTTCGCCGAAGACGCCTTGAGCGCCGACCTGGCCAAGCTGAGCAACGAACTGCGCTTCGTACTGATCACCTCCACCGCCAGCGTCGCACCGTTCGTGCAAGCGCCAGCGGATGCGGTGGTCACCGAGGTCAGCGGCCTGAAGCTGAAGATCGTCAAGTCGGCGTTCCCGAAATGTGCCCGTTGCTGGCACTGCCGCGAAGACGTCGGTGTGAACCCGGAGCACCCGGAAATCTGCGGTCGTTGCGTCGACAACATCAGCGGCGCCGGCGAGGTTCGTCACTATGCCTAATGTCGCTGGCCGCTTCGGGCGGTTGAGCTGGTTGTGGTTGAGCGTGCTGGTTCTGGTCATCGACCAGGCCAGCAAGTTCTACTTCGAAGGCTCGTTGACCATGTACCAACGGATCGTGGTCATTCCGGACTACTTCAGCTGGACCCTGGCCTACAACACCGGCGCGGCCTTCAGTTTCCTCGCCGACAGCTCCGGCTGGCAGCGCTGGCTGTTCGCCCTGATCGCGATTGTGGTCAGTGCGGTGCTGGTGGTCTGGCTCAAGCGCTTGGGGCGCAATGAAACCTGGCTGGCGGTGGCCCTGGCATTGGTGCTGGGCGGCGCGCTGGGCAACCTGTACGACCGCATCGCCCTGGGCCATGTGATCGATTTTATTCTGGTCCACTGGCAGAACCGCTGGTACTTCCCGGCGTTCAACTTTGCCGACAGTGCGATTACCGTCGGTGCAGTGATGCTGGCCCTGGACATGTTCAAATCCAAGAAAACCGGAGAAGCCGTTCATGACTGAACAGGTATTGGCTGAGCAACGCATCGGCCAGAACACGGAAGTCACCTTGCACTTTGCATTGCGCCTGGAGAACGGCGACACGGTGGACAGCACCTTCGACAAGGCCCCGGCGACCTTCAAGGTCGGTGACGGCAACCTGTTGCCAGGTTTCGAGGCGGCGCTGTTCGGTTTTAAGGCCGGCGACAAGCGTACCCTGAGCATCGAGCCGGAAAACGCGTTCGGCCAGCCAAACCCGCAAAACGTACAGATCATCCCGCGTTCGCAATTCGAAGGCATGGACCTGTCCGAAGGCTTACTGGTGATCTTCAACGATGCGGCCAATACTGAGTTGCCAGGGGTAGTAAAAGCGTTCGATGACACCGAAGTGACCATCGATTTCAACCACCCGCTGGCCGGCAAGACATTGACCTTTGACGTTGAGATCTTCAGCGTTAAAGCGCTGTAATCGATTGAATTCGATTTGGTGTGGGAGCGAGCCCGCTCGCGAATACTGACTGACATCCAATACTGATGTCGTCTGGTACGCCGCTTTCGCGAGCAGGCTCGCTCCCACAGGATGTTCACTGTGGCCAACCTGGTGTTCGGCTGCAGGCATTTCATTTCTTGCGCGCAAGACACGAGGCACAGCATGCACATCAAACTCGCCAACCCCCGTGGCTTCTGCGCCGGCGTGGACCGGGCGATCGAAATCGTCAACCGCGCCCTGGAAGTCTTCGGGCCGCCGATCTACGTGCGCCACGAAGTGGTCCACAACAAATTCGTCGTCGAAGACCTGCGCGCCCGTGGGGCAATCTTCGTCGAAGAATTGGACCAGGTGCCGGATGACGTCATCGTCATCTTCAGTGCCCACGGTGTTTCCCAGGCAGTACGCAGCGAAGCCGCGGGCCGTGGCCTGAAAGTATTCGACGCCACCTGTCCGCTGGTGACCAAAGTCCACATCGAAGTCGCCCGCTACAGCCGCGATGGCCGTGAGTGCATCCTGATCGGCCACGCCGGGCACCCGGAAGTCGAAGGCACCATGGGTCAGTACGACGCCAGCAATGGCGGCGCGATCTACCTGGTCGAAGACGAGAAAGACGTAGCGGCGCTGAACGTGCGCAACCCGGAAAAACTCGCCTTCGTGACTCAGACCACCCTGTCCATGGACGACACCAGCCGAGTGATCGACGCCCTGCGCACGCGTTTCCCGGCCATCGGCGGGCCACGCAAGGACGACATCTGCTACGCCACGCAAAACCGCCAGGACGCGGTCAAGCAACTGGCTGACGAGTGCGACGTGGTGCTGGTGGTCGGCAGCCCCAACAGTTCCAACTCCAACCGCCTGCGGGAGCTGGCGGAGCGCATGGCCACGCCGGCCTACCTGATCGACGGCGCTGAAGACATGCAGCAGAGCTGGTTCGAAGGTGTCGAGCGCATAGGCATCACCGCCGGAGCCTCGGCACCGGAAGTGCTGGTGCGCGGCGTGATCCAGCAGTTGCAAGCCTGGGGCGCGACCGGGGCCGATGAACTGGCCGGCCGCGAGGAGAACATCACCTTCTCCATGCCTAAGGAACTACGGGTCAAATCCTTGCTGTGATGCCTGACCCGCAACACACAACGCCTGCTCGGCTTTCTCGCTGCGCAGGCTGATACGCCCGGTGCGGCTCAGTACGATTTGATGGTGGCTGAGCGCTTCCCGGCCATCGCAGATGTGCAGCGTTCCGGCCTGGAAGGCGCCACTGGGCAGCAACGGCTCGCCCGCGCTGCTGAAGCGAATGAAGTGGTGCACTGGCCGGTTGCCCACCACCGGCACTCGAACGTCGCCCTGGCGTTCCACCAGTAGCGGATTGCTGCGGTCCTCGTGGCCCTGGCCGCTGATATCCACAATGATTCGCCAACCCTGGCTCCAGTCGTCGTTGATTCCATGGATCAGCAACGTCTGATTACGCGTGACGGCTTCGCTGCGGGCATGGCTCAAACCGCTGATCAGCGCCTGCGCGGCCTCTTCGCGGCGGCTCGACTGGATCACGTCCTTAAACGTCGGGCTGATCCACAGCAGAACAATTGTCGCAATCGCCAGTCCCATTAACAGTTCGATCAGGCTGAAGCCCTGTTGTGGCATGAGTCTCCCTCCGTGGAGCCAGCCGGGTCCGGGCAATCCGTGCCCGGGTCATGGCAAAACATCTGCACGGGATACGGCAGGATGTTCTAGCGTGTAGAAGCAGGTATAGCCGACGGCAACGGAGGGCATCGATGGATCATCGTACAAAAGGTTTCACGCTGATCGAGTTGCTGGTAGCGATCGCCGTGTTGCTGGTTCTGCTTACGCTGGCGGTGCCGATGTTTACCCGCGTCACGCAAAGTACCAAGGCCGACACTGAGATCGGCGACCTGCAGCGCGGCCTCAACTACGCGCGGCTTGAAGCGATTAATCGAGGAGTGACCACGCGCATTCGGCCGACCGCTGGCGGCAGCGTCTGGACCGGCGAACTGGCGGTCTACGACGGTACTGGCAATTCGGCCAATGTATTGCGGGTTGTTCCAGCGATGAGCAGCGGCGCGACTCTGACGCTACCCTCAGGGGTGACCAGCATCGATTTCAACAACCTCGGCGGGTTGTCGGTGCCCGCCGCGGCGGTGGTCATGAACTATGTACTGGGCACGCAAAGCAGGACGCTGAGCGTATGCCTGAATGGACGAATCGTACTGGGTGGAAATTGCGGATGACGGGAAGGAACCGGGGGGCCCAGGAGGGCATGACGCTGATTGAAGTGCTGGTGGCGATGCTGATTCTCGGCGTCGGGCTGCTGGGGGCGGCGGCGATCCAGCTCAATGCGTTGAAATACACCGACAGTGCGCGGATGACCAGCCAGGCCAGTTTTATCGCCTATGACATGCTCGACCGCATCCGTGCCAATTCCGGTGCCGACTACACCGTTTCGCCGCCCTCGTCGGGCAACCTCGGCGTCGCCCGCGACCAGGACCTCTACGACTTCAAGCAGAACGTCATCGATTTCGGCGGCCCCACCGCGACCGCAAGCATCACCCTGAATCAGCGGGTCTACACCATCACCATCAGTTGGGACGACTCCCGCGCCGCCAATGTCGCAAACGACCGTCGCAGCTTCGTGCTGACCAGTCGTGCCACGGTCGATCCGGTGGCCACGCCATGAAGCCGTTCGATCCCAGCCTTTCCCGTGGCTTCGGCCTGATCGAATTGATGATCGCCCTGGCCTTGAGCCTGATCGTGGTGCTCGGGGTGGCGCAGGTGTTCATCGCCGCGAAAAATACGTTGGTCAGCCAGAACGCCGCCGCCGGCATGCAGGAGGATGCGCGTTTCGTCTTGAGCAAGATGATTCAGGAGATCCGCATGGTCGGCATGTTCGGCTGCCTGGGCACCATCACCGATGCCAGCTCCGCCGGGGATTTCAACGCCAGCCAGATCACCCCGGTTCGCTGGGACAATGCTTCGCTCAAGCTGACTCTGGTCACGGCGGACATCGGCAGCAACGGCGGCACGCCGACCTGGACCGTGCTCTCCGATTGCCGTAACAACGCCACCGCTTACACGGGGCTGCGCGCGCCGGTGGCGGGACAACTGGCGTTCCCGATCCGGCGGCTGGTCTACAGCTTTGCCAATGGCCAGCTGCTGATGGGCACTGGCAGCGGTAATCCGGCGCAGGCAGTGTTGGTCAACAATGTCAGCGCGTTCAACGTGACTTTCGGCGTCGCCGCCAGTGCCAGCGACACCGCGGCGTCCGGTTACAGCAGCAACCCGCCAGACCCTGCACTGATTCGCAGCGTGCGTCTGTCGCTGACCCTCACCGACCCGAACAACCGGGTACGCAACCAAACCTTCAATGTGGTTGCCGCTTTGCGCAACCGCTTGCTGTGAGGGGAGGGCCGATGCGTATGACGTTCAATCCACCGTCCACCCAGCGCGGCATGGCTTTGCTGATCAGCCTGGTGTTTCTGCTGTTGCTGACCTTGCTCGGTCTTTCATCGATGCAGAACGCCACCCTGCAAGAAAAAATGGCCGGCAGCGTCAGCCTGCGCAACCAATCCTTCCAGAGCGCGGAAGCGACGCTGCGGGTTGGCGAGAGCGCAGTACAACTCGACAGTTATTCGTTGCCGGTGTGCGCCACCACCGTGCAGTGCGCGCCGCCGGCGGAATCGGCCGTGGTGACCGGCGCCGGAGCCAACCCCACGTCCGGCGTGACCTGGATTGCCGCCGGCAGCGGTTTGTATGCGGTGCAAAATATCGGCACTACGCTGACGGCGGTGAACGTGCCGAGCAATACCTCGGCGACCCTGTATCGCGTCACTGCGGTCGGTATGGCCGGCAGCACCCGCAGCGTGGTGGAGAGCATCTATGCGAAGTATTGAACGCTTCGCCCGCTGTTGCGTCGGCGCGTTGCTGGGCCTGTACCTGGCCGCACCGGTGTACGCCTTTACCCCGTCGGACTCGCCGTTGTTGAGCGCGGCCGCCGTGCCGCCCAACGTGATGCTGCTGATTGACGACTCGGGCAGCATGAACACCATCATGTTTGCCGCAGGATTCGATCCGACGATCAATCGCACGCCCGCTCGCCAGTGCAACGCCTTGCTGGGGCTGTGCCTGGGCAACTCGGAAATCACCGGCGACTCGATCTTCCTGTCCAGCCTCCCGACCTCTGGTTGCTCCCGCGGCGCCTATGCGTTTTTCAACAACAGCCTGGCACCGCAATGCATCAACCTGCCGGACCCGGTGGGCAACGGCAACACGCGCTATACGGCCGATTACATCTCCTACCTGGTGGGACTGGCCAACGGCAGTAACCGCGACTTCACCAACGGTTCAATCCCCAACGATTATCGGATCAACGTCGCCCGTAACGTGTCCACGGCGCTGGTGGCCAGTAATCGCGGATTGCGCATTGGCCTGTCCACCTTCAATCCGCCGACCAACAACAACTCGGGCAACGGTGGCTTTATTGCACGGCCGATCGCCGATCTGGGGGGCACCAGCGGTAACTATACCCAGGCGCAGATCAACGATTACAACGGGCTGATCAACGCCATCAACAACCTGAACGCGGTGGCCAACACGCCGCTGGCGGAAACCTATTACGAGATCACCCGCTACTTTCGCGGCATGACGCCTTACTACAACAGTACGCCCGCCACCTACACCAGTCCGATTCAGTACCGCTGCCAGAAAAACTACGGGGTGGTGATCACCGATGGCTTGCCGACCTTTGACCGCACCTTCCCGACCAACGACCCACTGGGCGGTACGCGCCTGCCGAACTGGGACGGGATCAACAACGATGGCGACAATCTCAATGGCGACGGCGAGGGTGACACCCTGTACCTCGACGACATTGCCAAGTTCGCCTTTGATATCGACATGCGCTCCACCGGTATCGACGCCTCCGGCAAGAGTTGGAACGCGGTGGATTTCCCGAAACAGAACATGAACACCTACACCGTCGGCTTCACCGCCACCAACCAGATGCTGTCGGATGCTGCCAGCTATGGTCAGGGCAAGTATTACCAAGCGACTGACAGTACTGGCCTGAACGCCGCGCTGTCTTCAGCCCTCAGCGATATCACCTCGAAGGCCGGCTCCGGTGGCAGCGGCGTCACCAGCGGCACGACCGTTGCCAGCGGCACCCGTTATTTCCAGACCAGTTACGATCCCAAGGACTGGCGCGGCACCATCAAGTCGTTCGGCTTCAATGCCAGCGGCGCGGTCAATACTTCGGCAGTACTGTGGACCACGGACACGGCGATCACCCCAGCCTCAACGCCGGCGATCTATCAATCCTGGAACACTGCGAGCAATACTCCGGTAACCCTGGCGTTCGGTAACTTTTCCGCCGCCCAGCAAGCCACGCTGAATGCCGGGTTGCCCACCGGGATCACCGGCAACGACCTGGTGGAATGGAGCAAGGGCACCAACAAGACCGGGCTCAAGGTTCGCAGCGTGTTGCTCGGCGACATCATCAACTCGCCGTTGGCCCTGGCCTCGCCTACCGAGCAAACCGCGTCCGACCTCACCGGCGATACCAGTTACAGCACCTACCTGACCACCAAGGCCAGCAACATGAGCAGCAGCCTGGTGGTGAACGCCAACGATGGCTTCCTCAATGTCATCAACAGCGCCAACGGTGCGCGCCGCTACGCCTACATGCCGTCCAGCGTGTTGCCATCGCTGCGCTACATCGCCGATACCGGTTACATCAACGGCGTCAGTCACAAGTTCCTGGCGGATGGCCAGATCGGGGTATTCGACGCGCAACTCAACGGCGTCTGGAAAACCCTGGCCCTGGGCGGCATGGGGGCGGGGGGCAAAACGTTTTACGCGGTGCAACTGTTCGATGCCGCGGCGGGCAATGCGTACCGAGCGCAGTGGGAAATCAGCGCGCCGACCACCGCCAACCCCGCGAACGCCTTCAATGACCTGGGTTACGCCTACGCGCGGCCGGAAGTGGCGCGCTTGTCCGACGGTCGCTGGGCGGCGTTCATCGCCAACGGCTATGGCAGCAACTCCGGACTGGCGGCGCTGTACGTGGTGGATATTCGCGACGGCTCGCTGATCAAGAAAATCGTGGTCGACAGCACCGACACCAACAACGGTTTGTCTTCGGTGAAACTCAGGGTCAACTCGCTGAACGTGGTCCAGGCGGCCTATGGCGGTGACCTGAGAGGGCGATTGTGGAAATTTGACCTGAGCAGCACCAGCGCTGACTCCTGGGGTGTGGCATTCGCCGGCAAACCGTTGTTTACCGCGCCCGGCGGTGCCACGCAGCCGATTACCGCGCAACCCTTGCTGGCGGACAATGCTCAGGGTGGCAAGCAAGTGTTCTTCGGCACCGGCAAATTCAACGAGACAGCGGACAAGACCAACAAGGATTTGCAGGCGTTTTACTCCATCTGGGACGCCGACGGCGGATCGGGTCAAATCACGGTGGCCAATTTGCAGGCGCAAGCGGTCACCGGGGTGTTCAGCGGCAGCAGCGGGCAATTCATTACCACCAGCCAGAACGACACCACCTACCCTGGTGAAAAGGGCTGGTACTTGCCGCTGATCTACAACAACGCCCTGACCGGCGAGCGGGTAATCAACCAGGCCAGCCTGGTACTCGGGCGCATTGTTTTCACCACCGCAGGCGTCGATACCACGGACCCCTGCGCCAGCTTCGGCACCGGCAAACTGGTCGAACTCGAGGCGTTCAGCGGTAAGATGCTCAACTATGCGGTGCTCGATACCAACAACGATGGGGTGGTCGACACCAATGACACGATCTCCAGCGGGGTGATCTTCAGCGGCGGCATCCCGACCCTGAACGCCATCGTCAATGGCGCCACCCGCAAGATCGTGAACGATTCCAGTGGCGGTATTACCACCTTGGTGGAAAAATCCGGCGGCGGTAGCCGTCGCATCATGTGGCGACAAATCCAGTAAGCGAGCGTTGAGCATGCGTAGACCCAACCAAGGTTTCACCCTGATCGAAATCATGATCGTGATTGCGATCATCGGGATCGTGATCACCATCGGCTACCCGAGCCTCACCGAGTACCTGAAGAAGGGCCGTCGCACCGAGATCGCCGGGTTGCTGTCGGAGCAGGCGCAGATCCTCGAGCGCACCTATTCCAGGACCAACGTCTACAACACCATGCCGACCGGCCTGAGCGCAGGCAATGATTTCTATACGATCACCCCGACCTTGACCGAGACCACGTTCCGGCTGATTGCAACGCGCAAGGCCGGGACCTCGATGGCCACCGACAAATGTGGCGACTTCACCCTCAGCAACACCGGCGTCAGGAACATGGAAAATGCTACCGCCGGGCTTACCACCAAGGATTGCTGGGGCCGCTGAGTTACCTTCCGGGCGCCTTTTGCGCCCTCTGTCTCATTGAATAGTTGGAACACAAGATGGCCAAGCAACAGCAAGTGGTGATTGTCGGCGGCGGAGTCATTGGCCTGCTGACGGCGTTCAATCTCGCCGCTGACGTGGACAGTATCGTGCTGCTGGATCGCTCGAACGTTGGCCAGGAATCGTCCTGGGCCGGCGGCGGGATCGTTTCGCCGCTGTACCCGTGGCGCTACAGCCCGGCGGTGACGGCGCTGGCGCATTGGTCGCAGGATTTTTATCCACAACTCGGCGAGCACCTGCTGGCCAGGACTGGCCTTGACCCTGAAGTGCACACCACCGGCCTGTACTGGCTCGATCTCGATGACGAAGCTGAAGCGCTGGCCTGGGCGCAACGGGAGAGTCGGCCGTTGCGTGCCGTTGATATCTCGGCGGTACACGATGCGGTGCCGGTGCTGGGCCCGGGTTTCAATCGGGCGGTGTACATGGCCGACGTCGCCAATGTGCGCAATCCACGGCTGGTGAAGTCACTGAAAGCGGCGTTGCTGGCGTTGCCCAACGTCACCCTTCATGAGCAGTGCGAAGTCAGCGGATTCGTCCGCGATGGCGACAGGGTGGTCGGCGTACAAACGAAGCAAGGGGAAATCCGCGGGGATCAGGTGGTGCTCACGGCCGGCGCCTGGAGCGGTGACCTGCTCAAGTCCTTGGGGCTTGAATTGCCGGTGGAGCCGGTCAAAGGTCAGATGATCCTCTACAAATGCGCGGCGGATTTCCTGCCGAGGATGGTCCTGGCCAAGGGGCGTTATGCGATCCCCCGGCGGGACGGACACATTTTGATCGGCAGCACCCTGGAACATGAAGGTTTCGACAAAACCCCGACCGAGGCTGCCTTGGAAAGCTTGAAAGCGTCCGCGATCGACTTGATACCGGCCCTGGCCGATGCCGAGCGGGTGGGGCACTGGGCCGGATTGCGGCCGGGCTCGCCGGAAGGTATTCCGTTTATTGGGGCTGTGCCGGGTTTCGCGGGGCTGTGGCTCAACTGCGGGCATTACCGTAACGGCCTGGTACTGGCGCCGGCATCGTGCCAATTGTTCGCCGACGTGCTGCTGGGCCGTAAGCCGATTATTGACCCGGCTCCGTATGCACCGGCGGGACGGATCTAGTTCACGTCGATTTTTTATCGAGGCGCTGCTTTTTTGTGGCGAGGGAGCAAGCTCCCTCGCCACAAAGGCGATCAGCGAGCGCCCTAGCGACACGGGTTCTAATCCAGCCCGAGTTTTTTCAGGCGATAACGCATCGAGCGGAATGAAAGGTTCAACCGCTGCGCCGCCGCTGTGCGGTTCCAGCGGGTTTCTTCGAGGGCCTGGAGGATGAGTTTGCGCTCGACGTTCTCCAGATAATCTTCCAGGTTGTCGATCTGCGTCAGGTCAGGTGCGCCGGCATCGGCGGTGCAATTGCCTTCGGCCAGGCGCAGGTCGCCGGCGCCGATCTGTTTGTTCTCACACAAGGTATGGGCACGTTCGAGCATGTTTTCCAGTTCGCGCACGTTGCCCGGAAAGCGATAGGCCTTCAACGCCTCCAAAGCGTCGGGCTGCAGTTTGGCCACCGGTTGCCCGGTACTGCTCGCCAAGCGCTTGAGCACATGGCTGGCCAACGGTTCGATGTCATCGCGGCGTTCACGCAACGGCGGCACCCGCAGTTCGATCACGTTCAAGCGGTAATACAAGTCCTGGCGAAATTGCCCGGCGCTGACTTCGGCGGCGAGGTCCTTGTGCGTGGCGCAAAGGATGCGCACATCGATCACGGTTTCCTGCTGCTCGCCAACGCTGCGCACGGCTTTTTCCTGGATGACCCGCAGCAACTTGACCTGCATCGCCAGCGGCAGGTCCGCCACTTCATCCAAAAAGAGGGTGCCGCCATCGGCGGTCTGGAACAGCCCGGGCTTGTCCTCGATGGCGCCGCTGAAACTGCCTTTGCGATGGCCGAAAAACTCGCTCTCCATCAACTCCGAGGGTATCGCCCCGCAATTGACCGGAACAAAGGCTTGCTGTGCGCGCGGGCCCTGTTCGTGGATCAGGCGGGCGACCAGCTCCTTGCCGCTGCCCGATTCGCCGCTGATGTACACCGGGGCCTGGCTGCGCGCCAGTTTGTCTACTTGCTTGCGCACGGCGCGCATCGGCAGGGAGTCACCCAGCAAGCGCCGGTCGATCGAAGTCGCCGCGCCGCTATTGGCAGCCAGGCGCAGGGCACTGCTGACCAGTTCACGCAGCCGCGTCAGGTCCACCGGTTTGGTAAGGAAGTCGAAGGCGCCGGCCTTCAGTGCATTGATTGCGGTTTCCAAGTTGCCGTAGGCGGTGATCATCGCCACCGGCAATTGCGGGAAGCGTTGCTGGATGTGCTGCACCAGGTCCAGGCCGGTGCCGTCGGGCAGGCGCATGTCGGTCAGGCACAAGTCAAACGCCTCTTTACCGAGCAGGGCCTGGGCCTCGCCGAGGTTGCGCGCGCTGAAGGTGTCGAGGTTCATCCGTCCCAGGGTGATTTCCAGGAGTTCGCGGATATCCGGTTCGTCGTCGACGATTAAAACTTTTTGCCGTGGGCTTTTATTCAACTTTGTTTCCGTCCGTGAGCAAAGGTGATGCGAAAGCAGCCGCCGCCTTGGCGTGATTGGAAGTCTAGGCGTGCTTGGTTGCTTTCGCACAGCTCACGGGACAGATAAAGGCCCAGGCCGGTGCCCTGGCTGCTGGTGGTGAAGAAGGGCTCGAATAAATGGCTCTGCTGGTCGAGCGGCACACCGGGGCCGTCGTCGAGCACTTCGAGCACCGGTAACTGGCTGCCGGGGTCGAGGCTCAGGTTCAGCCACACCTGCGCCCGGTCATGGACCATCGCGCTATGGCGCCAAGCGTTAGTTAGCAGGTTGTCGAGCACTTGGCCCAATTGTTCCGGGTCCATCAAGGTGCGGACATCGCCAGAGGCGATGTGCAGGTGGATCTGTTGGCGCTCGCTCAGTGGCTCGCGGGTTTGCGCGACGAACTTTTCGAGCCAGACCCTGAGATCGAGTCGCTGCGGCGCGCTCTGTTGGCGTCGGGACAGTTGCAAAACGTTTTCGATGACTCGATTCATGCGCTGTGAATGGTCTTGAACAATTTGTGTCAGACGCCGGTCGGCGGCTGTGAGTTCCTCCGATTCCCGTAGCAACTGCGCGGCGTGACTGATGGCGCCCAGCGGGTTGCGGATCTCGTGGGCAATACCGGCAGTCAGCCGGCCCAACGCAGCGAGCTTGAGTTGCTGGGCCTGTTGCGCAACCTGGGCGAGGTCCTCGAGAAACACCAGGGTTTGGTGAGTGGGCGATTGGCCGAGGGCGATGAAGCTGGGCTGCACTTCCAGGCTCGGATCAGCCATTTTCAGGCTTTGCGGGCGCAGGGTCGGGTTGTTGAACCACAGTTGCAGGCGCTCGACCAGCAGCGGCAGGCAATCGTCAATCCGCTGGCCGTGCAGGTTGTCCTCGCCCAGCAGGCGTAAGGCGCTGTGATTGGCCAGCTGCACCCGTCGCTCATCATCGAGCACCAGAATGCCCGTGCGCATGCGTTGCAGGATCAGGGCGTTCAAGGCTTCCAGGCTGATCACTTCGCTGGCGCGCTGTTGCGCCAGGTTTTCGCTGACATCCAGGCGTTGGGTCAGACCTTGCACCAGCAGCGCTGCGGCGAAGTACATCGCGCCCAGGGTGCCGGCCTGCAGGTATTCATTGGCGATGGTGGGGTGGTTCAAGCCCAGGTATGCACTCGACAGCAGTACGCCGATCGCCGCGACGGCGGCGACCAGCAGGCCGATGCGGCCACGCAGCAGGGCGTTGCTAATAGCCACCGAGACGATCATCAAGTTGCCAATGGCGCTATTTACTCCGCCAGCGGCATAGAACAGGCCGCACAGCATCAGGATGTCGAGCACCGCCAGCGCCAGGAGCTGGCCGCGCAGGCGAGGATTTTCGAGGAGCACCACCAGCAGGATGTTCAGTATCAGGTACAGCCAACTGCCGCTGCGCAGCAAGTCATCTTTGGCGAATGCCAGCAACTGGTTGTCCATGTTGCTGGAAATCAGCAGCACCAGGATGATGCCGACGCTGAGGCGGTAGAGGTGATAAAGGCGCAGCAGTCGCTGCGCCTGTTTGTCGCCGGAGCCGAAAGCCTCAGTGAGCACTGGAGCCGGGGCCTTGCTCAAGGTGAGCCTGGCTGCAATACCACTGTTGTTGAAGACTCAGGGCGCGGTCGCGGGGCAGGTGCACGCCGCAGTGGGCGCAACGCACCATGGGCGCGGCATCTTGCTCGCCGGGGCGTCGGGCTTCGGGTGCTTTGCCCTTGAACTTGCGCCACAACCAGAACGCGGCGGCAATCAGGACAATCCAGAACAGTAAACGAAGCATGATGAGCTGCTTTTTGACCAGTGATGGGGCAGTTTAGCCAAGGACTCGACGGGCGCACAGCGCAATGCGCGTCGGCGGCAAAAACAGCTGACCGTCGCTTCTCAGGCGCCCATGAAAAAAGGAGACCGAAGTCTCCTTTTGTGCACGACAACCGGTGTCAGTCGAACACACCGAAGGTCATGTAGCTGAACCACGAGCGGTCTTCGTTGTTGCCTTCGGACTCGTGTTCCTCTTCTTCGATCACGTCGCCGTTCGCGTCTTTCGGCTTCAACTCGTTCGGGATCGCTTCCTTAGCGTCCTGAAACTGCTTCTGCACGTCCTGATTGGCGCGGGTTTCACCTGGCGGCAACGGCGGACGGGACTCGATCAGGCCGAGGGTGGCCTTGCTCAGCCACGAACGGTTGTCGGCTTCGTCGACCGAAGGGCGGAACTCACCGTCCACCAGGCTCGGGTGGTTAGGGAAATTGAGCTTCAGGGTTTCCAGGCTGGTGGCAGCCAGGTCATCCAGATGCAGACGCTGGTAGGATTCGACCATCACCGCCAGGCCGTCGCCGACCGAAGGGGTTTCCTGGAAGTTTTCCACCACGTAGCGACCGCGATTGGCAGCGGCGACGTAGGCCTGACGGGTCAGGTAGTAGTCGGCCACGTGAATTTCGTAGGAAGCCAGCAGGTTGCGCAGGTAGATCATGCGCTGCTTGGCGTCCGGCGCATAACGGCTGTTCGGGAAGCGGCTGGTGAGCTGGGCGAACTCGTTGTAAGAGTCGCGGGCGGCGCCCGGGTCACGCTTGGTCATGTCCAGCGGCAGGAAGCGCGCGAGGATGCCGACGTCCTGGTCGAACGACGTCAGGCCCTTGAGGTAGTAGGCGTAGTCGACGTTCGGATGCTGCGGGTGCAGACGAATGAAACGCTCGGCGGCGGACTTGGCGGCTTCCGGCTCGGCGTTCTTGTAGTTGGCGTAGATCAGCTCGAGTTGAGCCTGATCCGCATAGCGCCCGAACGGATAACGCGATTCCAGGGCCTTGAGCTTCGAGGTGGCGCTGGTATAGCTGTTGTTGTCCAGGTCGGTCTGAGCTTGTTGGTACAGCTCGACTTCGCTCAGGTTTTCGTCTACGACTTCCTTCGATGAGCAAGCAGCGGTCAATGCGAGGATGGCGATCAGCAGCAGGTGTTTCACTTGCATGGCGGCTTGCGTCCCTATGACGGCCGCTGTCTTGGGCGGGGCCGTCCTGTTATGATGAGCGCCCCGTTGAAAGCCCCGGGGCAAAAGACGCCGTATTTAACCACAAGCGCGCAGCCGAAACCAAAGGCTGTAGCCGACGCCTAGTCTGAGCATGTCCGATAAAATTGAACTCCGCGCAGAGGTGCCGTCCGAATTGGGCGGCCAACGCCTCGATCAAGTCGCCGCACAACTATTCGCTGAGCACTCGCGCTCGCGCCTTTCCGCCTGGATCAAAGACGGCCGCCTGACTGTGGATGGAGCGGTTATCCGCCCGCGAGACATCGTGCACGGCGGCGCCATCCTTGAGTTGACCGCCGAGCAGGAAGCTCAGGGTGAATGGGTCGCTCAGGACATTGAACTGGATATCGTCTATGAAGATGACGACATCCTGGTGATCAACAAGCCTGCGGGCCTGGTGGTTCACCCGGCCGCCGGCCACGCCGATGGCACCCTGCTCAACGCCCTGCTGCACCACGTGCCGGACATTATCAATGTGCCGCGCGCCGGTATCGTGCATCGTCTGGACAAGGACACCACCGGTTTGATGGTGGTGGCCAAGACCATCCAGGCGCAGACGCAACTGGTTACCCAATTGCAGAGCCGCAGTGTCAGCCGCATCTACGAGTGCATCGTGATCGGCGTGGTCACCGCCGGTGGCAAGATCAACGCCCCGATCGGTCGCCACGGCCAGCAGCGCCAACGCATGGCGGTGATGGAAGGTGGCAAGCAGGCGGTGAGTCACTACCGCGTGCTCGAGCGTTTCCGCTCCCACACCCATGTGCGGGTCAAGCTGGAAACCGGCCGCACCCACCAGATTCGCGTACACATGGCGCACATCAACTTTCCGTTGGTCGGCGATCCGGCCTATGGTGGTCGCTTCCGTATTCCTCCTGCCGCCAGCCAGACCATGGTCGATTCGCTGAAAACCTTCCCGCGTCAGGCGCTGCATGCGCGTTTCCTGGAACTGGATCATCCGACCACCGGTAAGCGCATGAGCTGGGAATCGCCCCTGCCGGACGATTTTGTCTGGTTGCTGACGTTGCTCAAGCAAGACCGCGAGGCATTCGTCGGATGAACTGGCTGACGCCGGACTGGCCTGCGCCGGCCAGCGTCAAAGCCTGCGTCACCACCCGGGCGGGCGGCGTCAGCGAGGCGCCGTTCGACAGCCTCAACCTCGGCGCGCATGTCGAGGACACTCCTGAAGCGGTGGCGGAAAATCGTCGTCGCCTCACCGATCATTTCGCTATTCAACCGGCCTGGTTGCAGCAGGTTCACGGCATTGTCGTGGCTGATGCCGACCCGTTCCAGGTCAGCCAGGCCGACGCCAGCTGGACCGCGACGCCGGGCGTTGCCTGCGCCGTCATGACCGCCGACTGCTTGCCTGCTCTGTTCTGCGACCGCGCCGGCACCCGCGTGGCGGCGGCCCACGCCGGTTGGCGCGGGTTGGCGGCCGGCGTGCTGGAGGCCACCCTCGACAGTCTCGCGGTCGCGCCGCAAGACGTGTTGGTCTGGCTCGGTCCGGCCATCGGCCCGCAAGCCTTTGAAGTCGGCCCGGAAGTGCGCGAGGCCTTTGTATCGTCGTTGCCGCAAGCCGAGCGGGCGTTTGTGCCGAGCGTAAATGCCGGCAAGTACATGGCGGATATCTACGAACTGGCGCGTCTGCGCCTGGCCGCCCGTGGCGTGAATGCGGTGTTCGGCGGCGGTTTCTGTACGGTCACCGATCCGCGCTTCTTTTCTTACCGCCGTGCGTCGCGCACTGGCCGGTTCGCCTCTCTGGTCTGGCTCGAACGCTAGACTCTGCTGATCTGCGTCAATGCTGTGGCGCTTGAATCTTCCAGAATCGACCGCATCTACAGGGGTATCTGGCAGGTTTTCTTTATTAAGGTGTAGTTATCGCTCCGGCCTGCCCATTTAGGAAGGTGACCCATGCGTATCGACCGTTTAACCAGCAAATTACAGTTAGCCTTATCCGACGCCCAATCCCTTGCCGTCGGTCTTGATCATCCGGGCATTGAGCCTGCGCATTTGATGCAGGCTTTGCTTGAACAACAGGGTGGTTCAATCAAACCCCTGTTGATGCAGGTCGGTTTTGACGTCAGCAGCTTGCGTAAAGAGCTGACCAAAGAGCTCGATCAGTTGCCGAAAATCCAGAATCCCACCGGTGATGTGAACATGTCGCAGGACTTGGCGCGCCTGCTCAACCAGGCGGATCGCCTGGCGCAGCAGAAGGGCGACCAGTTCATCTCCAGCGAACTGGTGCTGCTGGCGGCCATGGACGAGAACAGCAAGCTCGGCAAATTGCTGCTCGGCCAGGGCGTGAGCAAGAAAGCCCTGGAAAATGCCATCAACAACCTGCGCGGTGGTGAGGCGGTGAATGACGCCAACCACGAAGAGTCGCGGCAGGCGCTCGACAAGTACACGGTCGACCTGACCAAACGCGCCGAAGAAGGCAAGCTTGATCCGGTGATTGGTCGTGACGATGAAATCCGCCGCACCATCCAGGTCCTGCAGCGTCGCACCAAGAACAACCCGGTATTGATCGGTGAGCCGGGCGTGGGTAAAACCGCGATCGCCGAAGGTCTGGCGCAACGGATCATCAACGGCGAAGTGCCGGATGGCCTCAAGGGCAAGCGTCTGCTGTCCCTCGACATGGGCTCGCTGATTGCCGGCGCCAAGTACCGTGGCGAGTTCGAAGAACGCCTCAAGTCGTTGCTCAATGAGCTGTCGAAGCAGGAAGGGCAGATCATTCTGTTCATCGACGAACTGCATACCATGGTCGGCGCCGGTAAAGGCGAGGGCTCGATGGATGCCGGCAACATGCTCAAGCCGGCCTTGGCCCGGGGCGAGCTGCATTGCGTCGGCGCGACCACGCTCAACGAGTACCGGCAATATATAGAGAAGGATGCGGCGCTCGAGCGGCGTTTCCAGAAAGTACTCGTCGAAGAGCCGAGCGAAGAAGACACCATCGCCATCCTGCGTGGCCTCAAGGAGCGTTATGAGGTCCACCATAAAGTGGCGATCACCGACGGTGCGATCATCGCGGCAGCCAAACTGAGCCATCGCTACATCACCGACCGCCAGTTGCCGGACAAAGCCATCGACTTGATCGACGAAGCCGCCAGCCGTATCCGCATGGAAATCGATTCCAAGCCGGAAGTGCTGGATCGTCTGGAGCGTCGCCTGATTCAGTTGAAGGTCGAATCCCAGGCCTTGAAGAAAGAAAGCGACAATGCAGCGAAGAAGCGCCTGGAAAAACTCCAGGAAGAAATCGTTCGCCACGAGCGCGAGTATTCCGACCTTGAAGAAATCTGGAACTCGGAAAAAGCCGAAGTCCAAGGCTCGGCGCAGATCCAGCAGAAGATCGAACAATCCCGCCAGGAGCTGGAAGCCGCGCGCCGCAAAGGCGATCTGAACCGCATGGCCGAGTTGCAGTACGGGGTGATCCCGGACCTGGAGCGCAGCCTGCAAATGGTCGACCAGCACGGCAAGAGCGAAAACCAGTTGCTGCGCAGCAAGGTCACTGAGGAAGAAATCGCTGAAGTGGTGTCGAAGTGGACCGGGATTCCAGTCTCGAAGATGCTCGAAGGCGAGCGCGACAAGCTGCTGAAAATGGAGAGCCTGTTGCACCAACGGGTGATCGGCCAGGACGAGGCTGTGGTGGCGGTTGCCAACGCAGTGCGACGTTCCCGTGCCGGGTTGTCCGACCCGAATCGCCCGAGCGGCTCGTTCATGTTCCTCGGCCCGACCGGCGTGGGTAAAACCGAGCTGTGCAAGGCCTTGGCCGAGTTCCTGTTCGACACCGAAGAGGCCATGGTGCGGATCGACATGTCGGAGTTCATGGAGAAACACTCCGTGGCTCGGCTGATCGGTGCACCACCGGGCTACGTGGGCTACGAGGAGGGCGGTTACCTGACCGAAGCCGTGCGTCGCAAGCCGTATTCGGTGATCCTCCTGGACGAGGTCGAGAAGGCCCACCCGGACGTGTTCAACATTTTGCTGCAAGTGTTGGAAGATGGCCGTTTGACGGACAGTCATGGGCGCACGGTGGACTTCAAGAACACGGTGATCGTCATGACCTCCAACCTCGGTTCGGCGCAGATCCAGGAACTGGTCGGCGACCGTGAAGCCCAGCGTGCGGCGGTGATGGATGCGATTTCCACGCACTTCCGCCCGGAATTCATCAACCGGGTCGACGAAGTGGTGATCTTCGAACCGCTGGCGCGGGATCAGATTGCCGGCATCACCGAGATTCAACTGGGACGCTTGCGCGGCCGCTTGACCGAGCGCGAGTTGAAGCTCGAGCTGAGCGACGAGGCCATGGACAAGCTGATTGCAGTGGGCTACGACCCGGTCTACGGCGCACGACCGCTGAAGCGGGCGATTCAGCGCTGGATCGAGAACCCGCTGGCGCAGTTGATTCTGTCGGGTCGCTTCATGCCCGGCGAGACCGCCAAAGGCACGGTAGAAAACGACGAAATCGTTTTCAGCTAAGCCATTAGGCGGCGCAGATGAAGAGGCCTCGCGTTACGTGGCCTCTTTTTTCTCCTAGAGCGTTGAACTCAAAGGAAAAGGCTTGTAAAGTGCGCCCCGCAGTACGTCACCTCAAGGGTTTCAGCTCCCCAAGCTGGAATCTGAAATAAGTTGCAAATCATTGTCTTGAAAGCAATTTAAGGGGTTGACAGAGGCGCTTGAGATTGTAGAATAGCGCGCCTCAGACACACGAACGCAGCGATGCGAACGGGTGTAGAGAACGCAGTAAGTTGTAATGCAGCACTTGAAATAATTCCGTGATAGCTCAGTCGGTAGAGCAAATGACTGTTAATCATTGGGTCCCAGGTTCGAGTCCTGGTCACGGAGCCAATTTCAAACCGGGGTATAGCGCAGTCCGGTAGCGCGCCTGCTTTGGGAGCAGGATGTCAGGAGTTCGAATCCCCTTACCCCGACCATTTTTGGGTCGTTAGCTCAGTTGGTAGAGCAGTTGGCTTTTAACCAATTGGTCGTAGGTTCGAATCCCACACGACCCACCATTTTTGAAACCAGTTAACGCTGGAATCGAATCTTAAGATCAGACGCCAAAAGCTCTGTTCGCAGAAGGCGCCTTTCAAAGGTGCCTTTTTTTTACCGGGGTATAGCGCAGTCCGGTAGCGCGCCTGCTTTGGGAGCAGGATGTCAGGAGTTCGAATCCCCTTACCCCGACCATATTGAAAATCCTCGTATCGAAAGATGCGGGGATTTTTTTTGTCCGACAAAACCCCGCATTCTTCATTCAAGTCGTCATACAACTCGCCGATAACCCGCAAACAGGGGACTGCCCAACGACGCCCCTCATTTCTGCCCACAAGAATAAGGCGCCCGTCATGTTGCTCCGTCAGTTGAATATTGCCCCCCGTGCAGCCCTGGGGTTTGCCTTGATCGCGGTTCTGGTTGCGTTGCTCGGGGTGTTTGCCCTGGGGCAGATGTCGAGCATTCGCGACAGCGAAGTGGCCGTGGAAAATCAATGGCTGCCGAGTATTCGCGGCGGTGACGAGATCCGCGAGATCATGCTGCGCATCCGCACGATTTCCCTGCGCATGGCGCTGGATCAGGATCCGAAGAACATCCCCACCTACCGCAGCCAAATGGACACCCGCGACAAGGAGCTGAGCGAGAAGATCAGCGCTTACGACCGCCTCGTCACCACGCCGGAAGGCCAGGCGTTGTATGACCAGTTCAAGACCACTTTCACTACCTATCGCGCGGGCATTGCCCAGTCCTTTACCTTGGCCGAGCAGGGTCGCCGCGATGAGCTGACCAAATTGCTGCTGGTGGACATGAAGACCGTGGTCGACGGCTCCGGCAAGCAACTCAGCGATCTGGCCGAGATGTTCTCCAAGCAAGTCGCCATCGAAAGCCAGAACTCCCAGGCGCATTACGACACCTCGCGGATGATCGTCAGCCTGTTCATCGCCCTCGCCGCATTGGCTACCGTCGGCCTGGCGATGTTGCTGACCCGCAGCATCGTGCGCCCGTTGAGCGAGGCTGTGACCGCTGCCGAACACGTGGCCAGCGGCGACCTGACCCGGCCGATCGCCACCCACGGCAATGACGAAGTCAGTCGTTTGCTCAAGGCCTTGGCCACCATGCAGCAGAACCTGCGGGAAACCCTGCAAGGGATCAGCGGCTCGGCCACGCAGCTGGCCGCCGCGGCCGATGAGCTGAACGCGGTCACCCTCGACAGCACCCAAGGTCTGCAGCAACAAAACAACGAAATCGAACAAGCGGCCACCGCGGTGAACGAGATGACCACGGCAGTCGAAGAAGTCGCACGCAACGCGGTGTCCACGTCGGACGCTACCCGTCAGTCGAGCGAGTCGGCGCACCTGGGCCAAGAGCGCGTCAGCGAAACGGCCCATGCCATCAGCGCCCTGGCCAGCGACGTGCAGCACACCGGCGAACTGGTGCAATCCCTGGCCAATCAATCCCAGGACATTGGTAAGGTGCTGGACGTGATCCGCGCCATTGCCGAGCAAACCAACCTGTTGGCGCTTAATGCCGCCATCGAAGCGGCGCGGGCGGGGGAGAGCGGGCGTGGTTTTGCGGTGGTCGCCGATGAAGTGCGCGCACTGGCCGGGCGGACGCAGCAGTCGACCCAGGAAATCGAGCAAATGGTCCAGGGCATGCGCAACGGTTCGACCCTGGCCCTGGATTCGATGCAGGCCAGTGCCTCCCGAGCCTCCAGCACTCTGGTGCTGGCAGAGCGAGCCGGTGAAGCGTTGCAGACGATTACCGCGTCGGTGCATGAAATCCACGAACGCAATCTAGTGATCGCCAGCGCCGCTGAAGAGCAGGCGCAAGTGGCGCGGGAAGTCGATCGCAACCTGGTGAACATCCGCGATCTGTCGGTGCGCTCAGCGGCGGGCGCAGATCAGACCAGCGCGTCGAGCCATGAACTGTCGAAACTGGCCAATGCGCTGCAAGGCATGGTGCAACGCTTCCGCGTGTAAAGCCGCCAGGCACAAAAAAGCCGCGCCTCTCAATGGGAGGCGCGGCTTTGTTTTGTCGCTGACTCAGTTACCGTCTTGGTCTTTCAAGTGTTCGAACAGGCCTTTTGGCATTTTCTTGCCGTTGGCTTCGTAGTTCGCTTTGACGTTGTCGTAAGCCTCTTGCTCGTCGATGAAGCCATCGTGGTTGGTGTCGATTTTGTCGAAGTTGGACTTCGGCGCGACTTTCTGAAACTCCGCGCGGGAGACTTTGCCGTCGCCATCGGTGTCGGTCTTGGCCATCGATGCGTCACCGCACTTGCCTTCACCGCATTTTCCTTCTGGGGTTTTTACCGAGGTTTCGGCCGAGGCGACCATGTAACCCTGGGTCAGCGGCTGTGCAGCGAAAACCGAACCGGACAACATCATGCCACCGGCCAGAACGGCGCCAAGCATGCCAAGGGTGTTTTTGCTGAGAGTAGTGGTACGGGACATTTACATTCTCCAGGGTTGCACGACACAACCGCACGATTAGGGGCGCCGCGTGATTGCGGCTCTTCCCCGGAGCAGGCCTTGCCTTGCTCGGGTGTGGCCATTAAGCGGCCCTGGTGTATCGCTACTGTGTCGTGACGCGGGGAGTTTGTAAGCGAAGGTCAGGAATGCATGGCGGGGATACAGTGAGACACAGATCCATGAGTTGATCACTGAAAAAGTGGGAGCTAGCCTGCTCGCGAAAGCGTCGCCAATCGCCGTTGACTGGCCTGACGCTATCGCGGGCAAGCCCGCTCCCACAGTGTCCTGCGCCATAAGCGAAATGGTGGCACTTCAAAATCCCTGTGGGAGCGAGCCCTGCTCGCGAAAGCGTCGGTCCAGTCAGCGATGATGTTGAATGGGCTGACCTCTTCGCGAGCAGGCTCGCTCCCACAAGGGGCTGGGGCCATCCGCGCAATGGTGGCTCAACACAAATCCCTGTGGGAGCGGGCTTGCCCGCGATGAGGCCCTGTCGACGCAGACCTTAGTGCAGCTTGAGTCGCGGCTCGGTCCCGCGTCCGATTTTGCTCCCGAGCATCAGCATCGCGGTACGAAACGCGCCGTACAGCGCCATCTGGTGCATGCGGTACAGCGACACATAAAACATCCGCGCCAACCAGCCTTCTAGCATCACGCTGCCGGTCAGGTTGCCCATCAGGTTACCCACCGCCGAGAACCGCGACAGCGAAATCAGCGAGCCATAGTCGGTGTACTTGTACTCAGGCAGCGGCTTGTTTTCGATGCGCAACTTCAGCGATTTGGCCAGCAGCGACGCTTGCTGATGCGCGGCCTGGGCCCGCGGCGGTACGTTGCGATCGGTGCCAGGTTGCGGGCAAGCGGCGCAGTCGCCAAAGGCGAAGATGTTCTCGTCGCGGGTGGTTTGCAAGGTCGGCAACACTTGCAGTTGATTGATGCGATTGGTTTCCAGGCCATCGATGTCCTTGAGGAAACCCGGCGCGCGAATCCCCGCCGCCCACACCTTCAGGCTGGCCTTGATCTCTTTGCCATCGGCGGTGATCAGGCTCTCGGCGGTGACTTCACTGACCGACGCATTGGTCATCACATTGACCCCGAGTTTCTCCAGGGTTTTATGCACCGGCCCGCCAATTCGCTCCGGCAATGCTGGCAACACCCGTGGCCCGGCTTCTATCAGCGTGATGTGCATGTTTTCCGGTTTGATCCGGTCCAGGCCGTAGGCCGCCAGTTCATGGGCCGCGTTGTGCAGCTCAGCCGCCAACTCCACACCAGTGGCACCGGCGCCAACGATGGCCACGCTGATTTGCTCGACCACATCGGTCTGGCCAGCGTGGGCGCGCAGGTAGTGGTTGAGCAGTTGCTGATGGAAGCGCTCGGCCTGCTTGCGGGTGTCGAGGAACAGGCAGTGCTGCGCAGCGCCTTCTGTGCCGAAGTCGTTGGTGGTGCTGCCGACCGCGATGACCAGTGAGTCGTAAGGCACTTCCCGCGCCGGGACCAGCTCAATGCCGGCTTCGTCGTAGGTGGCAGCCAACTGGATTTTCTTCTGCGTGCGGTCGAGCCCGCTCATACGCCCCAGCTGGAACTCGAAGTGGTTCCATTTGGCCTGGGCCACATAGTTGAGTTCGTCTTCGGAAGAGTTAAGCGACCCAGCGGCCACTTCGTGCAGCAAGGGTTTCCAGATGTGCGTCAGGTTCGCGTCGACGAGCATCACACTGGCGGTGCCGCGCTTGCCCTGAGTCTTACCCAGACGGGTAGCCAACTCCAGACCGCCGGCGCCGCCGCCAACGATAACAATACGATGAGTCATGGGAATATCTCGCAAGGCTAAAAGAAATCGGTGTGTTAACCCGCGCGAGTGCAAAGCGACTCATAGCGTCAGGTAACTGATAAGGCGGCTCAGCAGGCCCAAGCCAATGGTCACCGCCAGCACGATCACCAGGAGCATCCACGGCCGGAAAGGCCGGCGCTCGACTTGGTGCTGCGACAACTGCAGGTAGTCTTCGACATGCTTCTGGTCGTCGGGGTTCAGGCGGCTGGTCATAGAGGCCTCGTCAGGTAGACGTTGCTGAATGGGTAGCGGCTACGGCGAGTTTCAATTGGGATTGAATGGCGCGTAGCCGCTGTCCGGAATGGGCTCGACGCTGATCGAGTCGTCCAGGCGAATGATTCCACTTTGTAACACTCGGGCGGTGATTCCGCCATGTCCGCGCACGGCTTGAAAGGTGCCGGGGCCGAGGTTGTTTTGCAGGCGCGCGCAGGGCTGGCACCAGCCGGTGGTCTCGAAAATCGCCTGGCCGATACGAAACCGTCGGCCCTTGAGGCTGAACAGGTTGATGCCGCTGACCACGATGTTGCGTCGCAACTCCATCGGCAGTACCGGTTGCTCGGCGGGGCGGCCCATCAATGAGCTGATCACCGGCAGATGCTCCCACTGAATCAAGGTCACTTGCCGCGCATTGCGCACCCCTGGGCGCGCGCGATCGCCGGTCAACCCGGCTTCCAGTCGCGCTTCTACGGCGTCCAGTTCAATCATCGGTGCATGCGGTTCGGGGCGCACGCCGATCCAGCGCACACGGCCGATTTGCGGCACTTGGGCGATCAATTCTTGCAAAGGGCTCACAGGCTGATTCCCACGTCGAAAACAATGCTGCGCCCCAGATTGCTGCGCAGGAAATCCGGGGCGTCCGGATGCGCGAACAGCACGCGGGCGAAGGTCGGGCCCACCAGCGACAACGAGCGCCAGCCCTGGCGCAGGTATTCGGTGGGCGGCGGAAAGTGGCTGTTGAGGTCGAGCACTTCGCGTTTGAGGCTGGCGAACGCAATGATGTCCAGTTCGCCGAGGTCCATGCCGCGCTCTTTGTAGTTGTGGGCTTTCTTGCGCAGGGTCGGCGCCAGGCGGGTAAGAAACTCGTTGGCCGGGATGCGCTTGGGCTTGGCCTCGCGGCGCACCAATTGGCTCAGGGAAAACGCGCTGCGCCTTCGTTGCAGTTCGTCGCGCCATTCGTCGTTAAGCCGACGACCTTCGTCGAGCACGAAGAACACCTCGAAACTGGCATCGCGGAATAACACGTCCGGCGGCTCGCCCGCGGGGGCGAATTCATCGGCGCGGTACGGGATGTTCAGGCCTTGCAGCAGGCGCTGGCAGACCCAACGCTCACGCTCCCATTTGCGGGCATTGGACAGGAACGCGTTGGCTTGCTCGGCCGCGATGGTCAGCAGGCGTAAATAATCGGAATCATCCATAGGCCCAAGCTTAGCGTTCAATCGCGATCTGCTGAAAGCATTGCATTAACTCAAGCACACCGGGCGTCGGTGTAGACTGCGGACACGGACATCGAAACGGCCGAGGAGGCGCGTGTGAGCGGGGTGGTCAAGCATGATCGGCGCTGAACTGTTGTCGCCGCAAACCCTGACGCTGGGCTGGCTGATCTATGCGCCGGTGCTGCTCTGGGCAATTGCGCGGGCGCCGTGGGTCGAGTTGTTCAGTGACCGGCGTCGGCAGCATTTGCTGTTCGGCACGGTGTTCGCGCTGTTTATGCTGTGGTTGGTAAGACGGGATTTCGATACGGGCGTGTCGTACCACTTCATCGGCATGACCGCGGTCACCCTGCTGCTGGACTGGCCGCTGGCGATCATTGGCGGGTTGGTGGCGCAACTCGGGCTGGTGCTGCTGGGGCGTCAGGATCTGCTGGCGGTCGGCGTCAACGGCTCGCTGCTAATCCTGTTACCGGTACTGATCACCGAATGCTGCGCGATCCTGGTAGAGCGCGCCCAGCCGCGTAATCCTTTCGTGTACATCTTCTGTTCCGGTTTCCTCGCGGCCGCGCTGTCCGCCCTGTTGTGCCTGCTGATCGCCCTCGGGGTGTTGTGGTTCGACGAACGCTTCGCGATGCCGGAATGGCTGGAGGATTTCGTCGGTTACCTGTGGCTGATCATTTTTCCCGAGGCGTTTATCAACGGCATGGTGGTCAGTGCGCTGGTGGTGTTCTGCCCGGAATGGCTGGAGACCTTCAACCGCACCCGCTATTTGTCGGCGCCCTGGAAGGACGACGACAAGCGCTAGAGGTCAGTGGCGCGGCTCAAACTCTTCGCTGAACAAATCGTCCTCGGCGTCCGGTCTGACCGGAATCTTGTGCTCTTCCGAGGCCCAGGCACCCAGGTCGATCAGCTTGCAACGATCGGAACAGAACGGCCGGAATTTGCTTTCCGCGCTCCATTCCACAGGGGCGCCGCAGGTCGGGCATTCGACGGTAGGGGTTTGGCTCATGACTGGCCTCCACGCAAAGTAAGATAAAAATGATGCAGGCGTTCGACTTCGCTGTGCAGCCAGGCGAGGTCGCGGTCGTTGACCACCACGTCGTCGGCGTGCCGGATGCGGTCTTGCCGGCTGGATTGGGCCTTGAGGATCGCCTGGACCTGATGTTCGCTGGTCTGGTCCCGTTGCAGGGTTCGCGCGATCTGCAACTGTTCCGGGGCATCGATGACCAGGATGCGCTGGGTCATGCTGTACTGGCCGGACTCAATCAGCAGCGGTGACACCAAAATCGCGTAGGGCGATTTTGCCAGCGCCAGGTGATGAACGATTTCCTCGCCGATCAACGGGTGCAGCAGCGCTTCCAGCCAGCGCCGTTCTTCCGGCACTTCAAAGATCAGGGCGCGCAGGGCGGCACGATCCAGGCTGCCATCGGCTTGGAGAACACCGGCGCCGAAGTGCTCGGCGATCTTCGCCAGCGCCGGGCGACCAGGCTCCACCACCCAGCGCGCGGCGTGATCGGCATCCACTACATGCACGCCGAGCGTAATGAAATGCTCCGCCGCCGCGCTCTTGCCGCTGCCGATGCCGCCGGTAAGGCCGAGAATCCAGGGTTTATCCACAGGGGTATTCATTTGAAACCGACAAACTGCCAATAGAAGTCGGTTATTTGACCACCCCAGAGCAAGGCAATCCAGCCGGCAATTGCCAGGTAGGGGCCGAAGGGGATCGGCGTCGAGGTTTTCGCGTCTTGCAGGCGCAATAAAATCAGGCCGCTGACGGCGCCCACCAGCGACGACAGGAGCACGGTCAACGGCAGAATCTGCCAGCCACCCCAGGCTCCGAGCAACGCCAGGAGTTTGAAGTCGCCCTGGCCAATGCCGTCCTTGCCGGTCAGTAGCTTGAATACCCAAAACACCGACCACAGCGCCAAGTAACCGGCCACGGCGCCCCACAGTGCATCGTCCAGCGGTACAAACACCGCGAAGCTATTGACGATCAGGCCCAGCCACAACAGCGGCAGCACCAGCACGTCGGGCAGCAATTGATGGTCGGCGTCGATCAGGCTCATCGCCAGCAAGCCCCAGGTCAGCAACAGCGCCATGGCGGCCGGCCAGCCGTAACCGAAATGCCAAGCAATGAAGGCCGACAACAGTCCGCACGCCAGCTCGGTTAACGGATAACGCTTACTGATCGGCGCCGCGCAACGGGAACAGCGGCCGCGTAGCAGCGCATAACTGAGTAATGGGATGTTTTCCCGGGCGCGAATGCGGTGAGCGCAGTGCGGGCATTGCGACGCCGGGAGCATCAGGTTATAGGTCGGGCCGGGCGGTTGCGCCGGCAGTCCCAAGACATCCCGCGCTTGCGACTGCCATTCGCGCTCCAGCATCTTCGGCAGGCGCCAGACCAGCACATTGAGAAAGCTGCCGACAATCAGCCCGAGCAGTAACGCACTAAGGACAAACGCCTGGGGCCAGGTGATCAGGAATTCACTCAAGGGCATATCAGACTGCTGCACCCAGTTGAAAGATCGGCAGGTACATGGCCACCACCAGGCCACCGACCACCACGCCGAGGATCACCATGATGAAGGGCTCCATCAGGCTGGTGAGGTTGTCGACCATGTTATCCACTTCGTCCTCGTAGAAACTCGCGACCTTGTCGAGCATGTCGTCGAGGGCACCGGACTCCTCGCCGATCGCGGTCATCTGGATCGCCATGTTAGGGAATACCCCCGCGGTGCGCATGGCGAAATTCAGCTGCATGCCGGTGGATACGTCCTGCTTGACTCGAAGCACTGCACGCTTGAACACCACGTTACCGGTGGCGCCGGCCACCGAGTCCAGCGCCTCGACCAAGGGCACGCCAGCGGCAAACGTGGTGGACAAGGTCCGCGCATATCGGGCGACCGCCGACTTGTACATCAGCGTACCCACCAGCGGCAGTTTCAGCAGCCAGGTGTCCATGCGGTCGCGAAAGCCTTGCGAGGTCTTGAGCGCATGTCGCAGCCCGAAAACTCCCGCGATCATGCCGCCGAGGATGGCCCACCACCATTGCTGCATAAACTCCGACAGGGCGATCACCATCACCGTGAACGCCGGCAGCTCGGCGCCGAAGCCGGCAAACACCGATTTGAACTGCGGCACCACTTTTACCAGCAGAATCCCGGTCACGATTGCCGCGACGAAGATCACCGCCGTGGGATAGGTCATGGCTTTCTTGATCTTGGCCTTGAGGCTTTCGCTTTTTTCTTTGTAGGTGGCGACCCGTTCCAGCAAGGTGTCCAGCGCGCCGGCATGCTCGCCGGCGTCTACCAGATTGCAGTAGAGCTCATCGAAATATTGCGGCTTCTTGCGCAGCGACGTGGCGAAGCTGTTACCGGCGGCGACTTCCTGTTTGACCTCGTCCACCAGTTTGCGCATGGCCGGGTTTTCGAAGCCCTCGCCGATGATGTCGAACGACTGCAACAGCGGCACGCCGGCCTTCATCATGGTCGCCATCTGCCGGGTGAACAGGGCGATGTCCCGGGGTTTGATGCGCTTGCCGAAGTCGAGGATCGATACTGACTTCTTGCGCACCTTGCCGGGGTTGATCCCCTGTTTACGCAGTTGGGCCTTGATCAGCGCCGGGTTGAGACCGCTCAGTTCGCCGGTCATTTTCGTGCCTTTGCGGTCGGTGCCTTCCCAGGCGTAGACGTTGAGTTTTGCCGCTTTCACCGCCATGTTCAGTCCTTGGTCACCCGGTTGATTTCTTCAAGACTGGTGATGCCCTGCATCGCCTTGTGCAGTCCGGAAGTGCGCAGGTCGTTGAAGCCGTCCTTGCGCATCTGCACGTCGATTTCCAGCGAGTTGCCTTCGGCCATGATCAGCCGTTGCAGTTCCGGCGTGTTCTTCACCACCTCGTAGATCCCGACACGGCCCTTGTAGCCGCCGTTGCAGTGTTCGCAGCCGACCGGCTCGTAAATGGTGAAGCTGCCGATGCGCTCTTCGGGGAAACCTTCCTTGATCAGCGTCTCCCGCGGGATTTCGATGGCTTTCTTGCAGTGGCTGCACAGTTTGCGCGCCAGGCGCTGGGCGATGATCAGATGCACCGCCGTAGCGATGTTAAAACCGGGAATGCCCATGTTGTGCAGGCGGGTCAGGGTTTCGGCGGCGCTATTGGTGTGCAGGGTCGAAAGCACCATGTGCCCGGTTTGCGCGGCTTTAATGGCGATTTCTGCGGTTTCCAGGTCACGGATCTCACCGACCATGATCACATCCGGGTCCTGACGCAGGAACGAGCGCAGCGCTTGGGCGAAGTCCAGGCCTTGCCGTGGATTGACGTTGACCTGGTTGATGCCTTCGATGTTGATCTCCACCGGGTCTTCGGCGGTGGAGATGTTGATGTCGACGGTGTTGAGGATGTTCAGGCCGGTGTACAGCGACACGGTCTTGCCCGAGCCGGTGGGTCCGGTCACCAGGATCAGGCCTTGTGGCTGCTTGAGGGCGGCCATGTACAGGTCTTTCTGGTCGGGCTCGTAGCCGAGGGCGTCGATGCCCATTTGTGCGCTGGTCGGATCCTGGATCCGGATCACCACTTTTTCGCCCCACAGGGTCGGCAGGGTGTTGACCCGAAAATCGATCGACTTGCTTTTCGACAAGCGCATCTTGATCCGCCCGTCCTGGGGTTTGCGCCGCTCGGAAATGTCCAGGCTGGCCATGACCTTGAGCCGCGCGGCGATGCGGTTGGCTAACTGGCTGGGTGGGCGCGCTACCTCACGCAGGATGCCGTCGGTACGCACTCGCACTCGGTAGGTTTTTTCGTAGGGCTCGAAATGCAGGTCGGACGAGCCGCCCTTGATCGCGTCCAGCAGCATCTTGTTGACGAAGCGCACCACCGGCGCGTCGTCGGCGTCCTGGCCGGCAATCGAGTCCTGGCGCTTATCGTCGACGGCTTCGATGTCGAGGCCATCGAGGTCGACGTCGGCCATGTCTTCGAGGCCGGTGGCGTCGCTGTCGAAAAACTTGTCGATGGCCAGGCTGAGTTTGTCGTCCTCCACCAGGATCGCTTCGGTGCTGAGGCCTGTGCTGAACTGAATGTCGTTGATGGCCTGGTGGTTGGTCGGGTCGGAGATGCCGACGAACAGCTTGTTGCCGCGCCGCCATAAGGGCAGGGCGTGATGCTGGCGCACCAGTTTTTCACTGACCAGGCCTTTGGGCTGGGTCTCTTTGTCGAGGCAGTTGAGATCAAGCAGGGCCACGCCGAAATGCTCTGAGGCGATTTCGGCGATTTGCCGACTCTTGACCATCTTGTTCTGCACCAGATAGCTGACCAGCGAGATACGTCCACGCAGGGCTTGTTGATAGGCCTGTTGTGCGCTTTTGTCGGTCAGCAGCTCGGCCTGGACCAATTGCTTGGCCAGACCGCTTAAGACGATATCGTTCATGGGGTTACCGCAAGCAGACAGTTCATGACTTATAGCCTAGTCAAGCCAGCGAGCCAAACGTCCCACACCAAGGTGACAAAAAGCGTCAGATAGTGCGGTTAATGGGGTAGGACTTCATCACCTCTGTCAGAAAAAGCTCCCGCAGGCGGGGCGCAACGCCGTTGGCATGTGCTGTGCTTGGGTCTGCTCAGGTCATGAGAATTCGCCTCATGCATGGAGCTGCCTATGAATAGTCAAAAAGGTTTCACCCTTATCGAACTGCTGATCGTTGTGGCGATCATTGGGATCTTGGCGACGTTTGCCATTCCGGCATACTCGAAGTACCAGGCGCGAGCTAAGGTCACGGCGGGACTGGCGGAGATTTCGGCGCTGAAGGTTAACTATGAGGACCAGGTCAACTCAGGTACGGGTTCTCCCACAGTTGACAAGATCACTTCGAACGCCACCACAACGCATTGCACGATTACTGTCGGAGCAAGTCCCGCCAACAGCATTATCTGCACGCTTAAAGACGCTCCGGCTCCAGTAACCAACGCAACTGTGACGCTCACTCGCGACGTCACATCTGGGTGGTCATGCAAAACTAGTGCTACCTCCGAATATGCGCCGAAAGGCTGCACTGCCGCCGCTGCTGCAGGATAAAAAAACTAAAATCAAACGCCCCGCCAATACTGCGGGGCTTTTTTTTGCCTGCGGAAAGGTCATCTGTAGCAGTTTGGAAAACTGCAAAAAATTCAGCACCTTAGGAACTTTTCAAAAAACCGCAACTTGCATGTAGAAATCTTCGAGGTCATGCAATTTGCATGATTCCGGAAAATTTTAGATTTATTAAGTTGTTGATTTATATAGAAAAAACAACTGTCTCAAAGTTGGCACAGCGTTCGCAATATCTACGATAACCCTGCTGAATCTGACACCAGCAGACTTTATAGAAAAACAGGAGTTACTCGTATGAAGAAGTTCGCTATCGCTGCCGCAACTGCAACCGCGCTGACCCTGACCATGGCCAACGCTGCATTCGCTCAAACCACCCAGGCTACTCAGTCGCCAATGGTGCTGGCAGCCGGTGAAGTTACCCAGGCTAAAGAAGCTACCTCCGATACCTGGATCACCACCAAGGTCAAAAGCGACCTGCTCACCGAGAAAGGCATTCCAGGTTCCGACATTAAAGTCGAAACCAACAAAGGTGTTGTATCGCTGTCGTCGACTGTCGCTGTAACTGATGCGCAGAAAACCACCGCAGTAGCCATCACCAAAAAAATCAAAGGCGTCAAAGCTGTATCGGCTGACGGCCTGAAAGCCGAGTAAGGCTTAAGCTTCTCGCTTGAACAAGGAGAAGATGCGACAGCCGAGCCGAGTAATACGACTGTCGCTCTAAGGAGTTCATGCGAACGGCCATACGGACATGGCCATTACAGGCCCCGGCACTTGTGTCGGGGCCTGTTCTATTGTGGCTGCAGAAAAGTTGAAGTCGACGAGATCCCTGTGGGAGCGGGCTTGCCCGCGATGACGTCGGCACTTTCAGCATCGCATGCATCTGACCCACTGCATTCGCGAGCAGGTTCGCTCCCACAAGGGATTAGGGTAGCGGCGGGGATCAGTTCCCGCGCTTGCTGGTGATCTGCACCAGCCTATTACCCTCGAAGCGCAAGTACTGGTACATCCCGCCGTTCGGCCCGTAGGTCCATTCCTCGACCTGAAACTCTTCCCGACGATTGGCGCTGCGCTTGTAGCCCAGCCCATCCCGCGCCACGGGTTGGCCGCACTTCTGCAGCACTTCGCTGGATCGGTCGCCGACGCTGATCAACTGGCTGCCACAGCGCAGGGTATCCGCCGCCGCAACCGGGCCCGCGCTCAGTATGAGCGCCGCAGCACACCACCAAAGGGCTCGCATCACTCTGCATCCAGGTGCATAGGGGTGATCACTCGGCCATCGCTTTCGGCCTGGCCCAGGTGGGCGTCGATGAAGTACACGCGGTCATCCTCAAGCTGGGCTTTGTCCACCAGGTAATCCTTGATGCTGCTGGCGCGATCCTGGCCCAGTTGCCGCAGCAGCACATCGCTGGCGCCCCAGAACTTGATCAGCCCCTCGCGCAATTTCGCCGTGCGTTCTTCCTTGCCCAAATCCTGCCATTCCACCGGCGGCTGGACTTTCAAGCGAGTGCGGTAGATGCCTTCCAACAGCGGTGCTTTCTCGCTTTCCGGCACTTCCAGCAGCGATGCCTGCGCCGGCACCTTGTCGCCACGGCGCTGCAGGATCTTGTAGTAGTTGTATTGGTATTCACGTTCCAGGCGTTGCTCGGCGATCAACGGGCCGTCGCTGCTGGCAGCGGCAGTGCCTTCGATTTCCAGGCGCAGCGCCGGACGTTCCTTGAGTGCTTGTGCGAGTTTAACCAGGGCCGCTTCGGCGTCTTTGCTCAGATCGCTGGAACCAGGGGCGAAGGACACGCTGCCCAGATCCTGTGAGCCGCCGCCACTGACCAGCCCGCCGATCAGTTTGAACGGCGCGGCGGCGGCTTTGACGATCAGGTTGCGCAGGGTTTGCCAAACGATAGGCATCACACTGAATTGCGGGTTGTTCAGGTCGCCGGTCACCGGCAGCTCGATGGAAATCTTGCCGTCGACGTCCTTGAGCAGGGCGATGGCCAGTTTCAGCGGCAGGTTGACCGCGTCCGGGCTGTCGACTTTCTCGCCGAGTTGCAATTGCTCGACCACCACTTTGTTTTCAGCCTTCAATTGGCCCTTGGTGATCAGGTAATGCAGGTCTAGATTAAGCCGGCCCTTGCGGATGCGGTAACCGGCGAACTTGCCGGAGTAGGGCGTCAGGGTGGTCAGCTCGACCCGTTTGAAACTGGTGGCGATGTCTAGACTGGCCATGGGGTCGAACGGGTTGACCGCGCCTTTGATCGTGACCGGCGCATACCGATCGACTTTGCCTTTGACGTCGACGGTGGCGGGCTTGGCCTGACGACTGTCGATGGTGCCGATCTGACCGTTGAGTTGTTGCACGGCGGTGGCGAAGTTAGGTGTCAGGCTGAAGTCGGCGAAGTTGGCCGAGCCATCGTTGATATCGATGCCACCCACATGAATGCCCAGAGGCTTGTCCTTGCTGGCAGCGGGTTTGGCGGCGGCGGTTTTCGGTGCGCTGTCGGCCGGTTGCGGAATCAGCAGATCATCGACGTTGGTGCTGCGATCGTCGTTGATCATGAAGCGCGCGTAGGGCTGGAACAGTTTCACGCGGTCGATCGACAGGCTGTCGCCATGTTGATAATTGAAGCCTTCGACCAGCAGTTGCTGCCACTTGAGGAAATCGCGGGTCTTGAGGGTGTCGAGGGTATGCAGTTGATCGACTTGCGCCCGGCCGGTCACGCTGAAGGCCAGCGGATCGGTACTTTTCAGATCTACCGCCAAGTCACTGCCGAGCATGCCGCTGCGCAGTTCCAGGCGAATGAACGGGCTGATGTAGGACTGCGCCACACGCAAGTCGATGTCCTTGGTTTGCACATTGAGCTTGGCCGCGACCGGTGCCAGGTTGACCTCGCCGTCGGCGGTCAGCTTGCCCTGCTTGCCGATGCCGGTGTCGAGCTTCAGGGCAAAGGGCGATCCGTTGAGGCTGTCGAAATTCTTCAGGTCGAGGTTCAGTGGCCCGACATCGATCACCACGGGCGGCTGGGCCTTACGATCGGCCAAGTGAACCTGATAGTTGCGCAGCTGCACGTCCTTGATCAGCACTTGCCAGGGTTTGCTTGGGGCGGCAGGTGCCGGTTTCGGCGAGTCGGCCGCTGCGGGCGTATTGACCGGCTCGGCGTCGGCCTTGGCTTTCGCCGCAGTTTTGGCCGGTTGGCTGGCGAACAGTTTTTGCCAGTCGAGTTGGCCGTCGGCTTCCAGCGCGGCCCAGGTTTCGAGTTTGTTGCTGCGGATCTTGCCGACCACCACTTGCTGCTTGGCCAGGTCGACGCTGGTTTCGCTGACGTCGAGCCGCTCCAGCCGGGCGAGTGGCCGGCCGTCCGGGGCCTTGATGGCAAAAGGCGCGATGCTGACCGAGGCGTTGCTCAGCAGCAGTTCGGTTTCCTTGGCCAGGTTGAGTTTGTAGTCGGTGCTCAGATTAAGCACGCCGTTTTCCAGCACCAGCGGCAGCGCGTCACGGACGTACGGCCACCAAACCTTCATCTGGCCGTCAGTGATTTTCAACTGACCTTCGGAGGCGATCGGGATCAGGCTGAAATTACCGGTCCAGTCGATCTGCCCGCCTTCGGGGCCGGCCGCGACCAGGGTCATGTCGGCGTTATCTTCCGGTAAGGTGCTGAGGTTTTTCAGTTCAAAGTCGAGCTTGTCGTAGAGAAACTCGATCGGCTCGCTGGGGCGCGCATCCTGGAAGTGCACGTAGCCGTCGGCGAGCTTGATGCGTTCGATACGCAACGGGAAGGGCTTGGCCTCGGGGTCCGCTGGCGTGGGTTCACTGGCGGGCAGCTTGAACAGGCCGCGCAAATTGAGCTGACCGTTTTTGGCGAAGAGGATTTCCGTCTTGGGCTTATCCAGTTCGATGTCAGACAGATGCAGCGCCTTGGTCCACAGGCTGTCGAGTTGCAGGTTGGCGTACAGGCGCTCGAAGCCCACCTGCTCCTTGCCCGGTTCGCCAATGACCAAGCCCCAGAGGGTGACTTCCAGGCTGAACGGATTGAGCTCGATACGCTGCAAATGCGCAGGGGTGGTGGCGTAGTTGGCCAACTGCTGGTTGGCCACGCGCAAGGCGATGCCCGGCAAAATCAGAAACCCCAACAAACTGTAGAGCGCGATGGCAGTCAACAAGGCGCCGATGGCGCGGATCAATCCTTTGGGCATGTGTGGCTTCATCTGTCTGACCGGAGTGCCTTGGAGTATGGCACGCGTTTTCGGTTCCGAAGTAACCACGGGGCATAGGAAATGTCTGAAAGTGCCGTCGGTGTCTACAGTTGCAGGATCAGGGTTTTCAGGGGTGGCTGGCCGTCGAGCGAAGGGAAATCCGCACCCGGTGTCATGACTGTGCATTCGCGGACCGGCCGCCCGGCCTTCTCCGCACAGCGCAAAACTTGCTCGCGCCAGTCGTCCATGTTGACCTTCGCCAGGTTGTTGCAGCAGATCAGCACGCCGTCATCCGCGGTGCTCAAGAGCGCAGGTTTCAGCAGGCTCTGATAGTCGCGCAGCAGGTCTACGGTGCCGAATGCGCTCTTGGCCCAGGCCGGTGGATCGAGCAGCACCAGGTCGTACTGGCGCTGTTCGAGACGCGGATAACTGGGCAGTTTCTGCCCGCGTCGCTGGCTGATCGGCAGACCGGCCAATTGGCGGATCGCCGGGAAGTAGTCGGACTGGATGAATTCCATGGTCGGAAGATTCGGATTGAGCTGTCCGTTTTCTCGACCCACCGCCAAGTTGCCCTCGGCGAAATCGAGGTTGCACACCTCACGGGCGCCACCGGCGGCGGCACTTAGGCCGACGCCGCAGGTGTAGGCGAACAGGTTGAGCACGCTTTTGCCCTGGCTGTGCGCCTTGACCCAGCCGCGCGTGTTGCGCAGGTCGAGAAACAGCAGCGGATCTTGCCCGGCATGACGGCCGCGCACCCGGTAGTTCAGGCCCCATTCGTGGCCGACCAGATCAGCGAGCGCTGCGTCATCGGCACGGTACACCGTGTCCTGGCGGTCGATCCGCGAATTGCCCCGGGAGCGGTCGTTGTACACCAGCAAGGTGTTGAGCTGGAGGTGATGGTTGATCGCGTCGTGCAAGGCCAGCAAGTCGTCGCGTTCCAGCGCTTGATGGAAACTTTGCACCAGCAATTGCGGGCCATAGCGGTCTACAGTCAGGCCGCCGGCACCTTCCTGGCTGCCGTGGAACAGGCGATAGCAATCGGTGCCTTGCTGATGCAGCTCGGCGAGCAGGTCTTGACGATGATCGAGGGCGGCGCGCAGCGCCTGATTCAAGGAAGACATGCTGGGCGCCTTGCGAACAGGGAAATAAGGCGCGGGAGTCTAACAGCATTAAGTCTGTGGCGAGCGGACTTGCTCCTGCTTGGGCGGGTGGCGGCCGCGAAAGATTGGGCCTGCTGCGCAGGCCAGCGGGAGCAAGCTCCCTCGCCACAAGAAAGCTCGCCCGCCATCACTGAGCGCCCTGGTCTCAGAGGCTGTTTACTGGTTCAGCCGTTTATCAATCAGGCCCTCGACCACGCTCGGATCGGCCAGGGTCGAGGTGTCGCCCAGGCTGTCGAGTTTATTGCAGGCGATCTTGCGCAAAATGCGACGCATGATCTTGCCCGAACGGGTCTTCGGCAGCGCCGGGGCCCACTGGATCAGGTCCGGCTTGGCAAAACTGCCGATTTCCTTGCTGACGTGGGACAGCAATTCCTTCTTCAGTTCGTCGTTCGGTTCCACGCCGTTCATGGGCGTGACGAACGCGTAGATGCCCTGGCCCTTGACGTCGTGGGGGTAACCGACCACGGCGGCTTCGGCGATGCTGTCGTGCAGCACCAAGGCGCTTTCCACTTCGGCGGTGCCGATGCGGTGGCCGGACACGTTGATCACATCGTCGATGCGCCCGGTGATCCAGTAGTCGCCATCCTCGTCGCGTCGCGCACCATCACCGGTGAAGTAGTAGCCGGCGTAGGGTTTGAAGTAGGTGTCGATCATCCGCTGCGGATCGCCATAGACGCTGCGGATCTGCGCCGGCCAACTCGCCTTGATCGCCAGGACGCCACTGCCGGCGCCGCTGATTTCCTTGCCTTGCTCATCGAGCAGCACCGGTTGAACGCCGAACATCGGCTGGGTAGCGCAGCCCGGTTTGATCCGTTGCGCGCTCACCAGCGGGCTGAGCATGATCCCGCCGGTTTCGGTCTGCCACCAGGTATCGACGATCGGGCAGCGCTGTTCGCCGACGGTGTTGAAATACCATTCCCACGCTTCCGGGTTGATCGGCTCACCGACACTGCCGAGTAGTCTGAGGCTGGCGCGGGACGTTTCCTTCAAAGGTTCGGCCCCTTCGCGCATCAACGCGCGCAGGGCGGTCGGCGCGGTGTAGAAGATGTTGACCTGATGTTTATCGATCACTTGCCAGAAGCGCGAGCTGCTCGGGTAACTCGGCACACCCTCAAAAATCAGGGTGGTGGCGCCGTTGGTCAAGGGGCCGTAGACGATGTAACTGTGGCCGGTGACCCAGCCGACGTCGGCGGTGCACCAAAACACCTCGCCGTCCTGATAGTCGAGCACGTACTTGAATGTCATCGCCGCTTGCAGCAGATAGCCGCCGGTGGTGTGCAGCACGCCTTTGGGTTTGCCGGTGCTGCCGGAGGTATAGAGGATGAACAGCGGATCTTCGGCGTTCATCGGCTCCGGCAGGCAGTCGTCGCTGACGTCGCGCAGGGCCTGGTGATACCAGAGGTCACGGCCCTCGACCCAGGCGACATCGCCCTGAGTGCGCTCGACCACGATCACCGTGCTGACGTTCGGACAGCTTTGCAGGGCTTTGTCGACGTTGTGCTTGAGCGGTACATATTTACCGCCACGCACGCCTTCGTCTGCGGTAATGACCGTTCGGCAGTCGGCATCGAGGATCCGGTCGCGCAGCGAATCCGGGGAGAAACCGCCGAACACCACCGAGTGCACCGCGCCGATCCGCGTGCAAGCGAGCATGGCGTAGGCCGCTTCCGGAATCATCGGCATGTAGATGCACACCCGATCGCCCTTTTTCACACCACGGCTTTTCAGCACGTTGGCCAGGCGACAGACGTTGTGATGAAGTTTCTTGTAGGAAATGTTTGCCGACTCGGCAGGATCATCGCCTTCCCAAATGATCGCCGTCTGATTGCCGCGCGTGGCGAGGTGGCGGTCGATGCAGTTGTAGCTGACGTTCAACTGGCCGCCGGCAAACCATTGGGCCTGGCCGGTCCGGATGTCGGACTGCTGGACTGTCTGCCAAGGCGTGGACCAGTCGAGGAAGCGCGTGGCCTGTTCGGCCCAAAAGAGGTCGGGTTGCTGGATGGATTGCTGGTACAGGCGCCGGTATTCGTCCTGACTCAGTTGCGCAGCCCGGCGGACGGCATCGGCTTTGGGGAAAGTGCTGATATCGAACATGACGGTTCCTTATTCTTGTTTTTGCGACAAGTCATAAAGATGCGCCGAGTGGTGCGAGGGTTCAAGTCACCCCTAAAACAACGGTGGGAGCGAGCTTGCTCGCGAAAGCGTCTCGGCATTCAACACTGATGTTGACTGTCAGGCCGACTTCGCGAGCAGGCTCGCTCCCACCGAGGGGATCAGGTGTTGATCGATTTAACCGCGGTGACGTCCGCGGAAGTAGTTGATCAAGCCTTGGGTGGACGGGTCGTCAGCCGGGGTTTCTTCGCTGCCGACCAGGCGGTTGTAGACGCCTTTGCCCAGTTCCTTGCCCAGTTCCACGCCCCACTGGTCGAAGGCGTTAATGCCCCAGACCACGCTTTGCACGAAGACTTTATGTTCGTACAGCGCCACCAGTGCGCCGAGGCGACGCGGGCTGATGCGTTCGACCACCAGCGTGTTGCTCGGGCGGTTACCCGGGATCACCTTGTGCGATGCCAGTTTCTGCACGTCGTCTTCGGCCATGCCTTTTTCGCGCAGCTCGACTTCGGCTTCTGCGCGGGTCTTGCCAAGCATCAGCGCCTGGCTCTGCGACAGGCAGTTGGCGTACAGCCATTGGTGATGATCGGCCACCGGGTTGAAGCTGACGATCGGCACGATAAAGTCGGCCGGGATCAACTGGGTGCCCTGGTGCAGCAACTGGTGGTACGCGTGCTGACCGTTGCAGCCCACGCCGCCCCAGATCACCGGGCCAGTCTCGGTTGACACCGGCGTGCCGTCCTGGCGCACGCTCTTGCCGTTGGATTCCATGTCCAGTTGTTGCAAGTGTTTGGTGATGTTGCGCAGGTAGTGGTCATACGGCAGGATCGCGTGGCTTTGCGCGCCCCAGAAGTTGCCATACCAGACACCAAGCAACGCCAGCAGCACCGGCATGTTCTGTTCGAACGGTGCGCTCTGGAAATGCTGGTCCATGGTGTAGGCACCGGACAGCAGTTCCTTGAAGTTGGACATGCCGATCGCCAACGCAATTGGCAAACCGATGGCCGACCACAGCGAGTAACGGCCGCCGACCCAGTCCCACATCGGGAAGATGTTTTCTTCGCGGATGCCGAAGGCTACGGCCGCCGCGTTGTTGCTCGAGACGGCGATGAAGTGCCGGTACAGCTCGGCTTCCGAACCACCCTGGGCCAGATACCAGGCGCGGGCGGCCTGGGCGTTCTTCAGGGTTTCGAGGGTGTTGAAGGATTTCGACGAGACGATGAACAGTGTGGTCTCGGCGCGCAGCTTCATGGTGAGCTCGTGGAACTCGCTGCCGTCGATGTTCGCCAGGTAGTGACAGCGCACGCCTTTTTGCGCGTAGGACAACAGCGCTTCAGACACCAGTTCCGGACCGAGGAACGAGCCACCGATGCCGATATTGACCACGTCCGTGATCGGCTTCTCGGTGTAGCCGCGCCATAGACCGTCGTGGATGCGGCCCACCAGATCGGTGATCTGGTTAAGCACCTTGTGCACTTCCGGCATCACGTTGACACCGTTCACCGACAGCTTGTCGCCCACCGGGCGGCGCAGGGCGGTGTGCAGGGCCGGGCGGCCTTCGGAGGTGTTGACGATCTCGCCTTCGAAAAGCGATTTGATCGCGCCCTTGAGGTCCACGGCATTCGCCAGGCCGACCAGCAGGTCGCGGGTCTCGGCGGTGATCAGGTTCTTCGAGTAGTCGAGAAACAGGCCGCAACTGCTGAGGGTGAATTGGGTAAAGCGCTGCGGGTCGGCATTGAAGGCCTCCCGCATGCTGAAATCCTGCATGGCCTGGCGGTGATCTTTCAACGCTTTCCAGGCGGGCAGAGCGGTAACGTCTTGGGGATTGAGGTAATACGCCATCGCTGCGGGCTTCCTTTTGCTTGAACTGCCTTTTGAGACACTTGAAAAACCGGAATGTCCTGGCCAATGACGGCGGCGGATTCCGGTCGGGCTGCGTGATCACGATTTAATTGCGCAGCGCGGTAACAGTAAACCTCGGCGCTGATTCTGTCTCGGCTTTGTCTGCCCTGCGGCCGGTACTTTTTTATAACGGTTTTCTAACGTGGCAGCGGATTCAAGCGGTGGCGTCGAGGTTAAGGTGCAGGTTATCGATCAACCGCGTGGTGCCGAGGAACGCCGCCACCAGAATCACCAAGTCGCGGTCTTCGGCGGTGGCCGGGCGCAGGGTCACGGCGTGGCGGATTTCCAGGTAGTCAGGACGCAAGCCGGCGCCTTCGAGTTGCTGGCGCTGTGCGCCGAGCAGGGCCGGGTAGTCGCGTTCGCCTTGCTGGATCGCCTCGGCAATCGCCGACAGCGTGCGGTACACCACGGGCGCGGTGGCTCGCTGTGCTTCGCTGAGGAATCCGTTGCGCGACGACAGCGCCAGGCCATCGGCGGCGCGCACAGTAGGTTCGCCGAGGATCTGAATCGGCATGTTCAAATCGTGCACCAGCGCGCGAATCACCGCCAACTGCTGGAAGTCCTTCTGACCGAAGACCGCAAGGTCTGGCTGGACCATGTTGAACAATTTGCTGACCACAGTCGCCACGCCTTCGAAATGCCCAGGGCGGCTGGCGCCGCACAGGCCTTCGGACAATTGCGGAACGCTGACGCGGGTTTGGCCGGCCATGCCGTCGGGATACATTTCCTCGACGGTGGGGGCGAACAGCAAGTGGCAGCCGGCTTCGAGTAGTTTTTCCTGGTCGGCGGCGAGGGTGCGCGGGTACTTGTCGAGGTCTTCGCCGGCGCCGAACTGCAGTGGGTTGACGAAAATGCTCGCGACCACGAAATCGACCCGCTGCGACGCCTTGGTCACCAGCGCCACATGGCCGCTGTGCAGGTTGCCCATGGTCGGCACGAAGCCGATGCGTTTGCCTTCACTGCGGGCACGGGCGACGGCAGCCCGCAGTTCGCGGACGGTTTTTACGGTGTTCATGCAGAGAATCCGTGTTCGGCGCCGGGGAAGGTCGCGGCTTTGACTTCGGTGACGTAGGCGCTCAGGGCAGCCTGAATGGTAGGTTGGCCAGTCATGAAGTTCTTCACGAACTTCGGTACCCGCCCGGTAATCGACAGGCCGAGCATGTCGTGCAGCACCAAGACCTGGCCGTCGGTGGCACTGCCGGCACCGATGCCGATCACCGGGATCTTCACTGCTTGGCTGATTTCCGCCGCCAGTTCGCTGGGTACGCATTCGAGCAGCAGCATCGCCGCGCCGGCCTGTTCGAGCGAGATCGCGTCGGCGCGCATCTGCCGGGCCTGGTTTTCGTTACGGCCCTGGACCTTGTAGCCGCCGAGAATGTTCACCGCTTGCGGGGTCAGGCCCATGTGCGCGCACACCGGAATGCCGCGCTCGGCCAGCAGGCGAATGGAGTCCGCCAGCCACAGCGCGCCCTCGACCTTGATCATGTGCGCACCGGCCTGCATCAGCGTGGCACTGTTGAGCATGGTTTGTTCGAGGGTGGCGTTAGCCATGAAAGGCAGGTCGGCGAGGATCAGCGCGTCGGTGTTACCACGTTTTACCGAGGCGACGTGGTAGGCCATTTCCGCGGTGGTCACCGGCAGGGTGCTGTCATGCCCTTGCAGCACCATGCCCAGCGAATCCCCCACTAGCAACACTTCGACGCCAGCCTCATTGCAGGCATGGGCGAAGGTCGCGTCGTAGCAGGTCAGCATGGTGATTTTTTCACCCTTCTGCTTGAGGCTCTGAAGGGTTGTCAGGGTAATGGCTGGCATGTCAAAAATTCCTCGTTCAGGCGCTCTGGAAACTACAGCGAGTCACGCGCGTGGTTCGTCATTCACTCAGGCGCACGCTCTGTTGTCGTGCTTTTTTGGCCTGGATTGCGCCCTATGCGCCGCGTTGGCGGCAGCGGGACGCCTATAGTCGTGAGGAGAACTCGGGAAGTCAATTGCGTGTGTTACCGGGCTGTTACGTCGGCGGTGTTACCGGGTTGGGTGATGCGATTCAGCAGTTTTTCACGGGCTATAGAAAACCTGTGGGATTGGGCTTTCATTCAACAATGATGTTGGCTGGACAGACGCCATCGCGGGCAAGCCCGCTCCCACAGGGATTGCGATCAGCTCAGGAGAGGCGCTCCAACCCGACAAACGGGCAGGCGGCCAGCAGATCGCGCAGTGTGCGGCCATCGGCCAGGCGCAGGTCGGCGGGGGCCAGTTCGGCCAGAGGATAGAGCACGAAGGCCCGTTCCTGCATCTGATAGTGCGGCACCTTGAGGCGCGACTCGTCGATCAGGCAATCGCCGAACAGCAGGATGTCGAGGTCAAGGGTGCGCGGGCCCCAGCGTTCCAGGCGTTCGCGGCCCTGGCCGTTTTCGATGCCTTGCAAAGCATCGAGCAGGTCCAGGGGCGCGAGGGCGCTGTCCAGCGCGGCGACCGCGTTGGTGTAACGCGGTTGGCCGGGCAGCAGCGAATCGCTTTGATAGAAGGCCGAGACGCCCGCCAGTTCGCTGTGCGGCAACCGTGCCAGTGCCTGGACCGCGTTGCGCAGTTGTTCGGCCGGGTCAGCGAGGTTGCTGCCCAGGCCGATGTAGACCCGTTCCACGATTATTCGCCCGAGGCGCTCGGTGCGCCCACGGTGCGTTTGCGCTTGGCGCCACCGCTGCGGCGACGCTTGCGTGGCGCGCCACCGGCGGCTTCGTCTTTGCCGCTGAGGTCGCGGATCATGTCGCGGCGCTCGCTGTCGTTGGCGTCCTGGTAGTCGGTCCACCATTCGCCCAAGCCGTCGGTTTGCTCGCCAGCGCTTTCGCGTAACAGCAGGAAATCGTAACCGGCGCGGAAGCGTGGGTTGTCCAGCAGCAGGTCGGCACGTTTGCCGCTGCGCCGTGGCAGGCGCTCCTGCATGTCCCAGATCTCGCGGATCGGCAGGGTGAAGCGCTTCGGAATGGCAATGCGCTGGCACTGTTCGGCGATCAACTCGTGCGCCGCTTCCTGCATCGCCGGAATCGGCGGCATGCCACGGTCCTGCAAGCGCAACACGCGTGCCGGCAGGGCAGGCCAGAGCAGGGCGGCGAACAGGAACGCCGGGGTCACCGGTTTGTTCTGCTTGATGCGCAGGTCGGTGTTGACCAGCGCTTCGCTGATCAGCGTGTGGGTGTAGGTCGGGTTGTGTTCCAGTGCCTCGGCGCTGGCCGGGAACAGTGGATCGAACAGCTGCAAGTCGACCAGCATTTCGAAGGTGTCGGCGGCATAACCGGAGAGGAACAGCTTGAGCACTTCCTCGAACAGCCGCGCGGATGGAATCTCGCGCAGCATCGGCGCCAGTTCGCGGATCGGCGTGGCGGAATGTTTCTCGATGCCGAAATTCAGCTTGGCGGCAAAACGCACCGCTCGCAGCATGCGCACCGGGTCTTCCTGGTAACGCTGCTTCGGATCGCCAATCAGGCGGATCAGGTGATTGCGAATATCGTGCACGCCGTTGGCGTAGTCGAGGATGCGCTCGCTGACCGGATCGTAATACAAGGCGTTGATGGTGAAGTCGCGACGTTGCGCGTCTTCTTCCAGGGTGCCGTAGACGTTGTCACGCAGGATCCGGCCGCTCTCGTTACGGGAAGACTGATTGCTGTCTTCTTCCTCGTCATTTTGCGGGTGATTGGCGCGGAAAGTCGCAACTTCAATGATTTCGCGGCCGAAATGAATATGCACCAGCTTGAACCGCCGGCCGATGATCCGCGCGTTGCGGAATTCGGCCCGGACCTGTTCAGGAGTAGCACTGGTGGCGACGTCGAAGTCTTTAGGCGTGATGCCCAGCATCATGTCGCGCACGCAACCGCCGACCAGATAAGCCTGGTAACCGGCGTTCTGCAGGCGTTCGACAATGTTCACCGCGTACCGGCTGAATTGCCCTTTCTGCAGCGAATGCTGGCCGCTGTTGAGCACTTCAGGCGTGCTGCGGATGTGTTGCGTATGACGCTTGGGAGAACGGAATGACTGGAACAGCTTCTTCAGCATGGGATGCACTGTTTGAAGGAATGTTCGGCCATACCAGAAGAATGACCGCATGATGGGCGGGGATTCTAGCATTTAGTCGGGGGATGGTGTAGGACACAGCAGATATGAGCTGTAAGCCGCGAGCTTCAGGCTCAAAAGCGGTAGGCGTGACGTGCGGATAACGGAAACTACAAGGGGAGCCGAAGCTCCCCCAGAAGTAGTTGCGTGCTCTATTTTTATTATTGGTTTCGGGCTTTTTGTTTTTGTTGAGTGCCCTCGCCATGAAGCTTTGCTTCATGACCCTCCCAATCGGGAGCCAAGAGCAAACGGATTGCTTTGGTCGCTGTGCTGCAATGATCAATCGATCCAACCAGTTCAGGCTCTGTCTTAGGACAGTTTTTGTTGTTCTCGGCCTGGTCGCGGGGCAAGCCCCAAATACAACGCCTCTCCAAAAGAATCAGTTAGCTACGCCTCTCGCCGTCTTGTTTTTATTGTGCGTGAGTCGATTCGTCTTATTTTTATTGTCTTTTGCATTGCTTGTTATTGTTGTTGTACCAGACATATAGCAGGGTGCGTGCCAACTTTAGTAAAGGTCAGTAAAACCGGGGGCTGGCGGCAATCAGCAGTTTTTCGAGGCCGAAAAAAAGCCGGGATTTCGTTACCGTAAACCCCGGCTTTGTTACGCGAAAATGACTGAGGTAACAGTTTGTTCGCCGCTGGGGGTGTTACTCCCCCGTCTGTTACGGCGGCTCAGCTCTCGCTGGCGACACCGGTTTTGCGCCGTGGGATGCCCAGCCGTTGACGGCGTTCCCACAGACATTTGCGGCTGACGCCCAGCTTGCGCGCCAGTTCGGTCTCGGTCATGTGGTCCTGATGCTCGAGGACGAAGTGCTGGAAATAATCTTCCAGTGACAAATCCTCGGTCGGCTCATGGCTGGTGTTGTTGGCACCGCCCTGCTGCGGTGCCAGGCCAATGAAGTCGTCGTCATCCAGGTCGCTCAGTTCAATATCGATGCCCAGCAGCTCGGCGGATATTTCCGGGCTTTCGCTGAGGATCACCGCGCGCTCGACGGCATTTTCCAGTTCGCGCACGTTGCCCGGCCAGGAATAATGCCGGATCGCCTGCTCGGCATCGGCGGCAAACTTCAGGTCGGTGCGGTTGATGCGGGCGCTCTGGCGCGCAAGGAACGCGTTGGCGATCTCGTTGACGTCGGCACCGCGCTCACGCAGGGCTGGCAATTTCAAGGCGATTACGTGCAGACGGTAGTACAAGTCCTCCCGAAACTGACCGATCTTGGCCAGACTCTTGAGGTCACGGTGGGTCGCAGCGATCAAGCGCACATCGACTTTCTGCGACTGAACCGAGCCGACCCGGCGAATCTCGCCTTCCTGCAACACCCGCAACAGGCGCGCCTGGGCTTCGAGCGGCAGTTCGCCGATCTCATCGAGGAACAGCGTGCCGCCGTCCGCCGCTTCCACCAGCCCGGCGCGCCCGGCACTGGCGCCGGTGAACGCACCTTTCTCGTGGCCGAACAGTTCAGACTCGATCAGGCTTTCCGGAATGGCCGCGCAGTTCACCGAAATCATCGGCGCCTTGGCGCGTTTGGACAGGTTGTGCAGGGCGCGGGCCACCAGTTCTTTACCGGTACCGGACTCGCCCTGGATCAACACATTGGAATCGGTGGGCGCGACCTTGCGGATCTTGCTGTAGAGATCCTGCATCGGTGGGCACGAACCAATGATGCCAATCTCGCCATTGCTGTTGTCGACGCCGGATTTACCCGCGCCATTGGCAGCCTTGGCCGCCGACGGCTCGGCTGCTGTAGTGTGCGCCGACTGGCGATCACGCAGGATGCGCGCCACAGCCTGAAGCATTTCGTCATGGTCGAACGGCTTGGCGATGTAATCCACCGCGCCCATTTTCATCGAGTCCACGGCGGAGCGCAGGCTGGCATAGCTGGTCATGATCAGCACCGGTTTGCCCTGGCCGAGCTTGATCAGCTCGGTACCGGGCGCCCCTGGCAGACGCAAGTCGCTGACAATCAGGTCGAACGTGGGAATGCTGAAGCGTTCTTGTGCTTCCTGCACGGATCCGGCTTCGCTGACCTGATACTGGTTGCGTTCCAGTAGGCGGCGCAAGGCGGAGCGGATAATGGTTTCGTCTTCGACGATCAAAATGTGCGGCATTGATTCGATTCTCTCGACGGTCTCAGTTCACAGCGGACGTCGCTTCGACATGGCGCGGTAATGTCACCCGGATACGGGTGCCGCGTTGGCTTTGAATATCAGCCGGGCTGTCGATGGTGATTTGTCCATAATGCTCTTCAACGATGGAATAGACCAGTGCAAGGCCCAGACCGGTGCCTTCGCCAGGGTCCTTGGTGGTGAAGAAGGGTTCGAACAATCGATCCATGATGTTCTTCGGAATTCCGCTGCCTTCGTCTTCGACGATCAGGTCGACCGTGTGTTCAAACGCTTCGCTCTTGACCCGCACCGCGCTGCCTGCACTGGAGGCGTCGCGGGCGTTGGAGAGCAGGTTGATCAACACTTGGGCCAGCCGTTGTGGGTCACCGTCAACCCAGTGTTCAGGGTCGCACAGGTTGTAGAACTGCACTTCGAAATTGCGTCGGTTGAGGGCCAGCAGGCCGATCGCGTCCTGGGCCACTTCCGCCAGACAGACGGGCTCGTCGTTGTGCTGATGGCTGCCGGCGTGGGCAAAACTCATCAACGACTGGACGATCCGTGATACGCGTTTGGTCTGCTCGAGGATCTGCCCGCTGATTTCCGTCAGTTCGCTGTCTTCCTCGCGCTCTTCGCGCAGATTCTGCGCCAGGCAGGCGATGCCGGTGATCGGGTTGCCGATCTCGTGGGCGACCCCGGCGGCCAACCGACCAATGCTGGCCAGGCGCTCGGAGTGCACCAGTTTGTCTTCGAGCATCTGTGTTTCGGTCAGGTCTTCCACCAGCAACACCAGGCCGCTGTTGCCTGGCGCCAAGGGTTCGTCGATGGCCGCTTTGTGCAGGTTCAGCCAGCGGGTCTGGCCGTCCAGGGCCAAATGCTGTTTGTGCAAATGCTCGTCGGGCCGGTTGATAAAGCCCTGGAGCAATTCCTTCCACGGTTCGCCAATGGTGCTGAGGCGCGAACCGACCACCCGTTGCGCGGCGATCCCGGTCAGCTCCTCCATGGCTTTGTTCCACATCAGGATCTCTTGATCCTTGGCCAGAGAGCAGACGCCCATCGGCAATTCCTGCAAAGTCTGCCGGTGGTAGCGGCGCAAGGCGTCGAGTTCGGCGGCCAAGCCGGTGAGGCGCGAGTGGTAGTCTTCGAGACGGCTTTCGATGAAGTGGATGTCTTCGGTGACGTAATTTTCGCCGCCAGCCTTATAAGGCAGGAAGGTTTCCACCATGTCCTGGGCCACGCTGGGGCCCATCAGGCCGGACAGGTTGGCCTCGATGCGGTCGCGCAAACGGCGCAAGGCGTACGGCCGACGCTCGTCGAACGGCAAGTAGAGATCGCGCAGCGCTTGCTCGACTTCCTTCTGTGCGGCTTTGGCGCCCAGGGGCTTGGCCAGTTGCGTGGCAAATTCCTGCGGCGAGGCGGCGTGCAATTCCCGGCGTTGCGGGCGCCGCACGTTGTCCACCGCGCAGGCTTCGGCGGCGCTGGCTTCCTCGGCGCTGGCGTTGGTGAACAGTGAAATCAGGGTGAACATCAGCACGTTGGCCGCCAGCGAGGCAATCGCCGCCATGTGCCAACTGGTGTCGTCCAGCACGTAAATCATGTTCAGCAGTGGAATGTAGAAACCCTGCAGATTGCCGACCAACGGCAGCAGCATGGTGACTACCCACACCAGAATTCCCGCCAGCAAACCGCCAATAAACCCGCGCCGGTTGGCGGTCGGCCAATACAGCACCGACAACACCCCCGGCAGGAATTGCAGGGTGGCGACGAAGGCGACGATGCCGAGGTTGGCCAGATCCTGCTCGGCGCCCAGCAATAGATAGAAGCCGTAGCCGGCCATGATGATCGCGACGATCAGCGCCCGACGGGTCCATTTCAGCCAGCGGTAGATATTGCCTTCGGCCGGCGGCTGGTAAAGCGGCAGCACCAAATGATTGAGCGCCATCCCCGACAAGGCCAGGGTGGTGACGATGATCAGCCCGCTGGCCGCCGACAATCCACCGACATACGCCAGCAGCGCCAAGGCCTTGCTGTTGGCGGCAATGCCGATGCCGAGGGTGAAATATTCAGGGTTAGTGGTGGCGCCGAGTTTCAGCCCGGCCCAGAGAATCAGCGGCACCGCCAGGCTCATCAGCAGCAGGAAGAGCGGCAGGCCCCAACTGGCGCTGACCAGCGAGCGCGGGTTGAGGTTTTCGGTGAACGTCATGTGGTACATGTGCGGCATCACGATCGCCGAGGCGAAGAACACCAGCAGCAAGGTGCGCCACGGGCCTTCTTGCAGCGGCGTGTGCAGGGCGGCGAGGGCGGTCTGGTTCTGCAGCAGCCAGATTTCCAGTTGTTGTGGGCCGTCGAACACACCGTACAAGGCGTACAGGCCAACACCGCCGAGGGCGATCAGCTTGATCACCGACTCGAAGGCAATCGCAAACACCAGGCCTTCGTGTTTCTCCCGCGTGGCGATGTGCCGCGAGCCGAAGAAAATCGTGAATAAGGTGATCAGCGCACAAAAACTCAGGGCCACACGGTGCTGCACCGGTTCGCGGGTGAGGATGCTGATGGAATCGGCCACCGCTTGAATTTGCAGTGCCAGCAACGGTAGCACGCCAATCAGCATGAAAATAGTGGTCAGCGCCCCAGCCCAAGTGCTGCGAAAGCGAAACGCAAAAAGGTCGGCGAGGGATGACAGCTGATAGGTGCGGGTGATTTTGAGAATCGGATAAAGCAGCACCGGCGCCAGCAAAAAGGCCCCGGACACCCCGAGGTAGCTGGACAGGAAGCCGTAACCGTACTGATAAGCCAGGCCCACGGTGCCGTAGAACGCCCAGGCACTGGCGTAGACGCCCAGCGACAAGGTGTAGGTCAATGGATGGCGGATGATCGCCCGTGGGATCATGCCCCGTTCACTGATCCACGCGACGCCGAACAGCACGGCCAGGTAGGCGGCGCTGATCAGGATCATCTGGGTCAGGCTAAAGCTCATCGGCATCTTTTTGGCTCTGCAGAATAAAGGTCACGACGATCAGAATCAGCCAGAGCAGATACGGGCGGTACCAGGCACCGGTGGCGTCGATCCACCAATCCATGATGGCCGGGGAAAACAGGTAAATCCCCACTACCAGGAGCAGGACCAAGCGGTAGATGTACATCCCGGCCTCTCTTTTCTATGCGCGTGCCCGAAAACGTGCGGCGATGGTAACGGATGGGCGCGCCACTGCAAGCGGCATCACTGCAGTTGCGCTTCGGGCAGGGTCAAGGTGCGCGGGATCAAGTTGGCATCCCAATGCGCAATGCCCCAGTTCAGCACGTCTTGCGCCGTTGCGTCGTGCAGGGCCGAATCCGGTTGCTGACCGAGCGCGCGCAGTGCCCGCAGCAGCAATGGCGTAGCCTGGTCTTCGGGCAGCGGCGGCGAGCGGTAAGACTTGCCGAGCTTGTTGCCGTCGGGCTGGGTGATCAGCGGCAGGTGCAGGTAGCGCGGATGGCGCAGGCCCAGCAGTTCTTGCAGGTAGAGCTGGCGCGGTGTGGAGTCGAGCAAATCGGCGCCGCGTACGATGTCGGTGATGCCTTGCCAGGCATCGTCGAGGACCACGGCCAGTTGATAAGCGTAGAGGCCGTCGCGCCGCCGAATCACAAAGTCGCCCACCTCGCGACCCAAATGCTGGCGGTATTCGCCCTGCACCCGGTCGATGAAGTGGTAGCTCAGTTCCGGCACGCGCAAACGGATCGCCGCGTCTGCGCTGTCGTGCCCGGCGTTGCGGCACAGGCCCGGGTAAATTCCGCCGTAGGCTTCAAGCTGCTTGCGCGAACAGGTGCAGGCGTAGGCCAGCCCGTGGTTGAACAAGTTATCGAGCACCTCGGCGTAGGCGGCGTGCCGATCGCTCTGGCGCACCATTTCGCCGTCCCATTCAAAACCGTAGGCTTCCAGGGCCTTGAGAATCGCGGTCTGCGCGCCGGGTTCTTCCCGTGGCGGATCCAGATCCTCCATGCGCACCAGCCAGCGACCGCCGACCGAGCGGGCATCGAGGTAAGAGGCGAGGGCGGCCACCAGTGAGCCGAAATGCAGGTGGCCGCTGGGGGTTGGGGCGAAGCGGCCGATGTAGCTGGAAGTCTTGGCAGTCATGGTGGCGATGTTACTTGTATGGGGCTGCAGTAACCCCCGGTGGGAGCGAGCCTGCTCGCGAAAACGCTGGGTCAGCCGACATTGAAGTCGACTGTCCAACTGCGTGATTCGCGAGCAGGCTCGCTCCCACAGGATGTGTGCCGCGATAAATGACAGAAACAAAAACGGAGCGTTCGCACGCTCCGTCGTTGCTTCAAGTCGCTGTTACTTGCCGACTTGCTTTTCCTTGATCTCTGCCAGAGTCTTGCAGTCGACGCACATGTCGGCTGTCGGACGGGCCTCGAGACGGCGGATGCCGATTTCGACGCCGCAGGACTCGCACCAACCGTATTCTTCGTCTTCGATCAGTTGCAGGGTCTTGTCGATTTTCTTGATCAGCTTGCGCTCGCGGTCGCGGGCACGCAGTTCGAGGCTGAATTCTTCTTCCTGGCTGGCCCGGTCGGCCGGGTCAGGGAAGTTGGCCGCTTCGTCCTTCATGTGATCCACGGTGCGATCCACTTCCTGCATCAAGTCCTGTTTCCACTTGTTCAGGATCTTGGTGAAGTGCGCGCGCATGGGCTTGCCCATGTATTCCTCACCCTTGGATTCCACATAGGGTTCGAAACCGCTGATCGACTGGTTTGGCTGTTGCTTTGCTTGGGTGGGCATGAATGGACCGCCTCTACTCTTGTAATCCATTGCGCAGGATTGCTCCATCACCGACACCTGCCGGCCCTGCGGCTGCAAGCGGGCGAACTTACCAGATCAAATCGGAGCGCGCTACTCCCGGATGTCGAGCCCGCGTCCTGCGGAGCTTGCAAAAGGGTGCGCTACGTTGTCTGGCGGCTTTGGAGACCTGATCAGATATTGATTTTAGTCAAAGCCTGAGCAATCGCTCCGGCCGTTTTTCGTCTGCTCTGAGGCTTCTGACCGCTTTAGATTCTCGCTCGTTCCTGCGCTTGGGTAGAATCGGTTCTTTTTCCGTTGAAGGAAGGCTCATGGCCCAGCCCTACAGTGCGCGCAGCCGCGCTATCGAACCTTTTCACGTCATGGCGCTGCTGGCCCGGGCCAATGAATTGCAGGCGGCGGGCCACGATGTCATTCACCTGGAAATCGGCGAGCCGGACTTCACCACCGCCGAGCCGGTCATCAGGGCCGGGCAAGCGGCGCTGACGGCGGGCAAAACCCGCTACACCGCGGCGCGCGGTATCCCAGAGCTGCGCGAAGCGATCTCGAATTTCTATCAACAACGTTACGGTTTGAGCATCGACCCGCGGCGCATCCTGATCACCCCGGGTGGCTCCGGCGCCCTGCTGCTGGCCAGTGCCTTGTTGGTCGACCCTGGTAAACACTGGCTGCTGGCTGACCCGGGTTACCCGTGCAACCGGCATTTTCTGCGGCTGGTCGAGGGCGCAGCACAGTTGGTGCCCGTCGGGCCGGATGTGCGTTATCAACTGACGCCCGACCTGGTCGCACGGCACTGGGACCACGACAGCGTTGGCGCCTTGGTTGCCTCGCCGGCCAACCCCACCGGGACCATCCTGACCCGCGATGAACTGGCCGGATTGGCGACCGCGATCAAGGAGCGCCACGGGCATCTGGTGGTGGACGAGATTTATCACGGCCTGACCTACGGCACCGACGCGGCCAGCGTGCTGCAAGTCGATGACGAGGCCTTCGTTCTTAATAGTTTTTCAAAGTATTTCGGCATGACCGGATGGCGCCTCGGCTGGCTGGTGGCGCCTGATGCGGCAGTCAGCGAGTTGGAAAAACTCGCACAGAACTTGTACATCAGTGCCCCGAGTATGGCGCAGCATGCGGCACTCGCTTGCTTCGAGCCGGCGACCATCGAGATTTTCGAAGAGCGCCGCGCCGAGTTCGGCCGCCGTCGCGACTTCCTGCTGCCGGCCTTGCGCGAACTGGGCTTCGGCATTGCCGTCGAGCCGGAGGGCGCGTTCTATCTGTATGCGGACATCAGTGCGTTCGGCGGCGATGCCTTCGCTTTCTGTCGGCACTTCCTCGAAACCGAGCACGTCGCGATCACCCCGGGCCTGGATTTCGGTCGCTATCAGGCCGGGCATCACGTGCGCTTTGCCTACACCCAGAGCCTGCCGCGCTTGCAGGAAGCGGTGGAACGCATTGGTCGCGGACTGCGGAGCTGGCAAGGCTGATGCGCTTCGATCCCCCTCTGGAACAAGGCCGGCTGATCCGCCGCTACAAGCGTTTCCTGGCCGATATCGAAACCTCGACCGGCGAACGGCTGACCATTCACTGCGCCAACACCGGCTCGATGCTCAATTGCCTGGTGGAAGGCGGGCAGGTCTGGTTCAGCCGTACCAACGACCCGAAACGCAAGTTGCCGGGCACCTGGGAAATCGGCGAAACCCCGCAAGGTCGGCTGTTTTGCGTCAACACCGGGCGCGCCAATAGCCTGATCGAGGAAGCGCTGCGCGCCGGGGTAATCAGCGAGTTGAGCGGGTTTACCGCACTCAAGCGTGAAGTCGCCTATGGTCAGGAAAGCAGCCGTATCGACTTTCGCCTGGATTACCCAAGCGGTCCGGCCTACGTCGAGGTCAAAAGCGTCACCCTGGGCTTTGACGGGACGTCGATCGCGGCGTTTCCCGATGCGGTGACCCAGCGCGGTGGCAAGCACTTGCGGGAGTTGGCGCACTTGGCGCGGGACGGGATTCGTGCGGTGCAGTTGTATTGCGTCAACCTCACCGGCATCGACGGGGTGCGCCCGGCCGAGGAAATCGATGCGGCTTACGCTGCGGTGCTGCGCGAAGCGGTGGCCAGTGGCGTCGAAGTGCTGGCCTACGGCGTGCGCATGACCAACGAGGAAGTGGTGGTGGATCGCAAACTCGAGGTGTTCCTCGGCCGTTAAAGGCTGATCCACAGGCCCTGTTCGTCTTCGCGGCAGGCGATGGCGGTCAGGGATTGCCCGGCGCACGGCCCGGCGATGCACTCGCCGTCTTCGATCAGGAACAGTGCGCCGTGTGTGGCGCACTGGATCAGGCTGTTGCTGGTATCGAGGAACTGATCCGGCCGCCATTCCAGGCCCACGCCGCGATGCGGGCAGCGGTTCAGGTAAACGTAGGCCTTGCCTTCACGGCGCACGGCGAAAAGCTTTTGCCCGTCCATCTCGAAACCGCGACTGCTGGCGTCGGCCAATTCTGCGCCAGCGCAAAGAAGCTTCATGGCTATCCTCTGGTTTCCCAAAGTGTTGTGGGAAATGTCTGTGCTTGACGTTCAAATGCAAACAATTATCAAATGGCCGCCTTCTCCCGATTGGTCGAGACGGTGCGTTGAGGATACTTGGCTTGTCGCACCCGCGCCCGGCGCCTTGGGAAAAACTTTGAAGGAAGCTTGTTTATGCGCCTGAGTACCCGCGTTGCCGCGCTGTGTGTCGCCCTGCTGGCCAGTCATCAGGGCCTCGCCGCCGAGTTGCCTCAACGTTGGGTCAGCGCCGGTGGGGCGTTGTCGGAATGGGTCAGCGCGCTGGGCGGCGAGGCGAAACTGGTGGGCGTCGACACCACCAGCCAGCACCCGGAATCGCTCAAGGCCCTGCCAAGCATTGGCTATCAACGGGCGTTGTCCGCCGAAGGCATCTTGAGTTTGCGCCCACAAATCCTGGTGGGCACCGAAGAAATGGGCCCGCCGCCGGTGTTGGCGCAGATCCGCAGCGCCGGGGTGCAGGTCGAGTTGTTCTCCGCCCAGCCGGACTTGCCGACGTTGCAGAAAAACCTCCAGCACCTGGGCACGCTGCTCGGCGCCGAGGACCGGGCCGGCGCGTTGTATGCGACTTATCAACAGCAGATCGAGCAGCAGAAAGCCTGGGTGGCTCAGGCGCAAACCGCGCATAAGGCACCGGGTGTGCTGTTGCTGCTCGGCCACGCGGGCGGCAAACCGATGATCGCCGGTAAGGGCACGGCGGCGGACTGGCTGCTGGAACAGGCCGGCGGCCACAACCTGGCGACTCATAGCGGCTACAAACCGTTTTCCCTGGAATCCCTGGCCGGGCTCAGTCCCGAAGTGCTGGTGATCTCGGACCGCGCGCTGACTGGCGAGGCGGCACGCGCGGCGCTGTTCAAGGAGAATCCGATCCTCTCCGCCACGCCAGCCGCCAAGGCCGGACGCGTGTTCGAGCTGGATCCGACGCTGCTGGTCGGCGGCCTCGGGCCACGGCTACCGGCCAGCCTGGTGAAACTCTCGGCCAGTTTCTACCCTGACGCTACTGCGCGATGAGACCCCTGCTCAAACCTCGAGCCTTGTTTATCGGCTTGAGCCTGTTGTGTCTGTTGGCGATTTGGCTGTCCCTGGCGCTGGGGCCGGTCAGCTTGCCGTTGCTCGATACCTTGCGCGCGGCGTTGCGGATGCTCGGCCTGCCGATACCCGCTGAGGGCCTGGAACAGGCTGAACTGATCCTTGGACAGATTCGCCTGCCCCGCACCTTGCTCGGCCTGGCGGTGGGCGGCGTGCTGGCGTTGTCCGGCGTGGCGATGCAGGGATTGTTTCGCAATCCGCTGGCCGATCCAGGACTGGTCGGTGTCTCCAGCGGCGCGGCACTGGGCGCGGCGATCGCGATTGTCGGCGGCTCGTTGTTCGGCGGTTTGCCGGAGTCGTTCGGCCCGTACCTGTTGTCGCTGTGTGCGTTTATCGGCGGGCTCGGGGTGACGGCCTTGGTGTACCGCCTCGGTCGTCGCAATGGCCAGACCAACGTCGCCACCATGCTGTTGGCCGGGATCGCGCTGACGGCGCTGGGCGGTTCGGCGGTCGGGCTGTTCACTTACCTGGCGGACGATGCCACGTTGCGCACGCTGACATTCTGGAACCTCGGCAGCCTGAACGGCGCCAGTTACGCGCGGTTGTGGCCCTTGTTGCTGGTCAGCCTCGCGGTCGCGCTGTGGCTGCCACGACGGGCCAAGGCGCTGAATGTCTTGCTGTTGGGGGAATCGGAAGCCAGTCACCTGGGGATTAATGTCGAGCGGTTAAAACGCGAGTTAGTGTTCTGCACCGCGCTGGGTGTCGGTGCGGCGGTGGCGGCCGCGGGGATGATCGGGTTTGTCGGGCTGGTGGTGCCGCATCTGGTGCGACTGCTGGCCGGGCCCGATCACAAAGTGCTGTTGCCGGCCTCGATATTGGCCGGCGCCAGCCTGTTGCTTTTCGCCGATCTGGTGGCGCGCCTGGCGTTGGCGCCCGCGGAGTTGCCGATCGGCATCGTCACCGCGTTTATCGGTGCGCCGTTCTTCCTGTTTCTGTTGCTGCGGGGGCGTGCCTGATGCTGCGCACAGAGGATCTGCATATCCAGCGTGGACGCAAAACCGTGTTGGCAGGCGTCACCTTGGCCGTGCAACCGGGCGAAGTGCTGGGTGTGCTCGGCCCGAACGGTGCCGGCAAAAGCACCTTGCTCGGTGCCTTGAGCGGCGAGTTGCGCGCCGAGCAGGGCCAGGTCTGGCTAGATCAACGTGAGCTGAGCCAATGGCCGGGCAACGAGCGAGCCCAGCGTTTGGCGGTGCTGCCGCAAGCCTCGACCCTGGATTTCGCCTTCCGCGTCGAGGAGGTGGTCGGCATGGGGCGCCTGCCGCATCAAACCGGTCGCCAGCGTGACGACGAAATCGTCAACGCGGCCCTCGACGCCGCCGATGTCAGCCATTTGCACGGACGCAGTTATCTGGGCTTGTCCGGCGGCGAGCGGCAACGGGTGCATTTGGCGCGGGTGCTGGCGCAGCTGTGGCCGGGGCAAATCGGGCAAACGTTGTTGCTGGACGAGCCGACTTCGATGCTAGATCCGCTGCACCAGCACACCATCCTGCAAGCGGTGCGCGACTTCGCCGACCGCGGCGCGGCGGTATTGGTGATCCTGCATGATTTGAACCTGGCCGCGCGTTATTGTGACCGTCTGTTGCTGCTGGAAGGCGGGCGGCCGTTTGTGCTCGGCACGCCACAGCAGGTATTGCAGGCCGGGCCGCTGAAAGCGGTGTTTGGCCTGGACGTGTTGGTCCAGGCCCATCCGGAGCGCGGTCATCCGTTGATCATCGCCCGCTGATCCGATCATGGAGGTGAATGCATGCACAGGATTTTTCTGCTGGCCGTCCTGCTGCTGGGTGGCTGCCAGCACGTCACGGCGCCGCCGCCGATCAGCGAACACATCCTGGACTTACGCACCGGGCAAGCGCTGACCGAGCAGCAATTGGTCGAGCGCTTGGCCATGGCTTCGCGGGTGATCGTTGGCGAGCAGCACGACAATCGTGATCATCACCAATTGCAACTTTGGCTGTTGCAGGACTTGGGCGAACGACGAACGCAGGGCAGCCTGCTGCTGGAGATGCTCACGCCTTCCCAGCAATCGCGGGTAGATGCGGTGCGCCAGGCATCGCCACCGCCAGCGGATATGCCTGCCGCGCTGGCCTGGCAACCGGGTTGGGACTGGAACTTGTACGGGCCGATTGTCGAGTTCGCAGTGCAACAACCTTATCCACTGCTGGCGGCCAATCTCGACGATGGCGAGGTGCGCAGCACCTATGCCACGCCGCCGAGCTTAAGCGGCTCGCATGCCAACGCGGCGTCGGTTAAAGCGACGTTGCTCGAGCAAATCAGCGAATCCCACTGCGGTTTGCTACCTGCCACACAGATGCCGGCGATGCTGGCGGTGCAGCAGCAACGGGATCGACGCATGGCTGAACGGCTGTTCGCGGCACCTGCGCCCGCCTTGTTGCTCGCGGGGGCTTACCATGCGCGCAAGGATGTTGGTGTACCGTTGCATGGGCTGGATTTAGGCGAGAGCGATCGCCTTGCGGTGTTGATGTTGGCGGAGCAGGGCAACGAGGTGGCCGCGGCGATGGCGGATTACGTGTGGTACACGCCCGCGCAACCGGCCAAAGATTATTGCGCGCAGATGCGCGAGCATATGGGCAAGCGCTGAGGCACTTTTCTGCGGGCAAAAAAAGACCCGGCAAGAGCCGGGTCAAATAACCGTGATTAGCCTGATGAGGAGATTTTCTGAGAGTCCGAACCAAGGTCTTTCAGAAGATCGACTAGTCTCGCGACCAGTTGTGATAATCATAGCGATTCTCATTACCAAGTCAACCACTGATTTTGCAGTGGTTTGAAATCTCCCAGAGAGTGGCTGAAACGCCCCAACTTCTGTGCCTGGTTCTGTCAGTTCTTGTGGCGCGAAGAAATGGCGTCCAGCTGCTGGTTAAGGGCTTCCTTGCGTTCAGCAGGAATGTCGTTCCAGTGCACATCCATCAGTGCGCCTTCAATGGCATATAACAACACCTTGGAGGCTCGGAATCCGCGCGTGCGCACGGCCCGATAGGCGTCAACCGCCCCCAATCGGCGCAAGTCCGAAGCGCTGTGAATGCCCACGGCATGCAGCCACTGCGCCGACGTCTTGCCAAGATTCTTCAGGTGTTGCAGTTCATCATTCATCAAGCCTCCTTGCGACGGCCGAATGGTGCGTGGGCAAGCTTCTGAGGAGTGTAGCCATCAGTAGGAAAAGCGTGATTCTTTGGTCGGTTTCGACGCAAAAGCTTCTAAGAGGCAAGGCTTTGAGGTGTACGAAGGGTCTGCGAATTCAGTCCCGGAGGGAGGTGCAAGTCTTGTGAGAGCGAGCCTGCTCGCGAAGGCGGTTTGCCTGACACGCCATTTTCGCGAGCAGGCTCGCTCCACAAGGTATTGCGCTGGATCAGGGAGGCGCTGCGGGTATCAGCGAGTGCGATAACGCAGGCGAGTGCCGAAATTCATCGACATCAGAATTTCGTCGGCGCTCAGTTCAGGCGGGAAGTAAGCCCCGGAGATCTGCGCATGGGCCAGGCTTGCACCTTCCAGCGACGCATTGCTGAAGTCGATGCCGCGCAAGTCGGCGGAGCGGAAGTAAGCGTTGGTGAAGTCGATGCCGTCGGCATTCAGTTCACGCAGGTCGAGGCCACGAAAGTCGCCATCGCGCATGTCGATCGCCCCGTCGAGGGGACGTTCCTTGTTGAAGGTGGCAACGTCGTCCTTGTGCAGCAAGGAATACAGCAGACTGTCGAGAAGCTTGGGCTGGCTCATGTCGCATCACCTGATGGTTTTATGACGCCAGTATAGTGCCACTACCTTGCAGTCGTGAAGCCGAAGCCGGCCTCACGACTGAAATAGTTTTTTACAGGCCCGGCAGGCGTTGGCGAATTTGCGCCACAACTACGTCAAGCGTCCCGCTTTCATTGGTCTGCACGCGCTTGCTGCAGAGAATTTCCGCCGGGGTCAGCGCTTCGCGGCTGGCGTGCTGGGCTTCGATGACGGCCAGATTGGCGTCGGATGGGTCGGTATTATCGGCCTGACGCAGCTTCAGCCAGCCTTCGATGACAGCCTGCGGGGCGTTGCAGTCGAGGATCAGGAACGGCGCGCCAGTAGCTTCGGCGGTTTTTGCTGCGCCATCGCGTTGCTCGCGCTTGAGGTACGTGGCGTCGATCACCACTGGGAAACCGGCGCGCAGGATGGTGTCGGCGATCCCATGCAGGTGCTTGTAGGTGGCCACGCTGGCCTCGTTGCTATAGATGCCGGCTTGCGGATCGTTCGGTACTTGCTGCTCGCCGAACAGACGCTTGCGTTCCACGTCCGAGCGCAAGCGAATGGCGCCCAAGGCTTCGACCAGGCGCATGGCCACGCGGCTCTTGCCGACTGCGGACACGCCATGGGTGATGGCGAGGAAACGCGATGGAATGGTGCTGTAGCTTTCCGCCAGGTTGGCGTAGTTGCGGTACTGGCGCAGGGTGGTGGCGCGTTGCACCGGATCGGCTTCGGCCGGCATGCTGAACAGCGTAACCTTGGCGCGCACCATGGCGCGGTAGGCTTTGTAGAAGTTCAGCACTTCCAGGCCTTGGTAGTCGCCGGTCAGTTCCAGGTATTGGCTGATAAAGCGGCGGGCCAGGGATTTCAGGCCACGGTCTTCCAGGTCCATCGCCAGGAAACCGGTATCGGCGTACACGTCAGTGAAGCGGAACGGTTCGTTGAACTCGATGCAGTCGAAGATCACCACTTGGCCGTCGATAACCGTGGCATTGCCCAAGTGGATGTCGCCGTGGCATTCACGGGTGAAGCCGTCGGCCTTGCGCTGGGTGAACAGCGGCTTGAGGCGATCGAAGCTGCTTTCCGCCCAGGCTTGCAAGGCGTCGAGTTGCAGCAGGTCGGCTTTGTCGCTGAGGAACGGGCGAATCTGCTCGAAGTTCTGACGCACCGGCGCCATTACGCTGTCCGGAGTACCGGCGTCGTGTTCGGCCGGGACTTTTGGCGCGTTCAGGTGGAACTGCGCAATCTGCGCCGCCATCTCGTCGATGTGCGCGGTGGTCAGTTCGCCGTTGGCTTGCAGGGTGCTGAGCAACTGGCTCTGCGGGAACTGGCGCATTTTCAGGGCGTAATCGAGCACCGGGCCAGTGCCGCCGAATCCAGGGGACTCGACACTGCCGGTGATCGGCAACACTTCAAGATACAAATCATGAGTCAGGCGCTGGTTGAGGCGCAGCTCTTCAGTGCAAAAGTGCTCGCGGGCCTCAAGCGTGGTGAAGTCGAGGAAACCGAAGTTGACGGGTTTCTTCACTTTATAAGCAAAGGGGCCGGTGAGCAGTACCCAGGAAATGTGGGTCTCGATGACCTGGAATCCCTCGACAGGGTGCGGAAACAGTGCAGGGTTTTGCAGGGCAGCGATCAGGGACTGGCTCACAGGCGATCCTTCAGAGTCGGGGAAAAAGAGTGGCCGCCATTATGGCCGCAAGTCCGCCTGACGCAAACCTCGGAGCGCTCCTGTTGAGGATGAATAAAGTGCGTATAATCCGCCGCCATGACTCGTACTCGATCCCCCCGCACCCCCAAGAAACCACCCTCCAGCCGCTTGCGTCCCTGGTTGGGCTGGGCCCTTAAACTCAGCCTGGTCGGCCTCGTGGTGCTCGCCGGGTTCGCGGTTTACCTTGACGCTATCGTCCAGGAAAAGTTTTCCGGCAAGCGCTGGACGATTCCGGCCAAGGTGTATGCCCGGCCGTTGGAGCTGTTTACCGGGCAGAAGCTCAGCAAGGAAGACTTTCTCACCGAGCTCGATGCCTTGGGTTATCGCCGCGAAGCCGTGAGCAACGGCCCCGGCGCGGCGGCGGTGAATGGCAATACGGTCGATTTGAACACCCGTGGTTTCCAGTTCTATGAAGGCCTGGAAAAAGCCCAGCCGGTGCGCGTGCGCTTCTCCGGCGACTATGTGGCCGAACTCTCCGCCACCAACGGCACGAAATTGTCGGTGGTGCGCCTGGAGCCGCTGCTGATCGGCGGGATCTACCCGAAAAACCTCGAAGACCGGATCCTGATCAAGATCGATCAGGTGCCGCCGTATCTGCTGGAAACCCTGGTCGCCGTGGAAGACCGGGATTTCTACAGTCACTGGGGCGTCTCGCCGAAATCGATTGCCCGCGCGGTGTACGTCAACACCTCCGGCGGCCGCATGACTCAGGGTGGCAGTACCCTGACTCAGCAACTGGTCAAGAACTTCTACCTGACCAGCGAGCGCAGTCTGACACGCAAACTCACTGAAGCCATGATGGCGATGCTGCTGGAGTTGCACTACGACAAGCGCGAGATTCTCGAGGCCTACCTCAACGAAGTGTTCGTCGGTCAGGACGGCCAGCGCGCCGTGCACGGTTTTGGTCTGGCGAGTCAGTTCTTCTTCGGCCAACCTTTGTCCGAGCTGAAGCTGCATCAAGTAGCGTTGCTGGTGGGCATGGTCAAGGGCCCGTCTTATTACAACCCGCGCCGTAACCCGGAGCGGGCGCTGGAGCGGCGCAACCTGGTCCTCGACGTGCTTGAGCAGCAAGGCGTCGCCACTGCCGAGCAGGTGGCCGCTGCGAAGAAAATGCCGCTGGGGGTGACCACTCGCGGCAAATTGGCCGACAGTTCGTTCCCGGGCTTCATCGATCTGGTCAAGCGCCAGTTGCGCGAAGATTACCGTGACGAAGACTTGACCGAAGAAGGCCTGCGGATCTTCACCAGTTTCGACCCGATCCTGCAGATGAAGGCTGAAGCCTCGGTCAACGATACGTTTAAACGCCTGGCCGGCCGCAAAGGTTCGGACGATGTGGAAGCGGCGATGGTGGTCACTAACCCGGAAACCGGGGAAGTTCAGGCCATGATCGGCAGTCGCCAGGCCAGTTTCGCCGGGTTCAACCGGGCGCTGGATGCGGTGCGGCCAATCGGCTCGCTGATCAAACCGGCGGTTTATCTGACAGCGCTGGAGAAACCGAGCCAGTACAGTTTGACCAGTTGGTTGTCGGACGAATCCTTTTCGGTGAAGGGCGCCGACGGCCAGGTGTGGAAACCGCAGAACTATGATCGCCGCTCCCACGGCACGGTGTTCCTCTATCAGGGCCTGGCGCACTCCTACAACTTGTCGACCGCCCGGCTCGGTCTGGAGGTCGGAGTGCCGAACGTGCTCAAGACTCTCGGTCGACTGGGCATCACCCGTGAATTCCCGGCCTTCCCCTCAATGCTGCTGGGCGCCGGTGGCATGACGCCGATCGAAGTGGCGACCATGTACCAGACCCTGGCCAACGGTGGTTTCAACACGCCGATGCGCGGGATTCGCAGCGTGCTGACCGCGGAGGGCGAGCCGCTCAAACGCTATCCGTTTCAGATTCAACAGCGTTTTGATCCGGCGTCCATTTATCTGATCCAGAGCGCCATGCAGCGGGTCATGCGTGAAGGCACCGGCAGCTCGGTCTATAACGTGTTGCCGAAAACCCTGACGCTGGCCGGCAAGACAGGCACCAGTAACGATTCCCGTGACAGCTGGTTTGCCGGTTTCAGCCAGGATCTGCTGGCGGTGGTGTGGCTCGGTCGCGACGACAACGGCAAGACGCCGTTCACCGGCGCCACCGGTGCCTTGCAGGTCTGGACCAGTTTCATGCGCAAGGCCGACCCGTTGCCGCTGGACATGCCGCAACCGGATAACATCGTCCAGGCCTGGGTCGATTCGCGTACCGGGCAAGGTTCCGACGCCAACTGCCCAGGTGCAGTGCAGATGCCGTATATTCGCGGCAGTGAACCGCCTCCCGGCGCCGCGTGCGGTGGCGAAAGCCCTGCCTCTGGCGAATCGGTGATGGATTGGGTCAAGGGCTGGATGAATTAAGCAAAGAGGGTTTCAAGTGAACAAGTGGTTGATTCCAGCGGTGACTGTCACCGCTCTGGCTTTGCTCAGCGGTTGCTCCTCCGTGCAGCGTGGTTCTATCCCCGTGCAGGATTCCGGCACGGCTGTGTCCAACAGCGAACGCGTGTCGGCCAACGGCGGCTTCCGCCAGACCACCGTCAAGCGTCCGGTGCAGGCCCAGGCCCAGGAAATTCCTCAGGGTGACACCGGTGTGGTGGTGATGGTGCCGGGCGGCGGGGCAACCACGTCCGCGCCGATCAGCAGCTCGCCGATCGTGCCTGGTCCATCCTCGGCACCGATTTCCGCCGGCGCCTACGATGCCGCGCCCGTGCAGTCGGCGCCGATCAACCAGGGCAGCTACAGCGTGCCGTCGACCCCTAGCGGCATTCCGTCCGCTGCGCGTTCCGGCGGTTTGTCGGCCGATGAACAGCTGGATGGCCCGGTGCTGGCGCTGCTGACCACCGCGCAGCAACAACAGGCCGGTGGCGACTTGAACGGTGCGTCTTCCAGTCTCGAGCGCGCGCAACGTGTTGCCCCGCGTGAACCGCAAGTGCTGTATCGCCTCGCTCAGGTGCGCATGGCGCAGGGCGATGCCCCGCAAGCCGAGCAATTTGCCCGCCGCGGCCTGACCATGGCCAACGGCCGCCCGGATCTGCAGGCCAGTTTGTGGGAATTGATCGCCCAGGCCCGAGAGAAACAGGGCGACCCGGCTGGCGCGGCGCTGGCCCGACAAAAGGCCAAGGTTGCGCTGTGATGGATGCACGTTTTCCGAAAATCGCTGAGCAGTTGCTGCTGATCGAACGCGAACTGCGGGTGCAAGGCTGGTGGGACGACGTGCCGCCGAGCGCCGAGGCCTTGTCCAGTGTTGAGCCGTTCTCGGTCGATACGCTGGACTTCGAGCAATGGCTGCAATGGATTTTCCTGCCACGGATGAAGATGATCCTCGAACAGGACCTGCCATTGCCCAACGCCTCGGGCATTCAGGAAATGGCCGAGATGGTTTTCGCCGGACGCAGTGTCCAGGGCAAGGATCGGCAGCTCCAAGTCCTGCTCAAAGAGTTCGATCTGCTGATCACCGAGTCCCGCTAGGCCGATGACTGCCAGCGTTCACTGGCAGTTATCGGCAATCTGCTGTTCGGTCTCGACGATGCGCGCCTGGCGGTCTTCTTCTGTCAGGCGACGCATTGATCCTTCAGTTTCTTCGCGCAATCTCGGGTTGTTACGCAACTGAGCGAGGTTGGTCCGCGCCTGCTGGCAAAACACCTTGAGTTGCTCCTGCTGTTGAGCGACCTCTTTCTTGACCTGTTGGTCGATCGCTTGCTGATCACCGATCACCTTGCTGGCGCGCGGCGGTGGAGCCTTGGCGGGCGGCGAGGGCGCGGTGATGACAGTGGTGGCCGGCTGGTCTTGCGGAGGTTGGGCGTCGAAATGCGTGACACCCTGCGCATCGACCCACTTATAAATGGGGGCGGCCAGGCAGGCGCTGCTCAGGCTGACCGACAAACTGGCTATAAACAACATCGTTCGCATGGCGTTTCCTTGCGGTAAGTGCGCAATTGAAGCTAACACACTCGCGGTTTCCGGGTTTTTTCTTGCGTTCTCATGCGCTTACTTCGAATAAAGCACATAGACGACTTGACTTGCAGAGGGCGAAACAGAAGAATCCAAAGTCCGCTGTAGAGGGACTGCCAGAAGCAGGCCCACTCGGCAGATCATGAGGCGCACATCCGCGCCGACCTGTTACACCCGCAACGCGTTACCTCGCGCTGGGTGGGAAAGGCCCGCAACACTTGGGACGATCCCAATACTTGCTCAGTCAGTGCTGACGTAGTCGGCGACCACCGTCGCTCATGCTCTGCCGAGAAGTAAACCTATTAAGACCCGTCCCACTGCTATGTGGACGGTATTCTGGCGTTTTAGAGGTGAACAACGTGGAGCTTTTATCTGGCGGTGAGATGCTCGTCCGCTTTTTGCGCGACGAAGGCGTCAAATACATCTATGGGTACCCTGGCGGTGCCGCATTGCATATCTACGATGCATTGTTCAAAGAGCCGGCTGTTCAACATATTCTGGTCCGTCACGAGCAGGCTGCCACTCACATGGCGGATGGCTATGCGCGCGCCACCGGCAAGGCCGGCGTGGTACTGGTGACTTCCGGTCCCGGGGCCACCAACGTCATTACCGGTATCGCCACCGCGTACATGGACTCGATTCCGATGGTGATCCTGACCGCTCAGGTGCCTAGCACCATGGTCGGCACTGATGCGTTCCAGGAAACCGACATGATCGGTATCTCCCGGCCGATCGTGAAACACAGCTTCATGATCAAGCATGCGTCGGAAATCCCGGAAATCATGAAGAAGGCCTTCTATCTGGCGCAGTCCGGTCGTCCGGGGCCAGTCGTGGTCGATATCCCGAAAGACATGACCAACCCGGCCGAGAAGTTCGAATACGTTTTCCCGAAAAAAGCCAAGCTGCGATCCTACAGCCCGGCGGTCCGTGGCCACTCCGGCCAGATCCGCAAAGCCGTGGAAATGCTGTTGGCGGCGAAGCGGCCAATTGTTTATGCCGGCGGCGGCGTGATCCTCGGTAACGGTTCGGCGGCATTGACCGAGTTGGCGCAACTGCTGAACGCGCCGGTGACCAACACCCTGATGGGCCTCGGCGCTTATCCGGGCAGCGATCGCCAGTTCCTCGGCATGCTTGGCATGCACGGCAGCTACACCGCCAACCTGGCCATGCACCACGCGGACGTGATCCTGGCAGTCGGCGCGCGTTTCGACGACCGCGTTATCAACGGCGCATCAAAATTCTGCCCAAGCGCCAAGATCATCCACGTCGATATCGACCCGGCTTCAATCTCCAAGACCATCAAGGCCGACGTTCCAATCGTTGGCCCGGTGGAAAGTGTCTTGACCGAGATGGTCGCGACCTTCAAGGAAATCGGCGAAACCCCTAACAAGGAGTCTGTCGCTTCCTGGTGGAAGCAAGTCGAAGAGTGGCGCGGTGGCCGCGACATGTTCCCTTACAACAAGGGTGACGGCAGCATCATCAAGCCACAAACCGTGATCGAAACCCTGCACGAAGTGACCAAGGGCGATGCCTACGTCGCGTCGGATGTGGGTCAGCACCAGATGTTCGCGGCGCAGTACTACCGCTTCAACAAGCCCAACCGCTGGATCAACTCCGGTGGCCTGGGCACGATGGGCTTCGGTTTCCCGGCGGCCATGGGTGTGAAACTGTCCTTCCCGGACGCTGACGTCGCCTGCGTAACCGGCGAAGGCAGCATCCAAATGAACATCCAGGAGCTGTCGACCTGTCTGCAGCACGATTTGCCGGTGAAGATCATCCTGCTCAACAACGGCGTGCTCGGCATGGTCCGTCAGTGGCAGGACATGAGCTACGGTGCTCGGCACTCGCATTCCTACATGGAGTCGCTGCCGGACTTCGTCAAGCTGGCCGAGGCCTACGGGCACGTGGGCATGCGCATCACGGATCTGAAGGATTTGAAGCCGATGATGGAAGAAGCGTTCGCCATGAAGGATCGCCTGGTGTTCATTGACATCAAGGTCGACGCCGGTGAGCACGTCTACCCGATGCAGATCAAAGACGGCTCCATGCGCGATATGTGGCTCAGCAAGACGGAGCGTACTTAATCATGCGGCATATTATTTCCCTGCTTCTGGAAAACGAACCGGGCGCTCTGTCTCGTGTAGTCGGGCTGTTTTCGCAGCGTAACTACAACATCGAAAGCCTGACCGTGGCACCAACCGAAGACCCGACCCTGTCGCGTCTGACGCTGACCACCGTAGGGCACGATGAAGTCATCGAGCAGATCACCAAGAACCTCAACAAACTGATCGAAGTGGTCAAACTGGTTGACCTGTCGGAGAGTGCTCACATCGAGCGCGAACTGATGCTGGTCAAGGTCAAGGCCACCGGCGCCCAGCGCGCCGAGATCAAGCGTACTACCGATATTTATCGTGGGCAGATCGTCGATGTCAGCGCCAGCGTTTATACCGTTCAACTGACCGGTACCAGCGACAAGCTCGACAGCTTTATTCAATCGATCGGTACGGCCTCGATTCTTGAAACCGTGCGAAGTGGCGTCACCGGCATTGCCCGCGGCGACAAAGTACTCAGCATCTAAACCAAATTAGCGATTGGCCTGAACGGCCAGGATATAGAGAGGAAATTCATGAAAGTTTTCTACGATAAAGACTGCGACCTGTCGATCATCCAGGGCAAGAAAGTCGCCATCATCGGTTACGGCTCCCAGGGCCACGCGCAGGCGTGCAACCTGAAAGACTCCGGCGTTGACGTTACCGTTGGCCTGCGTAAAGGTTCGGCCACCGTGGCCAAGGCTGAAGCTCATGGCCTGAAAGTGACTGATGTGGCGTCCGCTGTTGCCGCTGCCGACCTGGTCATGATCCTGACCCCGGACGAGTTCCAGTCCGCGCTGTACAAGAACGAAATCGAGCCGAACATCAAGAAAGGCGCCACACTGGCCTTCTCCCACGGCTTCGCGATCCACTACAACCAGGTTGTACCACGCGCCGACCTCGACGTGATCATGATCGCGCCGAAAGCGCCGGGCCACACCGTGCGCTCCGAGTTCGTCAAAGGCGGTGGTATCCCTGACCTGATCGCGATCTACCAGGATGCGTCGGGCAATGCCAAGAACGTTGCACTGTCCTACGCCGCTGGTGTGGGTGGCGGTCGTACCGGGATCATCGAAACCACTTTCAAGGACGAGACTGAAACCGACCTGTTCGGCGAGCAAGCCGTTCTGTGCGGCGGTACCGTTGAGCTGGTGAAAGCCGGTTTCGAAACGCTGGTTGAGGCGGGCTACGCCCCGGAAATGGCCTACTTCGAATGCCTGCACGAACTGAAGCTGATCGTTGACCTCATGTACGAAGGCGGTATCGCCAACATGAACTACTCGATCTCCAATAACGCTGAATACGGCGAGTACGTGACCGGCCCGGAAGTGATCAACGCCGAATCCCGTCAGGCGATGCGCAACGCCCTGAAACGTATTCAGGACGGCGAATACGCCAAGATGTTCATCAGTGAAGGTGCGACCGGCTATCCTTCGATGACCGCCAAGCGTCGTAACAACGCCGCCCACGGTATCGAGATCATCGGTGAGCAATTGCGCTCCATGATGCCGTGGATCGGTGCCAACAAGATCGTCGACAAAGCTAAAAACTAAGTCGCGCACTTGTACGGAAAACGCGGCCTAGGCCGCGTTTTTTCGTTTGGGCAGCGGCTTCTGGTATAAAGCTGCATCGTTTGCCGGGCGAACCGCCGCCGCCGGCTCCTGTCGAAATTTTTCCACACCGTTGTAAGGTAATGTCCATGAGCGAACGTCCCGAAGAGCCACATCAGGCTTCTGACGCCGAAAGCCTGCTGCCCATCGATGAACACATCGAAGAAGGGCACGACGCTGAAGGCCGTAAAGTCCGACATCGTGGGATCTATCTTCTGCCGAATCTGTTTACCACCGCGAACCTCTTCGCGGGGTTCTATTCCATCATCAATTCCATGAGCGCACAGGCGGCGTTAAGCGCCGGTGACTCGGCCAATGCCAGCAAGTATTTCGCGTTCGCCGCCATTGCGATTTTCGTCGCCATGGTGCTCGACGGCCTCGATGGCCGGGTGGCGCGCATGACCAACACCCAGAGCGCGTTTGGCGCCGAGTACGACTCGCTGTCGGACATGGTCGCTTTCGGCGTCGCGCCAGCATTGCTCGCATTTGGCTGGGCACTGGGGGATATGGGCAAGGTCGGCTGGATGGTCGCCTTCATTTACGTTGCCGGCGCGGCATTGCGGCTGGCGCGTTTCAATACCCAGGTCGGCACCGCAGACAAACGCTACTTCATCGGCCTGGCGAGCCCGGCGGCTGCCGGTGTGGTGGCCGGTATTGTCTGGGCGTTCAGCGATTTCGGAATTCAGGGCTCGAAGATGTCCTTTCTGGTGGCGCTGATGGTGGCCGCGGCGGGCATGCTGATGGTCAGCAATATCAAGTACAACAGCTTCAAAGAGCTGGACTTGAAGGGGCGCGTACCGTTCGTGGCGATATTGGCGGTGGTGCTGGTGTTCGCCGTGGTCTTCAGCGATCCGCCGCGCATTCTGCTGCTGGTGTTCCTCGCCTACGCGGCGTCCGGCCCGGTCCAGTATTTGTTGCATCTTCGTCGTCGCAAAAGCGCCGAGTGATGTAATTTCCCTCATACTCCGCAGTCTATTGGTGCATCTGTTTCCAACGCTGCGGAGTTGCCATGCTGATCAAAGTCCCCAAAGCGTCCGACTGCCAAGAGTCGGACGTCACGCCTGAAGCTTTCTATCTCTCCCGTCGTAAAGTGCTCGGTGCGGCCGCCGCCGGTTTGGCCGTCGCCGGTCTTCCCCGTTGGGTCGGCGCGCAAGAAGCTGCGCATTATCCTGACGTCGAACCCGGCAAGGCGCCGGCTTGGTTTGCCGAGAAGCTGCCTTCAACCAAATGGGGCGCGGTCAACGTCAAGGATGAGGCGATCACGCCGTTCAAGGACGCCACGCACTACAACAACTTCTATGAGTTCGGTACGGACAAAGGTGACCCGGCAGCTAATGCGGGCTCGCTGAAAACTGAACCCTGGAGCGTTGTGGTGGACGGCGAGGTTGGTAAGCCCGGGCGCTATGCACTCGAAGACTTCATGAGGCCCTATCAGTTGGAGGAGCGCATCTATCGGCTGCGCTGCGTCGAAGCCTGGTCGATGGTCATTCCGTGGATCGGCTTTCCAATCTCGGCCCTGCTCAAGGAGGTGGAGCCGACGTCCAAGGCCAAATTCATCCGTTTCGAAACACTGCAGGATCCCCAAAGCATGCCGGGGCAGCGCTCGGGGTTTGCCCTGATCGACTGGCCTTATGTCGAGGGGCTGCGATTGGATGAGGCGATGAATCCGTTGGCAATTCTTGCGGTGGGCATGTACGGACGGGAGCTGCCGAATCAAAACGGCGCGCCGTTACGTCTGGTGGTGCCTTGGAAGTATGGCTTCAAGAGCGTCAAATCCATCGTGCGTATCAGCCTGGTCAGTGAGCAACCGAAGACCACCTGGCAGAGCATTGCGGCGGACGAGTATGGCTTCTACGCCAATGTGAACCCAACGGTCGACCATCCCCGTTGGACCCAGGCACGGGAGCGACGGCTGCCGAGTGGCCTGTTCAAACCGAATGTCCGTGATACACAGATGTTCAACGGATACTCGGATGAAGTTGCTTCTCTCTATACAGGTCTCGATCTGAGGAAGAACTACTGATGCGCTTCCCCGTTTGGCGTGTTGCCGTCTTTATAGTCACAGCGGTTTGGCCTTTGCTTTGGGTGTATCAGGCTTGGGCGGACGTGCTGGGGCCGGATCCTGGTAAGGTGCTGGTGGATCGGCTTGGGCTTGGAACGCTGATTCTGTTGCTGATTACCTTGAGCATGACGCCGCTGCAGAAACTGACGGGCTGGGCGGGGTGGATCGCGGTTCGGCGTCAGTTGGGGTTGTGGTGTTTTGCTCATGTGACCCTTCATCTCTGCGCTTATGCGGCGTTTATCCTCGGCTTCGATTGGTCGCAGTTGGGCGTTGAGTTGCGTAAGCGGCCTTACATTATTGTCGGAGCCCTTGCGTTCCTGTGTTTGCTGGCGCTGGCGGTGACATCCAATCGCTACAGTCAACGGCGCTTGGGTGCGCGTTGGAAGAAGCTGCATCGCTTGGCCTACGTGATATTGGGCTTGGGTTTACTGCATATGTTGTGGATTGTGCGGGCGGATCTGAAGGAGTGGGCGATCTATGCTTCTATAGGTGCGCTGTTAATGCTGCTGCGGATCCCGCCTGTTAGCCGGCGAATTCCGCGTTTAATCACGAAAAAGCAATCACCGGCGACAAAAGCGTGAAATAGGGGTTGACGGCAAATCCTGGAGGTCTATAATTCGCCCCACTTCCGGCGCAGTCGAAACGGAAAACTCCTTGAGTTTCAATGAGTTAAACGATTTTAGGTTGTAACTGGCTTCAGTTCATGGAAGCCTGGAAGGAGTTGATAAGGCGGTGGGTTTGAGCCTTGTTAACGATTCGATCTACTCGATCGAAGCGCTGTAAAAGAGGTGTTGACAGCAGCGAGTAACGCTGTAGAATTCGCCTCCCGCTAACGAGAGATCGAAAGCGCAAGTGGTTGAAGTTGCAGGGGAAACTTTGAAACTTCTTAAAGTAACC